>NZ_JBITMP010000046.1:0-93034 GCF_044466425.1 Nonomuraea sp. NPDC049400
GATCTTGGTCGACACTGTTCTAGCAGGGGCTCTGTTGCTGTTTCCGCCGATTTGACGACACCACGAAATCGCTAACTAAGTGGTCTTGGGCCTAGTCCTTTCCTGGTTTCTTTCTCGGGCGGGGCCGGCACCACGGCGGCCCCGCCCCCTTCGGGCATCGCGCCGCCGCATGCCATCAGTCAGACGCGCCAGGCGTTGGCTCCGTGCCTGGCGACGACGCCATGGCGGTACGGTTGGACAGCGGCGCGTGCGATCAGCGGAGGAGAAGTGATGAGCGATCTGGGCCACGTGCTCGTGCTGGCCGGAGGTCTCTCCTATGAGCGAGAGGTGTCCCTTCGCTCCGGTCGCCGAGTCAGCGAGGTGCTGCGTGCGGCGGGCGTCGATGTGGAGGCCCGCGACACCGACGCCTCCCTCGTGCCGTCCATCCTCGCGGACCCGCCCGATGCGGTGTTCGTGACCCTCCATGGTGGTGCGGGCGAGGACGGCGCCATCCGTTCCGTCCTCGAGTTGCTCAACGTCCCCTACGTGGGCGCCGACCCGGACGCGTGCCGGGTGGCGTTCGACAAGCCCACCGCCAAGGCCGTCGTGCGCTCCGTCGGCCTGCGGACGCCGGAGTCGGTCACGCTGCCGAAGGAGACCTTCCACGACCTCGGCGCCACGGCGGTGCTGGGCCGCATCGTGGAGCGACTCGGCCTCCCCCTGTTCGTCAAGCCCGCCCGTGGCGGGTCGGCGCTGGGCGCCTCCATCGTGCGCACGGCGGAGGAGCTGCCCGCCGCGATGGTCGGCTGCTTCGCGTACGGCGACACGGCGCTGATCGAGCGTTACGTGGAGGGCGTCGAGGTGGCGGTCTCCGTCGTGGATCTGGGCAACGGCCCGGTGGCCCTGCCCGCCGTCGAGATCGTCCCGGACGAGGGCGTCTACGACTACGCGGCCCGCTACACGGCCGGGCACACGGAGTTCTTCGCTCCCGCCCGCCTGTCCGCCCAGGCAGCCGCGGCGTGCGCGGAGACGGCGGTGACCGCCCACACGGCGCTCGGTCTCCGCGACATCTCCCGTACGGATCTGATCGTGGACGCGGCGGGCACCCCGCATTTCCTGGAGGTCAACGTGGCCCCGGGGATGACGGAGACGTCCCTCCTGCCGATGGCCGCCGAGGCCGCCGGTCAAGACCTGGGCGACCTCTGCCGCACCCTCCTCCAGAACGCGGCATCCCGCGCCCAGGCTTAGCCCCCTCTCTCCGGCTCGCTGGTGCCGTGCTGCGAGGCGGGGTCACCGCCTCAAGGACGGCGCCCGCCACAGCACCTCAAGCCTCGCGCCACGACACATGAAGCAGACGACGCCCTGCACGGCACCACGCGACGGCACACGGCAGACGCTCTGCATGGACCACACAGCAGACGGCCGACACGGCGCCACCGGGGAGACGGGCGACGCAGCACCGAGCTGTCGACGCCTCGCTCCGGAAAGCCGCCGCGGGGCGCCGCCGGCACCTGAGGCGCCAAGTGCCCCTCCCCTTCAGACGCTCAGCCCATCACGTCCACCGACCCGCTCGGCACCACATCGCCCGACGGCGCCGGGGCAAGGCGCGGCACCGGTGCGGCACGCCCAATCCGTGCCCCTCACCCTCCCCGCCACCAGACGACAACCGTGCAGAACTCCGGTCGGGAGCGAGTAAGTAGCCTTACCGTGTGCCGATCGATTCGATGTACCACAAGAGCTTTGCCAGCGACAATCACGCGGGCGTGCACCCGACCGTTCTGGAAGCCATAGCCGCGGCCAACCACGGGGACGCACCCGCCTACGGTGACGACCGTTGGACCTCGGCATTCGAAGACAGGATCAAGGAGGTGTTCGGCTCGGGCGCTGCGGGGTTCGCGGTGCTCAACGGAGCAGGCGCCAACATGGTCGGGCTGTCCTTGGTACTCGGCCGCTACAACTCCATTTTCTGTGCCGACAGCGCCCACATCGCCACCCATGAAGCGGGAGCGGCGGAGCGCCTGCTCGGTGTCAAGCTGGTGACGATCCCCACCGAGCACGGCAAGCTCCGCCCCGAAGACATCGAGTCCCGGCTGGGCGTGGTCGGCAATCCGCACGAACCCCAGCCCTCGGTCGTCTCCATCTCCCAAGCCACCGAGCTCGGCACCTGCTACTCCCCCGACGAAATCGCCGCCCTCGCGGAGACCGTACACGCGGCGGGTCTACGCCTCCACGTGGACGGCGCCAGGCTCGCCAACGCCGCCGCCCACCTCGACTGCGATCTGAGGACCATCACGACGGACGCAGGTGTGGACGTGTTCAGCTTCGGCGGCACCAAGAACGGCGCCCTGGCCGCGGAGGCGGTGGTCATCCTCGACCCCTCACTCACCCCGGGCATCCCCTACCTCCGCCGCCAGTCACTTCAACTCGCCTCGAAGATGCGTTTCGTATCGGCCCAGCTTTCGGCGCTACTGACGGACGAGCTGTGGCGCGAGAACGCCTCCCACGCCAACAAGATGGCCAACCGCCTGGCGGACGGCATAGCCGAGGTGCCCGGCGTCTCCCTGACCTACCCGGTCCAATCCAACGCCGTCTTCGCCACTGTCCCACCGGCCGTCGTGGAGGCCCTCCGGAGCCGCTATCTCTTCCACTACTGGGACGAGCCCGCGGCAGTCGTCCGGTGGATGACCGCCTTCGACACGACCCCAGAGCACGTAGACGACTTCCTGGACGACATCCACAAGGCCGCTGCCGCGTAGCCACAGCGGCCGCTGTTTCACGTGAAACAGCGGCCCGAGACGGGTCACGATGCTGCCGTCAGATCCCCCGCCACTGGGCCAGTGATCGTAGGTTTCGCGTGAAACCACAAGCACGGACGACAGGCGCCTCGCACTCGGCGACCGCCCTCAGAAGCAGAACCAGTCGAAGCGCCCCGCGTTTCACGTGAAACATCGCCCCAAGGATGGGGCTGGCCGGGCGCTCGATCTCACGCAGTTTCACGTGAAACATAAGGTCCGAGTCTCGGCGGCGTCGGTTTCACGTGAAACAGAGGTCAGTCTTCGGCTTCTCGCATCGCGCGGACAGCTTCCGGCGCCATGGTGCCGATGATGCGCTCAAGGTCGTCGATCGTGGCGAACTCGACGACGATGCGCCCCTTGCGCCGCCCCAAGTCCACCTTCACCTTGGTCTCGAAGTGATCCGAGAGGCGGTCGGCGAGGTGGGTCAGGCCGGGGGCCGTGGGCTTGGCCGCCTGACGCTCGCGGGCGGGCTTCGTGGCCGCCTTGGCGCTCCCCATGGCCACGATCTCCTCCACCGCCCGGACCGAGAGGAGCTCCGCCACGATGCGCTTGGCCAGCTGCATCTGCTCCTCGGGACTGTTGAGGCCGAGGAGGGCTCGGGCGTGACCCGCGCTGATGACGCCGGCGGCCACCGTGCGCTGAACTTCGGGCGGGAGGTTCAGGAGCCGGAGGGTGTTGGTGATGTGAGAGCGGGAGCGGCCGACCTTCTGGGCCAGCTGCTCGTGCGTCGCCTGGAAGTCGTCGAGGAGTTGCTGATAGGCCGCGGCCTCTTCGAGAGCGTTCAGCTGCTCACGCTGAAGGTTCTCAATGAGCGCGTCCCGGAGAAGATCGGTGTCCTGGGTGTTGCGGACGATCGCCGGAACCGCATCCAACCCGACCTGCTGGCACGCTCGCCAGCGCCGCTCCCCCATGATCAACTCATACTGACCGCCTCCGACGGGCCGAACCACGATCGGCTGCAGCAGACCGACCTCCCGGATGGACGCCGCCAGCTCCTCAAGGCGCTCCTCGTCAAAGACCTCACGCGGCTGGCGCGGGTTGGGGACGATCGCGTCCAGCGCGACTTCCTTGAAGTACGCTCCGGCGATCGGCCTCGGGCCCGTCTCCCCCGTTGAACCGTTCGACGGGGCGGGCACCGTCCCCGAACCGTCAACGATAGGACCGGTCGGAATGAGCGCCCCGAGTCCCTTGCCCAATCCCCGCCGCTGCTGACTCACTGCGTCTCCTCATCCACCCGGTCGATTCCGGTCACTCCAGGAGAGGTTACCGTTGCACGCCCCGCACGGTGCCCCCTCGCCACACACCGACCCGCGGTATTTACGCCGACACTGCCGCAAACCAACTCAACGACCGCCTACCCCCGCCATCTCACGGGCAGGCCACCACTTCACAGGGCCGCGTCTCACGGGCAAGCCACCACTTCACAGGACCGCCGCCTCACAGGACCGCCGTCTCGCTGTGCCGTGCTCTTGGTATGGGTGCCGGCGCCGCCAAGACATCGCCGCGCAACTCGGTTCCCCGTCTTCGCAGTGACAGTCCGGTCGTTGGCGGAGGCGTCTCGTCAGGCGCGCGCTACGGGACTCTTGCGCGCACACGCGCGGCCGCAGCAACGACAGAAGGACACACCTGAGGCCCCGCAACGGCATGCATATAACATCCGTGACGGCAGGCGGGGTGGCGCTGAGGAGCGGACCGGGACGGGCGGTGCGTTCCCTTTCCGCCCGGATTCGAGTCGAAGGCCGAAGAGGCCCGATCAGGACACGGTGGTGCGGTGGGCGATCTCGCGGGCCGCGTCCATGTACGCCATCGCGCCACTGGACCCCGGGTCGTACGTCATCACCGACTGCCCGTAGCTGGGCGCCTCGGACAGGCGGACGCTGCGCGGGATCACCGTGTTGAGGACCGTGTCGCCGAAGTGCGCCCGAACCTCGTCCGCCACCTGCGAGGCCAGACGGGTGCGCCCGTCGTACATCGTCAGGACGATGGTCGAGAGCTTCAGCGTCGGGTTCAGGTGGGCCCGGATCAGGTCCACGTTCCTGAGGAGCTGCCCGAGGCCCTCCAGGGCGTAGTACTCGCACTGGATGGGGATCATGACCTCGTCCGCCGCCACCAGCGCGTTCACCGTCAGCAGGCCCAGCGACGGCGGGCAGTCGATCACGATGTAGTCCAGCTCGACCGCGTCGTACGCCGCCAGCGCGCGACGGAGGCGAGCCTCCCGGGCCACCAGGGAGACCAGCTCGATCTCCGCGCCCGCCAGGTCGATGGTGGCCGGTGCGCAATAGAGGTTGGGCATGTCGGGGACCTGCTTGACGATGTCCGCCATCGGAAGGTCATCGACGAGCACCTGATAGACGTCCGGCACGTCGCCCCGATGCTCCGTGGCCAGCGCCGTGGAGGCGTTTCCCTGTGGGTCGAGGTCGACGACGAGCACGCGTTGGCCGTTCATGGACAGGGCGGCGGCGATGTTCACCGACGTGGTGGTCTTGCCCACGCCGCCCTTCTGGTTGGCCACCGCGATCACCCTGGTCTTGGGGGGGCGCGGCCACGTGCCGTCCCCGTCGCTGGGGGCAGCGGTCTGGGTTGCAGATGTTTCACGTGAAACCACTGAGCTGAGCGCCTCTCGTACCAACGGCGAATCACCGGGGTTCAGGGGGGTCTGGGTCACGATGGCCATCCTTTCAACCAGTGGTGTGCCGGTGCCGGGAATTGGCTGTCGCGACACGCCCTTTTCGGGCCAGCCAACCCCGCTTGGACTCTCGGACGGACGGCTGTCCGGCCAGCCAAGACCGCTTGACGCGACTGGCACGACCGTCACCTCCTTCGTCGCCGCCTGGCTCGCTCCGGCGCGCGACCCGCTACCACCCGAACCAGTGTTGCAGGCGGCTCGACCTTACCGCGCCCGACGGTCACGAGCTCGGCCGATCGCACTCCGATGGCCCGCAGTTGGGCCTCCGCCTCGGCGAGCTCCTCGGCGGCGCGCTCCCCCTTCATGGCGATCAGCTCGCCGCCCTCGCGGAGCAGCGGCATGGCCCACTTCAGGAGGCGGTCGAGCGGCGCCACCGCACGTGCGCTGGCGACGTCGAACTCGCGCTTGCCCGCCAGCTCCTCCGCCCGCCCGCGCAGCACCTCGACGTTGTCGAGCTTGAGCGTCTGGACGCACTCCTCCAGGAACACGGTACGGCGGAGCAGCGGCTCGAGGAGCGTGACCGTGATGTCCTGGCGGACGATCGCCAGCACGAGCCCGGGCAACCCGGCGCCGGACCCGATGTCCACCAGGCGCACCTCCGGGGGCACGACCTCGGCCACGACCGCGCAGTTGAGCAGGTGGCGATCCCAGATCCTGGGCACCTCACGCGGGCCCAGCAGCCCGCGGACCACGCCGGGCCCAGCCAGCAGCTCGGCGAACGCCTTCGCGCGGTCCCAAGCCTCCCCGGCGAAGACGTCCCGCGCTATGTCCGGCGGCGCCGGAAGCTCATCGCTCACTGGTCAGTGGCCCTTTCTAGGACTGATCCGCCCTGATGGGCGGGCGACAGTCCGGCGTTGATCTATTGCGGGTGCTCTCTACTCAAGGCTAGAGGTGAGATCACAGTGGAAGACTAGCGGGCCGGTCTGAAGGCGACCTTTGAGCACGCCGTTATCGGTACGACCCGGCTGAGCCGGAAAACGCCAACAAGCGCATATATGCGCGTTGCGGTGGACGTACAGGGATAAAAGATTACAAAAGCGAAACGGCCGTCCACCTCGCGCACAAGCGGGCAGACGGCCGGATCGGATGGCGTAACACTCCTCAGGCGGGCAGGACCACCACGTAGCGATGCGGCTCCTCGCCCTCGGACTCGCTGCGGAGCCCGGCGGCCGCCACCGCGTCGTGGACGATCTTGCGCTCGAAGGGCGTCATCGGCTGCAGCGACTTCGGCTCCCCACGGTCCTTGACCTGGTTGGCGACCTCGGTGCCGAGCTTGCTCAGCTCGGCCCTGCGACGCTCCCGATAGCCGCCGACGTCGAGCATCAGCCTGGAGCGCTCGCCGGTCTGCCGGTGCACGGCCAGGCGGGTCAGCTCCTGCAGCGCCTCCAGGACCTCTCCCCCGGGGCCGACGAGCTCGTTGCCCTTGAGACCCACGACGGAGACCAGAGCGCGGTCCCCCTCGACGTCCATGTCGATGTCGCCGTCGATGTCGGCGATGTCGAGAAGGCCCTCGACGTAGTCGGCAGCGATCTCGCCTTCCTGCTCCAGCGCGCTGAGATCAGGAGTCTTCTCCTGCTCGGCCTCGGTCATGGCCGACCTCTCCTTCATGTTCAAGACTTCTTGCTGCCGGTGCGCTTGCTGCGGGACTGGCGGCTTGGCTGCTGCCTAATGATCTTAGGCTCAGGCGGGGGCGGAGGCGCCTGCTCTTCCGGCGTGGTCTTGCGCAGCTTGGCGATCAGGCCCGGCTTGCTCTGCACGGGGATCGCGTTGCCCTTGGCGTCGAACTCCGGCATCGGGTGCCGGCTGTAGAACCAGTGCTGCTGGCCGAGCGTCCACACGTTGGTGGTGACCCAGTACAGGATCAGACCGAGCGGGAAGTTCAGGCTGAAGAAGGCGAACAGCGGCGAGATGTACATCAGGATCTTCTGCTGCTGCGCCATCGGGTTGTCCGGCATCTGGGCCATGGAGCGGGTGACGCTCTGCCGGACGGTGAGGAACGTGGTCAGCGAGCTGATCGCCACGAAGATGGCGAGCACGACCTTGGTCTGTACGACCGTGGCGTCGAAGCCGGCGATCTGCGCCTCGGACATGAAGAAGCTCGCGGGCAGCGGCGCGCCGAAGATGTGGGCCGCCCTGGCACTGTCGACCAGTTCCTGCGTCATGCCGTACTTCGCGTGACCGTTCGCCATGTTCTGCAGCACCGTGAACATGGAGATGAAGATGGGGAACTGGGCGACGACAGGCAGGCAGCCACCGAGCGGGTTGGCCCCGGCTCCCTGGTAGAGCGCCATGACCTCCTGGTTCATGCGCTGCTTGTCGTTCTTGTAGCGCTTGCGCAGCTCCTGCACCTTGGGGGCGAGCTCCTGCATCTTCCGCGACGAGCGCATCTGCTTCAGGAAGAGCGGGAAGATCAGGATCCTCATGCAGACAGTCAGCGTGATGATCGTCAACGCCCAGGTCAGCCCGCTGTCCGGGTCGAGGATCGTGCTGTACCCAGTGTGGATCCAAATGATGACATGGGCTACGGCTTCATATAGCCAGCTCAGCCAGGACAGCTCCACCGAGCTATCTCCCTTGCGTTTCGTGGGACCGGACCGGGCGTGGGGGCACCGGGTCTATACCTCCGGGATGGAATGGGTGGCACCGCCCGATGCGCCGGACAGTCAGCCATGTGCCGCGCAATGCTCCGTGCGTGGCGATCGCCTCGAGTCCATACGCACTGCACGACGGGTAGAAGCGGCAGCGTGGACCGAGCATCGGGCTGATGAACGCCCGGTAGAACCGGATCGGGATGATCAGCGCCCGAGCGGCGAAGCTCGGCGTCACCCCTTGCGGCTGCTCCGTCATTTCTGTCCACCCGTCGAGGACTCGCGCCGCCTGAGCAAACGTTCCAGCGCGGAATCAAGCTCGGCGGCCAGGTGCTCGAATCGCGCGGACGCGGCCGGTGGATTGGCGCGTACCACCAGCAGGCTACCTCGCGGCAGCCGGTCGAGACGGTCCCGCATCAGGTGTCGGAGCCGTCGCTTGACCGTGTTCCGGGTCACGGCGCCACCGACGGCCTTGCTTACTACGAAACCCACCCGAGGGGACTCTTCCCCCGAAATGGCAAAATGCACTACCAGAGTCGGGCGACCAGCGCGCTTGCCGCGCCTGACCGCCGCGTTGAACTCCTCCCCGCGCCGCATGCGGGATTGATGGGACAGCACTGTATACGCCTAACGCCCGCCGGCGAGATCCGCCGGCGGGCCAACTATCGGGCGCGGGACGGTCAGGCCGACAGCTTCTCGCGGCCCTTGCGGCGACGGGCGGCGAGGATGGCGCGACCGGCCCGGGTGCGCATCCGCAGCCGGAAGCCGTGGGTCTTCGCGCGGCGACGGTTGTTCGGCTGGAAAGTACGCTTGCTCACGGGTGGGCTCCAGGCTTGATGGTGCGCCGCAAGGACGCTTATACACACATGGATGGCCTGCCAGGGAAGCGAGGGCACGCGAAATAGCCGTCGCGTGACAAGCCGACCGTCGTACGTTACGGGGGAAGCACCGTCCAGGTCAAACTGAACGGGTTATCCACCTTTCCACAGGCCACTTTTCCACTGCCAGACTGGCGTCCACAGTATGTGCACCCAGGTACCACTAGGCTGTGGACAACGCTTGAACACAGCTGTGCACATAGATACTGTCGGCCCTTCCGGACCCGCCCAAAGGCTGTGCACAACTTGTGGATCTCCTGTGGAGGACCTGGGCACGAAGCCCCGCCTCCACGCTGTGGACGAAGGGGTCGCCGATCACAGTGGGCGGCCGCGCATGTGGATAACGATCGCGGGGGGCCGCGAGAGGGAGGAGGGGGAACCGCACCATGAACGGTGTCGACCTCGGCACGGTATGGGCGAGGGCCCTGAGCAACTTCCTCAACGAGAACGTGCCGATCCAGCAGCGCACGTGGCTGTCCATGGTCCGCCCGATCGCGCGGGCCAACGACACCATCGTGCTCGGCGTCCCCAACGACTTCCTCAAGGACCTCATCGAGGGCAAGCTGCGCCCGCTCGTGGCGCACGCGCTGTCACAGGAGCTCGGCCAGAACATGCGGCTGGCCGTGATGATCGACACCACGGCGCCCGAGCAGCCGCCGCACGACGCTCATCAACAGCCTGTGACTCAGAGTTATCCCCAGAATGTGGAGAGCCAGCCGCGTTACCCACAGCCTCCGCAACCCCAGCACCAGCAGGCCTCCGAGCCTCCACAGTTCTATTCTCCACAGCCTGAGCCGCCCCAGATATCCACCGAATATCCACAGCCAGGCTTCTCTTTTGAACAGGCGCAGCCGTACACACCGCCTGTGGAGAAAGAGCCGGAGCCGGCGCCGAACCGGTGGGAGGCGAAGAGCACTAAGCCCAGCGAACCGGCCAGGCTCAATCAGAAGTACACATTCGAGACATTCGTCATCGGTGCCAGCAACAGGTTCGCTCATGCGGCGGCCGTGGCGGTGGCCGAATCCCCCGCGAAGGCGTACAACCCGCTCTTCATTTACGGCGACTCGGGGCTGGGGAAGACGCACCTGCTGCACGCGATCGGGCACTATGCACAGAGCCTGTACGACGGTGCGCGGGTCAGGTACGTGAGCTCCGAGGAGTTCACCAACGACTTCATCAACAGCATCCGCGACCACAAGGCCGACGGCTTCCGCGGGCGCTACCGGGCGATCGACATCCTGCTTGTGGACGACATCCAGTTCCTTGAGGGCAAGGAGCAGACGCAGGAGGAGTTCTTCCACACCTTCAACACGCTCCACAACGCCAACAAGCAGATCGTCATCTCCAGCGACCGTGCGCCCAAGCAGCTGACCACGCTGGAGGACCGGCTGCGCAACCGGTTCGAGTGGGGCCTGATCACGGATGTGCAGCCGCCCGAGCTGGAGACCCGGATCGCGATCCTCAGGAAGAAGGCCATCCAGGAGGGCCTCGCCGCGCCGCCCGAGGTGCTGGAGTACATCGCCAGCCGCATCTCCACCAACATCCGCGAGCTCGAGGGCGCCCTGATCAGGGTCACCGCGTTCGCCAGCCTCAACAGGCAGGGTGTGGACCTGCAGCTCGCGGAGGTGGTGCTCAAGGACCTGATCACCACGGAGTCCGACACCGAGATCACCATCGCCGCGATCATGACTGAGACCGCCCAATACTTCGGCATCAGCATCGAGGACCTGTGCGGTACCTCGCGCAGCCGGGCGCTCGTCACCGCCCGGCAGATCGCCATGTATCTGGCGCGCGAGCTGACCGAGTTGTCGCTGCCCAAAATCGGCCAGCAGTTCGGCCGCGACCACACCACGGTCATGCACGCGGAGCGGAAGATCCGCTCGCTCATCGCCGAGCGCAGGTCGATGTACAACCAGGTCAACGAGCTGACTTTGCGTATCAAGCGGACATCCCGCGGGGCCTGAGCGTCATGCACAGCCTGTGGAAAACACTGTGGATCTGCGAAAACACCAAATCCCGCCGGCCCTTCGCCACACAATGCCCGAAAAAATCCCCCACAGGCCCTGGGGACAACTCTGGGGACACCCTGGGGAGAACCTGGGGACTACTCGTGGATAACGTGTGGACGGCCTGTGAACAGGCGATCTGGGACTCCAGGGGTGTCCGTTTTACCCCGTGGACAACCTGTGGAAACCTCGTGGATAACCGGCCGATGCCAGTGGATGAAGGCACCAAGATCTGGGGACGGCCTGTGTGTGAAAACTCGTCATCCCCAGGAGCGCGAGTTCTCCCCAGGCGTCACCCACAACCCCAGTGGATGAAAACAGGGCCGCTGACCAGCCGGAACACCGGTTGTCCCCAGTTTCCACAGCCCCTAGTGTGATGACCTCTTCTATCTCTAACTAAGAAACTCAAAGACCCATAGAGGGTCCTCCCGGAGCTCAGGTGCGGGAGAGTGAAGACTTGAATCAACGACGAACCCAGGAGGCTGATCACCGTGATGTTCCGAATCGAGCGAGACGTCCTCGCTGAGGCGGTGGCATGGACGGCACGCAGCCTCCCGGCGCGCCCGTCGGTGCCCGTTCTCGCCGGCATGCGTCTGGAGGTCACCGAAGAGCAGCAGCTGAAGCTGTCCGGCTTCGACTACGAGGTCTCCGCCGAGGTGACGCTCGAGCTCCAGACCGGTGAGCCCGGCGTCGTTCTGGTCTCCGGCAAGCTGCTCGCCGAGATCACCCGCGCTCTTCCTGCACAGCCTGTGGACTTCGTGGTGGATGGCGCCAAGGCGGTCGTCACCTGCGGCAGCGCTCGATTCACACTCCTCACCATGCCTGTGGAGGACTACCCGTCCCTCCCGGCCATGCCGCCGGCCGCCGGCCGGGTGGGCAGCGACGTGTTCGCCTCCGCCGTCGCCCAGGTCGCCGTCGCCGCGGGCAGGGACGACACGCTGCCGATGCTCACCGGCGTGCGGATGGAGATCGAGGGCGACACGGTGACCCTCGCCGCGACCGACCGCTACCGCCTCGCCGTACGCGAGCTGAAGTGGCAGCCGGGCCAGCCCGACTTCTCCGCGATCGCGATGATCCCCGGCAAGACCCTGGCCGACACGGCCAAGGCGCTCGGCACGACCGGCGCGGAGGTCGAGATCGCGCTCAGCTCCGCGGGCGGCACCGGCGAGGGCATGATCGGCTTCTCCAGCGCCGGGCGGCGGACCACGACGCGGCTGCTCGACCCCGAGTTCCCCAAGTACCGCTCGCTGCTGCCCACGGAGTTCTCCGCGCGCGCGGACTTGTCCACAGGCCCGTTCGTCGAGGCCGTCAAGCGGGTGGCCCTGGTCGCCGAGCGCAACACCCCGGTGCGGCTGGCGTTCAAGAGCGGCGAGGTCGTGCTGGAGGCCGGCAGCGGCGACGAGGCGCAGGCCGTCGAGGCGCTCCCGGTCGACTACGAGGGCGAGGAGATGAACATCGCCTTCAACCACCAGTTCCTGCTGGAGGGTCTCGGCGCCATCGACTCCGACATCGCGCGGCTCCAGATGACCACATCGACGAAGCCCGCTATCCTCACCGGTGGCAAGCCTGTGGAGGACGGAGCCGCTACGGACTACCGTTACCTGATCATGCCCATCCGCCTGTCAGGCTGATCCTGTCATCGGGGATGATGGAAGTCTGACAAGGGGGTAGACATCATGCAGATCGGCATGGTCGGACTGGGCAAGATGGGCGGCAACATGGCCGAGCGCCTGCGCCGCGGCGGCCACGACGTCATCGGCTACGACCGCGATCCGGCGATCAGCGACGTGTCCAGCCTGAAGGAGCTCGTCGAGCGCCTGCAGGCGCCGCGCGCGGTCTGGGTCATGGTCCCCGCAGGCAAGCCCACCCAGTCCACGATCGACGATCTCGGCGAACTGCTCGACGCGGGCGACATCGTCGTCGACGGCGGAAACTCCCACTATGTGGATGACCAGAAGCACGCCGCCGAGCTGGCGGAGAAGGGCATCGGCTTCGTCGACTGCGGCGTCAGCGGCGGCGTGTGGGGGCTCCAGAACGGTTACGCGCTCATGTGCGGCGGCGACAAGGCCGGCGTCGAGCGGCTGATGCCGATCTTCGAGACGCTCAAGCCCGAGGGCGAGGACGGCTTCGTCCACGCGGGCGACGTCGGCGCCGGGCACTTCGCGAAGATGGTCCACAACGGCATCGAATACGGCATGATGCAGGCGTTCGCGGAGGGCTGGGAGCTGCTGGAGGCCTCCGACATCGTCAAGGACGTCAAGGGCTCCTTCAAGAGCTGGCGCACCGGCACCGTGATCCGCTCCTGGCTGCTCGACCTGCTGGTGCGGGCGCTCGACGACGACGAGCACCTCGACCAGCTCCGCGGTTATGCACAGGACTCCGGGGAGGGCCGGTGGACGGTGCAGGCGGCTGTGGACCACGCGGTCCCGCTGCCGGTCATCACCGCCGCGCTGTACGCCCGGTTCGCCTCGCGGCAGGACGACTCGCCGGCGATGAAGGTGGTCGCGGCGCTGCGCAACCAGTTCGGCGGCCACGCGATCACCTCGACGGAGGGCAGCACCGGCAAGGGCGCCGACTCGCCGGGCGCCGACGTGGTGCCGCCGCGCGAGACCGAGCGTCGGTGACCACAGCGATCCCTGAGGCGCACTAACCTCGTGGGGTGCATGTCGCCCACCTCTCGCTGACCGACTTCAGGTCCTACGCGTCCGTGGAGCTCGGCCTGGAGCCGGGCGTCACGGCGTTCGTGGGGCCCAACGGCCAGGGCAAGACCAACCTGGTCGAGGCCCTCGGCTATGTCGCGACGCATTCCAGCCACCGGGTGTCGAGCGACGCGCCGCTCGTGCGCAGGGGCGCCACCCGGGCGATCGTGCGCTGCGCCGTCCACAGGGACGAGCGGCGGGCGCTGGTCGAGCTGGAGATCAACCCCGGACGGGCCAACCGGGCCAGGCTCAACCGCTCCCCCGTCTCGAGGGCGCGTGACGTCATCGGGCTGCTGCGTACGGTGCTGTTCGCCCCCGAGGACCTGTCGCTGTCCAAGGGCGACCCGGCCGAGCGCCGCCGCTTCCTCGACGACCTGCTGGTGGCCAGGGCGCCCAGGTTCGCCGGCGTCCGCGCCGACTACGACCGCGTGCTCAAGCAGCGCGGCGCGCTGCTCCGTACGGCCGCGCAGGCCCGCAGAGGCAGCAGGAGCGCCAGACGGGCCGAGAGCGACAGCGCGTTCACTGCGGCGGGCGCGGGCGACGTGCTGAGCACCCTGGAGGTGTGGGACGCCCACCTCGCCAGGCACGGCGCGGAGCTGCTGCGCGCGCGGCTGGAGCTCATCGAGGCGCTGCGCCCGCTGGTGGCCGGCGCGTACGCCGCGCTCGCCCCGAACAGCGCGCCCGCGACCCTGGCCTACCGCAGCACGTTGTCCACAGGTGGGGATACGGATGAGGGCGGCCGGGACGGCGAAGTCCCCGGTGAGCGGGGATCTTTCGATACACAGACGTTATCCACAGACTTGGGGAAAACCCTTGAAGAACGGCTGCGGGAGCGGCTATTGGAGGTCCGCTCCGCGGAGCTGGAGCGAGGCGTCACGCTCGTCGGCCCGCACCGCGACGACCTGATACTCGGCCTCGGCGACCTGCCCGCCCGCGGCTATGCCAGCCATGGTGAGTCCTGGTCGTTCGCGCTGGCGCTGCGGCTGGCGGCGTACGACCTGCTGCGGGCCGACGGCGGCGACCCGGTGCTGATCCTCGACGATGTGTTCGCCGAGCTCGACAGCCAGCGCCGGCGCCGGCTCGCCGAGATCGTCGCCCCCGCCGAGCAGGTGCTCATCACCGCGGCCGTGCCGGCGGACGTCCCTCCGGAGCTGGTGGGCGCCAGGTTCGACGTCGAAGAAGGGAGCGTGACCCGTGTCCGTTGACGACAATCCCACGGCCAGGGGCGCCGCGATGGCCAGGGAGAAGCTCGCCCAGGCCAAGGCCGACGCGGCCAAACGCGGCCAGCTCCCCCGGCGCGAGCCCAGGCGCAAGGCGGCGGGGCCGCGCAGGGATAGCGGCGATCCACAACTTTTCGGACGTGCCATCGCCGACCTCCTGGCCGACCGCGGCTGGGAGCGTTCGGCGGCGGTGGGCGGGGTGTTCGGGCGCTGGATCGACATCGTCGGCCCTGACCTGGCCGCCCACACCAAACCCGAGTCGTTCGAGGACGGCGAGGTGCTGATCGTGGCCGACTCGACGGCGTGGGCGACGCAGGTGCGGCTGCTCGCGCGCACCCTCGTACGCCGGCTGAACGAGGAGCTCGGCGACGGCACCGTCACGAAAGTCAAGGTCAGAGGCCCGCAGAACGCGCCGAGACCGTCGGGCGGGTTGAGGGTGACCGGAAGCCGGGGCCCGCGCGACACCTATGGATAGCCACGTCCAGCGGCTGTCCACAGCTGGCGCTCAGCGCCGCTATGGACAGGACCCGCGGTTAGGCGCCAGGGGCGATCAGAAAGCCGCAGACGCGATAAGGCCCCTTTCCGGAGGGGGGATGCTGGACTGGGGGCAAAACGAGCTAGCGGGCATCACAGGCGCGTTCCTTGCTACTAACGGGCTCCGGACCCGGTAGAATGAAGACGGATTCCGGACACGTCCGCTTGCGTGTCACCCCGGCAGCAAGCCGACTCCCCTGGGTGACCGCGCATCGGGGCACTCACGACGGTGACGGGCACGGCAGGGGCAGCTTTGCATTTTGATCGCCTCCCCCGCCGCGTGTCCGCGGCAGGAGGATTTTGCAGTTGTCCTACGACGCTAGCTCTATCACCGTACTCGAGGGGCTTGAGGCGGTTCGCAAGCGCCCGGGTATGTATATCGGCTCCACCGGTGAGCGCGGTCTGCACCACCTCGTCTACGAGATTGTGGACAACGCGGTGGACGAGGCCCTGGCCGGTTACGCCAACCGCATCGACATCACTCTCTTGGCCGACAACGGCGTGCGCGTGATCGACAACGGGCGCGGCATCCCCACCGGCATTCACCCGGTGGAGAAGCGCTCGGCCGTCGAGGTCGTGCTGACCACGCTGCACGCGGGCGGCAAGTTCGACAGCCAGGCTTACGCGGTCTCCGGCGGCCTCCACGGTGTCGGTTCGGCCGTCGTCAACGCGCTGTCCACCGCCATGGACGTCGAGATCAAGCAGAACGGCCACTACTGGCGCCAGCGCTACGAGATGTCCAAGCCCGTCGCGCCGTTGGCCAAGGGCGAGGGCACCGACGAGACCGGCACCACGATCACGTTCTGGCCTGATCCCGACGTCTTCGAGACCACGACGTGGAACTACGAGACGCTCTCGCGGCGCTTCCAGGAGATGGCCTTCCTCAACAAGGGCCTGACGATCACGCTCACGGACGAGCGCCCCGACCACGTCAACGGCGAGCCCCACACCGTCACCTACTTCTACGAGGGCGGCCTGGCCGACTTCGTCCAGCACCTCAACGCCAAGAAGGAGCCGGCGCACGCGTCGATCATCTCCTTCGAGGAGGAGGGCGACGGCATCGCGGTCGAGATCGCCATGCAGTGGAACAACTCCTACTCCGAGTCGGTCTACACCTTCGCCAACACGATCAACACGGCGGAGGGCGGCACGCACGAGGAGGGCTTCCGCGCGGCGCTGACGTCGATCGTCAATCGCTACGCCCGCGAGCAGAAGTTCCTCAAGGAGGGCAAGGACGACAACCTGAGTGGTGAGGACGTCCGCGAGGGGCTGACCGCGATCATCTCGGTCAAGCTGTCCGACCCTCAGTTTGAAGGCCAGACCAAGACCAAGCTGGGCAACACCGAGGCCAAGTCGTTCGTGCAGAAGGCCTGCAACGACCACCTGCGCGACTGGTTCGAGCGCAACCCCGGCGAGGCCAAGGACATCATCAACAAGTCGCTGCAGGCCTCGCGCGCCCGCATCGCCGCCCGCCAGGCCCGTGACCTGACGAGGCGCAAGTCGCTGCTCGAGGCGGGCAGCGGCCTGCCGGGCAAGCTGGCCGACTGCCAGTGGAACGACCCCGAGCGGTGTGAGCTGTTCATCGTCGAGGGCGACTCGGCCGGAGGCTCGGCCAAGGGCGGCCGCGACTCGCGCTTCCAGGCGATCCTGCCCATCCGCGGCAAGATCCTCAACGTCGAGAAGGCGCGGATCGACAAGGTCCTGAAGAACAACGAGGTCCAGGCGCTGATCACCGCCCTGGGCACCGGCGTGCACGACGAGTTCGACATCGCCAAGCTGCGTTACCACAAGGTCATCCTGATGGCCGACGCCGACGTCGACGGCCAGCACATCAACACGCTGCTGCTGACGCTGCTGTTCAGGTTCATGAGGCCGCTGATCGAGGCCGGCCACGTCTACCTGTCGTGCCCGCCGCTCTACAAGATCAAGTGGGACCGCAAGGGCGAGGACGCCTCGTACGCCTACTCCGACAGCGAGCGCGACGCGGTCATCGCCGAGGGCATCGCCAACGGCAAGGCCGACCCCCGGCCGCGGGACAACGTGCAGCGCTTCAAGGGCCTCGGCGAGATGAACGCGAGCCAGCTCTGGGAGACCACGATGAACCCGGAGACCCGGCTGCTGCGACTGGTCACGCTCGACGACGCGGCGCAGGCCGACGACCTGTTCAGCGTGCTCATGGGCGAGGACGTGGAAGCCAGGCGCGAGTTCATCATCCGCAACGCCCGCGACGTGCGCTTCCTCGACGTTTAAGGACATTTACCTGTGACGGACGTGAACACCACTCCCCCGGCTGAACGCATCGAGCCGGTGGACATCCAGTCCGAGATGCAGCGCAGCTACATGGACTACGCGATGTCGGTCATCGTGTCCAGGGCGCTGCCGGACGTCCGCGACGGCCTCAAGCCGGTGCACCGGCGGGTGCTCTACGCGATGTACGACGGTGGCTACCGTCCCGACCGCGGCTACTTCAAGTGCGCCCGCGTCGTCGGCGACGTGATGGGCACCTACCACCCCCACGGCGACACCTCGATCTACGACGCGCTGGTGCGCCTGGCGCAGGACTGGTCGATGCGCTACCCGCTCGTCGACGGGCAGGGCAACTTCGGCTCGCCGGGCAACGACCCGGCGGCGGCGATGCGTTACACCGAGTGCAAGCTCGCGCCCATCGCCATGGAGCTGCTGCGCGACATCGACAAGGACACCGTCGACTTCCGCCCCAACTACGACGGCAAGTCGCAGGAGCCCGACGTCCTGCCGGCGCGCTTCCCGCAGCTGCTGGTCAACGGCTCGGGCGGCATCGCCGTCGGCATGGCCACCAACATCCCGCCGCACAACCTGCGCGAGGTCGCGGCGGCGGTCAAGTGGGCGCTGGAAAACCCGGAGGCCGGCGACGAGGAGCTGCTCGAAGCGGCGATCAAGCTGGTCAAGGGGCCCGACTTCCCCACCAAGGCGCTGATCGTCGGCCGGCGGGGCATCGAGGACGCCTACCGCACCGGGCGCGGCTCGATCACCATGCGCGCCGTGGTCGAGGTCGAGGAGGACAAGGGCCGGCAGGCGCTCGTCGTCACGGAGCTGCCGTACCAGGTCAATCCCGACAACCTCGCGCTCAAGATCGCCGAGCTGGTGCGTGAGGGCAAGCTGGCCGGCATCGCCGACGTACGCGACGAGAGCTCCTCGCGGGTCGGGCAGCGCCTGGTAATCGTGCTCAAGCGCGACGCGGTCGCCAAGGTCGTGCTCAACAACCTGTACAAGCACACCCAGCTCCAGGACACGTTCGGCGCCAACATGCTGGCGCTGGTGGACGGGGTGCCGCGTACGCTGCGGCTCGACCAGTTCATCCGGCACTATGTCGCGCACCAGATCGAGGTCATCGTCCGCAGGACCCGCTACCTCCTGCGCAAGGCCGAGGAGCGCGCCCACATCCTGCGCGCGCTGCTGAAGGCCCTGGAGCGGCTCGACGACGTCATCGCCCTCATCCGGGCCTCCGAGTCCGCCTCGCACGCCCAGCAGGGCCTCATGGCGCTGCTGGAGATCGACGAGGTGCAGGCGCAGGCCATCCTCGACATGCAGCTGCGCAAGCTGGCCGCCCTGGAGCGGCAGTCCATTCAGGACGAGTACGACTCCCTGATGACGCAGATCGCCGAGTACAACGCGATCCTGGCCAGCGAGGCCCGGCAGCGCGAGATCATCGGCGAGGAGCTCGGCGAGATCGTCGGCCGCTACGGCGACGACAGGAAGACCGAGATCATCGCCTACGACGGCGACATGTCGATCGAGGACCTCATCGCCGAGGACGAGATCGTCGTCACGATCACCCGGGGCGGTTACGCCAAGCGCACCCGTACCGACCTCTACCGGGCGCAGAAGCGCGGCGGCAAGGGCGTCCGGGGCGCGCAGCTACGCCAGGACGACATCGTCGACCACTTCTTCGTCACCACGACGCACCACTGGCTGCTGTTCTTCACGAACAAGGGCCGGGTGTACCGCGTCAAGGCGTACGAGCTGCCCGACGCCGGGCGTGACGCGCGCGGCATGCATCTCGCGAACCTTTTGGCGATGCAGCCCGACGAAACAGTCATGGAGGTTCTCGACCTACGCGACTACGACGTCGCCCCCTACCTCGTGCTCGCCACCCGCAGCGGGCTGGTCAAGAAGACCCGCCTGTCCGAGTACGACTCCCCCAGGTCCGGCGGTCTGATCGCGATCAACCTGCGGGACGACGACGAGGTCATCGGAGCCCGCCTGGTCTCGGAGACCGACGACCTGCTGCTGGTCTCCAAGGGCGCCCAGTCGATCAGGTTCACCGCCTCGGACGAGGCGCTGCGGCCCATGGGGCGCGCGACCAGCGGTGTCATCGGCATGAGGTTCCTCGAGGGTGACGAACTTCTCGCCATGAATCGGATGGCCGACGGTCAAGATGTGCTTATCGCCACGGAGGGCGGGTACGCAAAACGGACGCCAGTGGAGCAGTATCCAGTTCAAGGACGTGGCGGTAGGGGAGTGCTTACTGCGAAAATCGTGTCTTCCCGTGGCAAGCTGGTCGGAGCCGTCATGGTCAACCCAGAGGACGAGGTCTTCGCGATCACGTCCGCCGGCGGGGTGATCCGGACGAGTGCCGGAGAGATCAAGCAGTCCGGCCGCCAGACCATGGGAGTGCGATTGATGAATCTCGCTGAAGGCGACAGCGTGGTGGCCCTCGCCCGGAACGCGGAGTCCATGGAGACTTCTGTGGAAATTGAGGAAAACGGGGGAGGAGAGTAGTCCATGAGCGCCCAGGGTGGCCCCGCCAGGACAAAGGCGGCTTCGGGTAACGGACAGCAACCGAAGAAGCCCAACCAATCCGAGACAGTCGGCGCGGTCGACGACGGCAAGGACACGAAGCCCGCGCAGGGCAGGCCGGGTCCGGCCAAGGAGGACGCGCGGTCGTCGGCACCTGCCGCGCCCGCACCCACGCCCAAGCCGTCACCGGCGCCGCCGCCCCCTCCGGAGGGCAACGAGACGGTCCGCATCCGTCCGTCGCTGACCACGGAGGCGCCGCCGCCCGCGGTCGAGCTGCCCAAGAAGAAGTCGTCCGGCGGCGCGGGGGCACGGCTCCCCCGCAAGGCACACCTGGTCCTGCGCCGCGTTGAGCCGTGGTCGGCCATGAAGTTCAGCTTTGTGGTGTCCCTGGTCTGCTTCGTGGTGCTCTTCGTGGCGGTGGCCGTCCTGTACGGCGTGCTGTCGGCCTTGGGCGTGTTCGACTCGCTGGTCGACCTGGTCAACCAGCTTGGCCAGGGCGAGCAGGGGCAGAACTCGATCCCCATCAACATCGCCTCGTGGTTCGAGCCTGTGCGGATTCTTGGTTACACGGCATTGCTCGGGGCTGTGAACGTCGTACTGATCACGGCGCTTTCCACGTTGGGGGCGGTCATCTACAACATCGCCTCTGACCTGGTCGGGGGCGTCGAGGTCACGTTCAGCGAGGCCGAGTAGGCGAGGTTGCTCGCGCCGGTCCCGGCGACGGGAACGGCGCGAGCAGCACGCTGGAGGCGGTAAGCTTTTCCTCGTCCGAACAACCGGTTCGCGTCCTTCCTGGGGATGCGATAACGTTCGGTGTGCGCGGGGCTATAGCTCAGTCGGTTAGAGCGCTTCCCTGATAAGGAAGAGGTCCCAGGTTCAAGTCCTGGTAGCCCCACTCGATTGACCAGCGATAACAGGCCGTTCTCCGATCAGGAGGCGGCCCTTTTTCGCATCGTGGGAGAAATCTGGGAGACGACCCCGCCCACGAGATCGCCGACGCGGTGTATGAGAGGTTCAGCCACGAGGTGCCCAAGGACGTGTGGGCGGCCCGGGAGAAGCTGCTGGAGCCAGGCACGAAGATCGCCCCAAAGACGGCGTTCCGGCAGATCTGGGCGTACACCAAGGACGGCTACGGCCGGCTTCCATGCGGCATCTACGACGGTGGGGCGCCGTCTACATTCTGGCCTTGACCCTGCCGTGCCGCAGCTCCGTGTCCCCTGCCATCGAAGAATGAGCGTTGTCATCGAAGTTTGATGACTACCAGGTGCTGTCATCGATGCCCATGGAACCAAGCCAAGACGCAGACGAGTGCACGGTGGTGAGGCGAATCACCTGCAAGGGAGCAAAGCGGGGATCATGGATGCGCTGCTGTATGTCCGCTCGTCGCGCCGCATGCTGGGACCACGCCCACCATGCTGGGTGATCCCGCCGGAACCATTCCGCCACGGTCTCGCGGTTCCCATTGAAGATCGATTCGCGCAGAAGTGTCCTGCGTAGTGACCGCCGCAGGATCCGGGGCATGATGACTCGCCGTGGGTAGTCCAGCCATACGACGGTGTCGGCACGTTCCCACAGCAGGTCACGGACTTCCGGGTAGCCGTACGAGTCGAAGACCCAGGCCCGCGCACGGGCGATCTCTGCAACCTGAGCAGGAAACCGCTCGTTCACGGCCCAGCCGGGACCGGCGAAGTACAGGGCGTCCATCTCGTGATAGGGCACGGCGAGCTGGCTGCTCAACGCTCGCGCCATAGTGGATTTACCGGCCCCGCTGATACCCACTACGAGGATGCGCTGCATCCAAGCAGCCTAAGCCTGGTGTGCAGCGGCGGAAACCGAGGGTGGCACCGTCATGAAGCGGGATGATCAAACTTGATCGACGCAGGACACTCCGAATCGAGCTGCACAACTGGCCGCACGATCGCGGCGTCGGCGGGTGGGTCCACCCGTACGACGAACACGGCCGTCCAGACCATCTCGTGTGGTGGGTCGTCGAGCGCTGGATGGCCGATGCTGCGTTTGTCTTCTTCACGGTGAGTTCGTCCACGGGCAGGCCGAGGATGTCAGCGAGGGCGTTGATCACGGTGTGGTTGTCCACGGCACGTTGCTCACGCTCCACCTGGCTCAGCCAGCTCTCGGAACGGTCGACGAGACCGGACAGGACCGCCTGGGACAGTCCACGGCGACGGCGTGCAGCTCCTGCATGGTGCGTTCCCAGGATGGAATGCGGGACTCCGGCGGGGCGGCGGGATCGAACAGGACCTGCACGCCCATCTCTCGAAGCGTGTCCAGGCTTCGCTGGCACGCGAGGTGCCGGGCAAGCGCGTCCTTCAGTAGCGGTACGGCCAAGATCGGGACGCCGAACCCCATCACTTCGCACAGGAGCCCGACCGCGAAGGTGTCGGCGATGCCGTTCGCCCACTTGTTGATCGTGTCGAACGTCGCAGGCGCGACGATCACGGCGTCGGCGGGAGGGAGGCCCTTGGGGTCCCGCGGCATGCGGTACGTGCTGCGGACCAGGTCGCCGGTCAGACGCTCCAGCTCTGCGACATTGAGGAAGCGTTCGCCCATCGGCGTGGTTACCACGTGCACCCGCCACGCGGCTGCCTGAGCCATAGGGACCAGATGATGGAGATCGGCGGCGGCAGGTGTGGCACCCGCGATCACATAGAGAACGCCGGGCGTGTCCTCTTGGGACTCCATGCGCGTGATCCTCTGAAACAAGCGCGATGGCCGTTGAGGTTCGACTGCGGGGAGGAGACACCCTGACGGATTGCGACCTCACTCAGTTGCATGAATCGATCCACTGCTCCACGAACACTTCGGCCTCCCGTAACGTGACGACCGCGCGCGCGGGGGCGATGCTGCTCACTATCCGGCGAGGGCTCACAGGGCGTCCCATCTGGACGAGATAGCAGGCCAGTCCGTCACTCATCTGGCGCGCACGCACTGGGCAGCTGGGAGCAGTTGGTCTCCGACAAGCTGCTGCGCTGCGGCTTCCACACCCAGAGCGCTCGGGAACTGGCGACCACCATCATCGGTACCCGTGACGGCGTCCGGCTGCGGACCGCGATCCACGAGCTGCAGGTAGGTGATTGTCTTGCGGAGGGCAGCGCTGCTCGAAGCCCTCAGGCGGCCAGCGGCCAGTCCCTTTGTTACCTTCTGGCACCTGCTCCCGTCATACAGGCGACGGCCGCGTATCCCCACGGCCGCCGACCAACAACGAGATGGGAGATCAAGGTGCTGACGAACATCATGTATGTGACGGTCTATGTCACCGATCAGGACCGCGCGCTGAAGTTCTACACCGAAGGGCTCGGCCTGGAGAAGCGTGTCGACTTTCAGGGGCGGGAATCACGCTGGCTCACTGTGGGCGTTGCCGGTAGTCCGGTCGAGATCGTTCTTTGGCCGCATGCGCCGGCCGCGGGACAGCCGGTCGAGCCGCGGCTGGGTGTCGACCCCGGTCCGCTCATCCTTGAGTCGGACGACCTGAGGAAGGATTTCGAGGTGCTTCGCAGGCGAGGCGTGACATTCGATCGGCCCGAACCGGAGGACTACCCGTTCGGCGTCGGCATCGAGGCCGTGGATCCGGACGGCAACCGGATCTCGCTCCGCCAGCAGCGCCGCCCCAACCGCGCCGATGGCTGACCGTAGACTACGCGGCGATCCGTGCCCGTCATAACCCATGGGTGAGCAGATCCGAGGAGGCGAGAACATGACTGACAGCAGCGGGACGAATCTGGTGGCCGAGGCGTTCGAGGCCCACCGCGACCGGCTGCGCGCAGTCGCCTACCGCGTCCTCGGATCGCACGCCGACGCCGAGGACGTGGTCCAGGAGGCATGGATGCGCCTGGCCCGCCAGGACACGACGACCATCGAGAACCTGGCGGGCTGGCTGACCACGGTGGTCGGCCGGATCAGCCTGGATGTCCTACGGTCCCGCCAGAACCGCCCCGAGGCCCCCTACGACGAGCTGCTGCCTGAGCTGGTGGTAACGGTCGACGAAAGCGCTGAACCAGCCGAGTACGTGGCACTGGCCGACTCAGTGGGGCTCGCGCTGCTCGTCGTCCTGGACTCGCTTGGGCCGAGCGAGCGGCTGGCGTTCGTGCTGCACGACCTGTTCGGGGTGCCGTTCGCCGAGATCGGCCAGATCCTGGGCAAGTCCGCCGACGCCACCAAGATGATCGCCAGCCGCGCCCGCAGGAAGGTGCAGGCCACCGAGCGGCCGATGGCGGCCGTACGAGAACAACGAGAGGTCATCGACGCCTTCCGCGCGGCAGCGGTCGAGGGCGATTTCGAAGCGCTGCTGCGCGTGCTCGACCCGGAGGTGAAACTGACGATCGACACCCCCAACGGCGTGGTCGTCACCCTCGGCGCCACCGAAGTCGCCTCCGGCGCCCGGATGATCTCCGGCGCAGTCGCCCGACATCGCGAGGTGCTCGTCAACGGCCTTCCCGGGTTCGTCTCCTGGCGCGAGAACGGGACCCCACTCTCCATCATCTGGTTCATGGTCACCCACGACCGGATCGCCGCCATCTCGATCTTGGTCGATCCCGCACGGCTCGCATCGATGCACCTGCCGGACCCTGCGTGAGGCACCCTCACGATGTCGGACCACGTCCGGAGCGAAACCGACGCCATCGGGTGATCTCGTTCGCCCTCTACGCGACCTGAACGGAAGCAGCCCATGGCCGCAGACGCCGGCGGACGTCGATGGACAGTCGCAGCGCAGCCCGCGAACTCGCGCCTGTGGTTCGACGTCTCCGACCGGATCATGTGCCTCGGCCGTATCGCGCTGCTCAGGAAGGGCTTCGCGCAGGCGCAGGCGCGTGCGCTGCACGAGCGGGCGAGGAGGCTGGCCGTCGAGCAGCACCACAAGGTTGGGGAGTACCACTACGAGGTGGGCCGCCTGGCCCTCATCGAGTGTCGCGAGGGCAGGCTGGGGCCCGCGGAGGAGTGCTGCGACGCCCGGACGGCCTGGTCACGGCACTTCGGAGCCTGGCCGCCGCGGCTGTCAGCACGTCATGAAGGTGATTGCGTGGGCGGCCTGGCGGATCGAGGTGCCGACCTTGGCCGCGATCCGTTCCCCGCCGGGCTGCCTGTGGAAGATCGCGGTCACTGACTGGACATATCGAATGTCGTTATTTACGATTATCGTTATGTCTGCGAGATGGCTCAACCGGCTTCAAATCCTGCTGACCCTCTTCCTGGTCCTGGCCTGCCTCGGCGCCTTGGGCCTGCTGCTCTACACCATCCTGATCGCTTTCGTCGGCACCTCCAACGGCATCGGCGTCCCGCTGCGGGTGTTCGACGTGCCGGTCGAGGGCATGGCGGCACCGGATGCCGCGATCGTCAGCGCGACCGCCGACGTGACGGTCGCCCACCAGGGTCCAGCGCCGCTTGTCGGCCTGCTCTACCTGCTCCTGTGGGTGCCGGGCGTCGCGACCACCCTGCTCGCGCTGTTCACTGTCGTCCGTTCGCTGAGCAGGGCCACCGCAGGAGACAGGGCACTGTTCTCCGCCGTCACCGCCGCTCACCTGCGCCGCCTCGGCTGGATCCTGATCATCGGCTCGCTCGCCACAGGCCTGCTCGGCATGGTGGCCGAGCCGATCCTGGCCTCGATGCTGCTGGACAAGAGCAATTCGTTCTACCCGCCGTCGGGCGAGGTGGTGGCCGGGGTCGTGACGGGAGTCGCGGTGCTGGCCGTGTCGGAGATCGTACGGCGTGGCGTGGTGCTGCTCGAAGAGGTCGAGGCCACGATCTGATGGTCGAGCCGGCCATCAGCGTACGGCTGGACGAGCTGCTCAAGCAGCGCGGCATGACGCTCACCGAGCTGTCCCACAGGGTTCAGATCTCCGTCGTCAACCTGTCCATCCTGAAGAACGGCCACGCCAAGGCGATACGCTTCTCCACCCTCATGCGCCTGTGTGATGTCCTCGACTGCCAACCGGGCGATCTTCTCCGCTACGAGCGGTCATAGAGCCAGGCGATTTGAGCTCGACGGACCACTGCGCGGGTTCGGCACCGCGGTGCTGTCATGATCTCGGTGACACCTCACCGATGGGATCTACGATGTCTGCTCGCTCACTCGTGCCGGCGGGCGCCTGCTCGACGGGGAGCTCCACATCTCCTTGCGCGAGCCCGGCGAGGAGCGCACTGTTCTGCTCCCCCGGGGCTCGGTGTTCACCGTCCCCCGTGGCACGGAGCACAAGCCGTCCGCTCCCACTGGAGCTGCGATCCTCATGTTCGAGCCCACCGGGACACCGACGGTCGGCGACCGCCATGCCGAGATCCCCGACCACATCGACGCGACGACAGGGCACGTGCTCGGCGCCTGAGGGGGGGAGCGGGCATGGCGTCCACGAGGCCGCTTGACCAGGCTGGCGCGGCCGGACCTCGGCACATCGCGCGCGCAACCGATGGCGGCGAAGCCCTCGGTCGGCAGACCTGCCGCTACAGGTCGAGCTGTAGTGTCACCCTCTTGTGGGTCGGCAGGTAGCCGAGCGCGTCATTGACGACACGCATATGGCGGTTGCTGTCGGCGGTGTCGGTCAGCAGGCCATCGAGGTCCGGGTAGCGCTCGCGCGCCTGCCGGATGGCCTCGGCCTTCATCCAGCGGGCCAGACCGCGCCCGCGATGCTCGGGGAGCACGCCGGTGCCATAGTGCTGGGCATCGCCCTTGCCGTCTCCCGGGACGACCAACTCGGTGAATCCGGCGATGGAACCATCCGACTCGGCGACGGCAGCGACGGTATGGAGCAGGTCGCCCCGCTTCTCGATCGCCCGCGCCGCTTCCCATACCCGGTCGACATCCCAACTCACGGTGCCGAAGTCGGTGTCGTCCATCGGCATGTCGTCCATGGCGTGGCGCGACGCGGTGAACGTCTCAGCCAGCTCATCCGGCACGACCCCATCCCACGCGACCAACCGGTAGCCGGGATGCGGGCTGTGCACGATCCCCCTGAGGGCGGCGAGGTCCGCCTGTGCCAGCGGCAGCCGCGCGTAGGTCAGGGTCAACACCTTGCGGAAGCCACGTGCCGACAGGAAGAGCTCTCCCGGTGAGCCGGGCTCCGCCTCCGCGATGACGCTGCGTCGACCCTCTTCGCGAGCTGCGGCCGCTGCGGCCGTCAGCAGGAGAGAACCGGCGCCGCTCCGCTGCTCGGCGGGGTGGACGTGGAGATCGAGCTCGGCCAGATGATCCTGGCCCGCCTTGTCGAACAGGCGGAGGAACGCCGATCCGATGGGCACGCCGGTGGAGCGGGTGGCCAGCCAGGCGAGGCGACGGGAGGACGGTGTGAGCTGGGGGTCAATCAGAGGGATGATGCGAATCGACACGATGTCTCCGGCTTGAGGAGGTGAACAGAAGCAGAGCTGCAGCTTCGCCGCTGAACGGTCATGCGCATCTGCTGCACACCTCCTCCAAGAACGGCCTCGACATCGGACGTGATCAAGGCTATAGCGGTGGCTCCGAATCGCGCCACCTGTTCGGTCCCCGGCACGGCCACCGTAGATTCCTGCGCACTGCTCACCGTTTGCGGGTCTCGCCGAGTTCGATGCCCGCCTGCGCCTTGGCCGCATGCCCGGACACGGTGGTACGTCCCGTGTCGGCGATCGTGGTCAGCAGGGCCCGCGCTTGCGGGGCATCACCCGCCCGGTACGCAGCTCGTGGCCGCGGCTCCCGGGCTCAGGGGATCGGGGGGAAGCGGGAGGCCCTTTCGGCGGCGTCGAGCTCACGGGGGGAACTGAGGGGGTCACGGACCTGCGCCTGGACCCCCGCGCCATGCGCATGGACTCGACCCGGCTCGCCGGGACCATCCTCGACCTGCTCCACCAGGCCAGGAAGCAGGCCGATGCGGAGGAGCAAAGGAGAGCCGAGGAGTTCCTGGGCGTACGTGCCCTGCTACGGCGATGAGCCCAGGTCTCGCCACTCCCGGTCCAGCCGCGTTGAGGCTCTGCGGGCGACCCACCACGGGAGCAGGACCGTCATGACCAGCCAGCCGACCACTCCGGCGGGAACGGCGGCCATGAGGGTGCCGAAGACGAATTCCACCGCCCCGATCGGCGGCGGCGCGAGACTGCCCCGGTTGTCCATGGGTCTTGGCCACCCCGTACGCGCCCCCGCCCTCCGGGAAGGCGGCGATGACCTGCCGGTAGGAGAGGGTCAGCACGGCCAGCAGGGCCGCGATGGTCAGCGTGACCGGAATGGTGAACCCGAGCCCCGCGCCGCCCGCCAACGCGAGCACCAGCACGATCGCCTCGGGTCCGTACGCCACCGACGCCATCGCGTCCAGCGACAGCGCGGCCAGCCCGCCGACGACCGACAGCCGATGCCGTTCACCGGTATCGACGGGCTCCTCGGCGGCGGTGGGCGTTTTCACAACAGACATGGAGAATGCTCCTGAATGAGGGATTCCTCCCCATGCTGCTCTCGCGTCCGCACCAAAGCCGACCATATATACGCATTTCAGACGCGAAGCGCCCCAATAACCACGCGAAACGTACGGGGCCGGTCAGCCGACGTGGACGTGTGGACGGCGTTCCTGGTCCGGCTCGGCCTGGCGCAGCACCTCCCTGGTCAGCGGCGGTACGTCGCCACCGCCGAAGACCAGGTAACGCAGCATGGCCACGACCGGGTTCCCCTCGGTCCAGTGGAAGTAGATGTGCGGCACTCCCCCGGTCCGGTCCCGCAGGTACAGCAGCAGCGCGGCCAGCGAGTTCGGGACGGCCGAGCTCTCGATGGTGAGGATCTTGTGGCCGTACCGCTCCTCGCCCTTGACGTGCAGCTCGGTCTCGAACTCCGAGGCGTCCGGCACCGACACCTCCACGAACAGCACCGGCTCCGAGCTGCGCAGCCGGTGGGTCTGCCAGGTCTCGCGGAGCTTGTCGTTGTACTCGGCCTGGTCCCGGGCGTTCGGCTCGTTGGCGATCACGTGGATCTCGCCGCAGGCGTCGTTGACGAACTCCTCGGCCAGCGGATCCAGGTGGACCTCCGTGACCCGCAGCTCGGTCGAGCGGGTGGCACGGGAGATCAGGGAGGTGACGATGATCGCCGCGATGAAGAACGAGGCGATCTTGACGCCGTCCGGGCGTTCGATCACGTTGTCCACCAGTGTGTAGCCGAGCACCGCCGTGATCAGCGCGAAGGCGGCGGTTGCCGCCTGCTGGCGCTTCTTCCACGCCGACAGCGTCACCGCCACCGCCGCCGACAACATGAGCACCAGCACGCCGGTGGCGTACGCGCCGCCCTGGGCGTCCACGTCGGCGTCGAAGATGATCGTGATGCCGAACGCGATCGCCGAGAACACCAGCACCAGCGGCCGCACCGCGCCCGTCCACTCCGGCGCCATGCCGTACCGGGGCAGATACCGCGGAACCAGGTTGATCAGCCCGGCCATCGCCGACGCCCCGGCGAACCACAGGATGGCGATCGTGGAGACGTCGTAGGCGGTGCCGAACCAGTCGCCCAGGAAGCTGTGCGCCAGGTAGGCCAGCGCCCGGCCGTTCGCCTTGCCGCCCTCCTCGAACTCCTGATGCGGGATCAGCACCGTGGTGACGAAGCTGGAGAAGACCAGGAACACGCTCATGATCAGCGCGGCGACGGTCAGCAGCCGCTTGGTGCCTTTGACCCGCTGCGGGATGTCGCCCTTGACCACCGGCATCACCGCGACGCCGGTCTCGAACCCGGACATGCCCAGGGCCAGCTTCGGCATGACCAGCAGGGACAGCCCGACCATGGCGAGGGGGCTGCTGAAGTCCAGGCTCAGCGCGCGCTGCCAGTCCACCACCACCTGCGGAGCCTCGAGCACGTGCGCGATCGCGACGGTGACGACGACGGCGTTCAGCGCCAGGTAGACGAAGACCAGCAGCACGGCGATGCCGATCGCCTCGGTGAACCCCATCAGGAAGACGCCGCCCAGTGCCGCCAGCAGCACCAGGGTCACGATCACCTGCTGTCCGGCCAGGAAGTCGGGCACGAACGGGTTCTCCAGGATGTGCGCGGTCGCGTCCGCCGCCGACAACGTCATCGTGATCACGAAGTCGGTGGCGGCGAAGCCGAGCAACGCCAGTACGAAGATCTTGCCCCACCACTGCGGCGCGAGCTTCTCCAGCATCGCGATCGAGCCCTGCCCGTACGGGCTCTCGGCCGCCACCCGCCGGTAGACCGGCAGCGCGCCCAGCAGGGTGAGCGCCACCAGGAACAGCGTGGCGAGCGGCGACAGCAGGCCCGCCGCCAGCGCGGCGATGCCCGGCTGGTAGCCCAGTGTGGAGAAGTAGTCGACGCCGGTCAGACACATCACCCGCCACCACGGGTGCTTGACGTGGGGGCCGTGTTCGATCTGCTTACGGTCGGTCTGCAAGCCCTCCAACAGCCAGGACCGCACAGTCCCTTCCGTAGCGGCCGGCCGCTTCGCCAGCACCATAACGGTCACTCCTCGTCAAAGCCCCGTAAAGACGCATCGGACACTACCTGGGCCGAAAGAGCAGTTGAGGAGGACAAGGCGTCAAAAAAACGTATAAATCGGCGAGGCGTCCCTACGCGCGAAGCGGCGCGTAGGGATGCCGATAAAAATCAGGCTCGGGTCGTATGAAAGCCGTCAAGACCGCCAAAACCGCCCAAATCTCGGGATTTGCTTGCCTTTGAGCCGCCCCCGCATAGGGGTGGCCGAACCAACCTGTCCAGATTGAGGAGTGGGGATGGCTGACGTCATCTTCGCCGCCCTGACGATCGCGATCTTCGTGATCTTCGGGCTGGTGGTCAAGGCGGTGGAGCGGCTGTGAGCGCCGTCAACGCCACTGGTCTCGTCTTAGTGGTGGGGCTGGTGGTCTTCATGGTCGTGGCCCTGCTGTTCCCGGAGCGTTTCTGATGAGTACCACCGTGGCAGGGATGATCTTCATCGTCTCCCTGATCGTCGCCCTGGGCCTGGTGTACAAGCCGCTCGGTGACCACATGTACCGGGTCTACTCGACCACCAGGCACAGCGCCGCCGAGCGCGGGATCTACCGGTTGCTCGGGGTGCGCGCGGACGCCGAGCAGGGCTGGGGCATGTACGCGCGCAGCCTGCTGGCGTTCTCGCTGATCTCGATCCTGGTCGTGTACGGCGTCCAGCGCCTGCAGGACAAGCTGCCGCTGAGCCTGGGCATGAAGCCGGTCACCGACCACATCGCCTGGAACACGGCGGTCAGCTTCGTCACCAACACCAACTGGCAGGCGTACTCGGGCGAGTCCACGATGGGCCACCTGACCCAGATGGCCGCACTGGCCGTGCAGAACTTCGTCTCGGCGGCGGTGGGCATGGCAGTGGCCGTCGCCCTGGTGCGCGGCTTCGCCCGGCGCAGGTCGGACACGATCGGCAACTTCTGGGTGGACCTGGTCCGCGGCACGATCCGCATCCTGCTGCCGATGGCGTTCATCGGTGCGCTGGTGCTGGTGGCAGGCGGGTTGATCCAGAACTTCTCCGGTCCGCACGAGGTGAGCACGCTGGCCGGCGGCGGCGACCCGGCCAACCTGGCCCGCCAGCGCACCCTGGTCGAGAGCATGGGCGGCACCTACCACCAGGTCGTCGGCGACGACATCCCCCGTGCGCTGCTCGACTTCGCCCGCGGCGTCAACGCCACCCAGCTCGTCCTGGGCGCCTCCCGGCGCGGGCGCTTCGCGCAGATCCTCTCCCGCGGCGTCGGGGTGGAGACCACCACCCTGTCCGGCCCCATCGACGTCCACCTCGTCACCCACGAGGAGGCCAAGAAGGGCCGCCGGCGGCCCGAACGCTCCCGGGCGGTGCTGACCAGGAAGCGCAGGCTGACCGGATGGGCCGTCGCGGTCGCGGGCATGCCGCTGCTCACCGCCGCGCTCATCCCCTTCCGCGACGTGATCTCGCTGCCCAGCGAGATCCTCTTCTTCCTCAGCCTGACCGTCGGGGTCGCCCTCATCGGCGGCATGTGGCCGGCCATCACCGCAGCCGTCGGAGGGTCGCTGCTGCTCAACTGGTTCTTCACCCCTCCCATCGGCCAGCTCACCATTTCCGACCCGGAGAACCTGTTCGCGCTGGTCGTGTTCGTACTCGTCGCCGCCGCGGTCAGCACCATCGTGGACATCGCCGCCCGGCGCACCAGGGAAGCCGCCCGCGCCCGCGCCGACGCCGAGGCACTGTCCACGCTGGCCGGGCACGTGCTGCGCGGCGAGGCCGCGCTGCCGTCACTGCTCGGCCGCCTGCGCGAGACGTTCTCCCTGGACTCGGTCACCCTGCTCGAACGCGCCGGCGAGCCCACCCCGGACGACCAGTCCGAGCCCGGAGCCTGGCGCATCGTCGCCACCACCGGAGCCACGCCGTGCACTGTCCCCGCGACCGCCGACACCGACGTGCAGATCAGCGACCGGCTGGTGCTCGCAGCCCGCGGCCGGCTGCTGGACGCCAGCGACCGCCGGGTGCTGGAGGCATTCGCCGCCGAAGCCGCCGTCGCGCTGCGCCAGGAACGCCTGCAGGAGGAAGCCGAGCAGGCCAAACCCCTGGCGGAGGCCGACCGGATGCGCACCGCCCTGCTCGCCGCCGTCAGCCACGACCTGCGCACCCCCCTGTCAGCGGCCAAGGCCTCCGTCGAGAGCCTGCGCAGCAAGGAGATCGACTGGTCGCCGGAGGATCGCGACGAACTGCTCGACACCGCCCAGGAGTCGCTCGCCCGGCTGGACCGGCTGGTGGAGAACCTGCTCGACATGAGCCGCCTGCAAGCCGGCGTGCTGGGCCTCTCCCTCCAGCCCCTCGCCCTGGAAGAGGTCGTTCCCCGCGCCATCGACGACCTCGGCGCGCTGCGCGACCGCATCGAGGGCGACATCTCCATCGACCTCCCCGAGATCGTCGCCGACCCCGCACTGCTGGAACGCGTCCTGGTCAACCTCATGACCAACGCCGTCCGCCACAGCCCCGCCGGCCAGAAGGTGCTGATCACCGCCAGCTGGCACGAGGACCAGGTCGAGATCCGCGTCATCGACCGCGGCCCCGGCATCCCGCCCGAGGCCCACGACCGGGTCTTCCAGCCGTTCCAGCGGCTCGGCGACCGCGACAACGGCACCGGCGTGGGCCTCGGGCTCGCGCTCTCCCGCGGCCTGACCGAGGCCATGGCCGGCACCCTCGTACCCGAAGAGACACCAGGGGGAGGACTCACCATGATCATCAGGATGCCCATCTCGTCCCAGGCGGTGACCGCATGACCAAGATCCTCGTTGTCGACGACGAACCGCAGATCCTGCGCGCGCTGCGCATCAACCTGGCCGCCCGCCAGTACGAGGTCGCGGTCGCCTCCGACGGCTCCTCCGCCCTGCGCGGCGCCGCCGAATGGCACCCGGACCTGGTGGTGCTCGACCTCGGCCTGCCCGACATCGACGGCGTCGACGTCATCCACGGCCTGCGCGGCTGGACCCGGGTCCCCATCGTCGTCCTGTCCGGCCGGGCCGGCAACCAGGACAAGATCGAAGCCCTGGACGCGGGCGCCGACGACTACGTCACCAAGCCCTTCGGCATCGAGGAGTTCCTCGCTCGCATCCGCGCCGTCTCACGCCGCGCCGCCATCCACGAGGCCGACCTCGCCAGCATCCAGATCGGCGAGCACACAGTCGACCTCGTCGGCAAGACGGTCTCGGGCGGCCTGCGGCTCACGCCCACCGAATGGCACATCCTGGAGATCCTGCTCCGCAACCCCGGCAAGCTCATCCCACAGCGCTACCTGCTGACCGAGGTGTGGGGCAGCAAGCACGTCAAGGAGACCCACTACCTGCGTCAGTACATGGCCCAGCTCCGCAAGAAGTTCGAACGCGACCCCGCCCACCCCCTATATCTGATCACCGAACCGGGCATGGGCTACCGCTTCACTCCATGACATCCGCGCCGACGGGGCAGACTGCCGGGCATGACCATCCTGAGCCAACATGACCCTGCCGATCTCGTCCGCCGGCTCGCGCATGTCCGCTGGATCGCCGGAGGCACCGGCGCGGGCAAGAGCACTCTCAGCAGGGTCCTGGCCGAACGCCATGACGTGTTCGTGTACGACGGCGACCTGGCCGAACGCAGCCACGTCCAGCGGTGCACCCCCCAGCAACAGCCCTACATGTCCGAACTGCTGCGAACACCTGTGGAGCGCAGATGGACGGGCCGCACACCGGAAGAGATCTTCCAGAGCATGCCCAGTCTGTACGGCGAGACGTTCGGATTCATCATCGAAGACCTGCTCGCCCTGCCGGCCGACCGGCCCGTGCTGGTCGACGACTTCCGTACGCTGCCCGCGTACGTCGCGCCATTGCTGACGTGGCGTGAGCAGGCCGTATTTCTGCTGCCGACCCCCGAGTTCCGCCGCCATGCGCTGGGCACCCGATTCGCCGACCCGGCCCGGGCGCGGGCCAACTGGGGAGACAGCGACCACGCCCAGGCGATGGCGAATCGCCTGGGCCGTGACGAGCTCTGGGACGCCGAGATTCGACGTCAAGCTGCCAAGCACGACTTGCCGGTCGTGGATGTCGATGGCTCTCAAGACGTCGCCGAGTCGGCCGGCGACCTGGCCGCGAGGTTCCTCCTGGCCAGGGGATCTGATATCAGACGGTGACGGGGGGGCACACCAAGCGCGCGACCAGCACTAACCCGTGCGGGAGCGGAGCCCGAGCACGGCGTCGACCACCAGGAACGCGGCCAGCGAGATGCCCGTCAACGGCAGGAAGATCCCGACGACGACGGCGAGCAGGCCGAGCGGCGCCAGCAAGGCCCAGTGCACCTGGCTGTCAGCCGTGCGGGGATACGGCTTGCCGAAGCCGCGCGTGGGCCGCCTGCGCCACCACATGCGGTAGCCGAGCACGATCAGGGTGATCAGGCCGATGGCCAGCGCGGCCAGGAGGATCTGGTTGGCCAGGCCGAACAGCAGGCCCATGTGCCCGTCGATGCCCCACCGGGCGAGCTTGGCCGCCACCGGGTAGTCGGCGAAGCGCAGCTCGGCTGTCACCTGGCCGGTGGCGGGATCGACCGCGACCTGGTCCAGGCGGGTGGGCGCGGTCTTGTCGATCTCCTTGACGAGGTAGGGCTCGCCGGGTCCGGCGGGCCAGACGATCTCCAGCGGGCCGGACAGCCCTTTGCCGGCGGCCGCCTGAACGACGCGGTCCACCCCGACGTCGGCCGCGCCGGCATGGTGTGCGCCTGATGCCGTGTGCCCCGCGTGGTCGCCGCCCGAGACGTTGATCGACGGCGTGGTCCAGTTGAGCGCCGCGCGCAGCTCGTCGACGTTCTCGCCGGCGTACTTGGACCAGGTCAGGCCGGTGGCGGAGAGGAACAGCAGGCCGAGCACCGCCCACAGGCCGAGCGAGCCGTGCCAGGACAGTGTGCGGCGCGGCCCGGATGCGGCGCGGTCGGGGACGAGGAGGTGGCGCCGGCTGCGGCGGCGCCGGGTGATCCACAGGATGAGGCCGCCCAGGGCGACCACCCAGAGCCAGCTGGCGGCGAGCTCGCTGTAGATCCGTCCCGGCTCGCCCAGGTGCAGCTGGCGGTGGAGCGTGGAGATCCAGGCGCGTACGGGCAGCGCCCCGGAGCTGCCGTAGCTCTCCAGCGTGCCGCGTACCTGACCGGTGTGGGGATCGATGAAGACCGCCAGTTGTGTGCTTTCGGCAAGCCCCGGCTGGTTCATCAGCACTCGGGTGGTCTGGCCCGGCTCTGCGGCGGTTCGCAGCGCCGTGACGGTGCCTTGGGGGTGTGCCGCGTGGGCGGTCGCGACCTGCTCGCTGAGGGGCAGGCTGGCCCGGCCGGCGGGTGCGGTGAGTTCGTGCTGGTAGACGATCTGCTCGAGCTGGAAGGAGGTGGCGTACAGCAGGCCGGTGCACGCGGCGACGAGCAGGAAGGGCGCGATGAGGATGCCGGCGTAGAAGTGCAGGCGCAGCACCAGCGGGCGCAGCGCGGTGCAGGCCGTCGTGCGCCGGGGGGATGGCGGGCGGGTGGGCTCGGCGGCGCTGCCGACGTCAGTGGTCGAGGTCATCAGGCGTTTCTCCACTCACAGGGCGACGCGCACACGGAGGTACGCGTGCTCTCGACAAGGGGGTGTGAGGTGCGCCGCAGGGCGCGGCGGAACACGGGCCGGCGGCAAGGCGGCCGAGGCCCGGAAATGCGGATCAGAAGAGGGAGAAACGCGCCGGCGGGCCGCGCCGGGAAACAGCCGCCGCGAACCGGGACCGAGGGAAGGGGACGTGCTCGTCCCATGACGGGTGGCGACCGTGGCGGCTCACCTCGGCCTGCCAGCCGACCAGTGCCGGCAGGACCCTCCACCAGCGCCGGACGGTGGCGACGGCGAGATGGAGCAGGACAGCCAGAGCCGATTCGCCGCGCGCCAGCCACCAGGCCGAAATGAGCGCCGTCACAGCGTGCACCAGGAGCATTCCCAGCACCGTGCCGTGCTCATGAGACGACGTCGCGGCGGCGTCGCCCGCGCCGAACAGCTGGTGCATGCCGTACTGCGTGGCGAAGCACGCCGCCAGCAGGACCTCCATGCCGCGCTGGCGGCCACCGAGCAGGAACGCGCCCGCCCAGGCCAGCGCGAGCGCGCCGGTCAACGTGCCGGCGTGCACCGGCTCGCCGCCCGCCAGCCCGTGCAGGGCGGCCGAGACCAGCACGCACACCGCCGCGAACATCGCGGCACGCATCGCGCGCAAGAAGGGTTGACCGGCATGCACCCGGTCATAGTGCCACGCGATCGTGAAATTGTGCAGAGAACGCCGAACGTGGCAAACACGCCTGTAGCAGGTTGAACCCGGAAACCGCCGGCCGCGTATCTCCATCCACAGGCGGCGCTTGGCCGTTCCAGTGGATGCCGTCTGATCTCCAGACGGTGGTAGCCGTGTGGGAGGATCTGTCCGCGATGGGTCCGTTGTCGGTGGTGCGGTGGGTGCGCGCGGCGAGCTTCGCCGGTACGTGCGCCGCCCTGGCCACGCTCGGACACCTGGCCGGCGGGGGCTGCTTCGACCCGGTGGCGGCGCTGATCGGCTTCCTACTCGTCCTGCTGCCCGCGCTGGCCCTGACCGGGCGCGAGCGCACCCTGGGCGGCATTCTGCCCGCGACGGCTCTGTCGCAGGTCATCTTGCACATCCTGCTCGGCCAGGCTTCCGCGCACCCCGCGATGGCGCCCGTTCCTGGCATGGAGCAGATGCACCACGCAAGCCCCTCAACCTCGGGGATGCTGCTCATGCACGCGGCGGGCGTGCTGGTGACCTCCGTGTGGCTGCGGTGGGTCGAGGCGGGACTGTGCGCGCTGGTCCGGCAGCTGGCCGGCTGGGTGCTGCGCCCGCTGCTGGTCCTGCTTTTCATGGTGGCCGGGTGGGTTGCTCCCCGGCCACGAGCGATTCGGTACGCGGGCGAGGACGAGGCCGCGCGTATCCGGCTCTTCCTGAGATACGCCCTTGTGCAGCGGGGACCCCCTGGAGGACAGGCCGGACCCGCAGTGTTCGTGTGAATCGGTGATCGTGTGCCGGCTGTCTGAGCCGGCTCTTCCTTCCTGGACGTCGCGCCATGGCGGCATGCCCGGGAACCGGCCGATCATCGTCGTTGCCGACTGCGGGTCCCACCGGTGACAAGCCAGTACCTCAACCCTGTAGAGAGCACACACACCGATGAACCTTTGTCGTCTGCTCCGACTGCCGGCGGTCGCACTCGTCGCCTTGACCGCGACGGCTTGCGGCGCCCCCGAGGGGGCGGCCGGCGCGCCCGCCGCCGCCGTCACGGCACCCGCCGGCCGGACCAGCTACCCTCTGACCTTCGACAACTGCGGCACGAAGGTCACCTTCCAGCGGCCGCCGCAGCGCGTACTGATCCTCAACGGCACCAGCGTGGGCGAGGTGGAGAGCTTCATCCTGCTCGGCCTGGACAAATCCATCCTGGCCAACGCCCAGAGCTACGGCGTCTCCGACGATCCGTCGATGATCGGCAAGATCAAGGCGCTGCCGACCGGCGGGCTGACCATGAACAAGAACTTCGACGTCCCCGCCGAGCAGGTGCTCAAGCTCAAGCCCGACCTGGTGGTGTCCACCTGGTCCGGCGGGTTCGACGCCAAGAAGGGGTTCGCCACCCGCGAGCAGCTCGCCGCTGCCGGGATCACCTCGCTGGTCAATCCGGTCAACTGCGCCATGGGCAAGCCCGAGGCCACCGCGGAGGAGCAGCGCGCCTTCCGCAACCAGTCGATCAACTCCTCGCTGGAGTTCATCAGCCTGCTGGGGCGGGTGTTCGACGTCCAGGAGCGCGCGCTCGACCTGATCGGCAAGCTGCGCGCCCGCGTGGCGGCCGTACGGACCCGCGTCGGCGGACTGCCTCCCAAGAAGGTGCTGATCGCCTACCCCGGCATGTCGATGATGAACGCCAACGGGCTGCCCGCCGTGATGACCGGCGGCATCTACGACGACGTGATCAAGGCCGCCGGCGGCGTCAACGCCTTCGCCGGCCAGACCTCGGACATGACCCGTACGCTCAACGCCGAGCAGCTCGCGACCGCTCAGGTCGACGTGCTGGTGGTCGGGCTGTTCACCCCGGAAGAGAAGGGGGACGAGGCGGCGGCCAAGCTGTTCGCCGCCTACCCGCACTGGGCCGCTTCGAAGTCCAGGACGTACACGGTGGTCTCCGACGGCGTGTACCTCGGCCCGCTCAACGCCTGGGCCGTGGAGAAGATCTCCAAGGTGGTCCATCCCGATGAGTGACAACCTGACGTCCCGGCGCCCGCATCTCGTCTCGGGGCCGGCGACCGGGCTGCTGCTGGCCGCCCTGACCGCCGGGCTGGTCGCGGCCCTGGTGGTCGGCATCTCCGTCGGCTCGGTCAACCTCCCGCTCGGCCAGGTCTGGGGCGTGGTCTGGGCGCACATGTCCGGGCGGGGCGCGCAGGCGGACCCGCTGCTCAGCCAGGTCGTCTGGGAGATCCGCACCCCGCGTGCGCTGCTGGCCGCGCTCGCCGGAGCCGGCCTGTCGGTGGCCGGGGTCGCGCTGCAGTCCCTGGTGCGAAACCCGCTCGCCGACCCGTACGTGCTGGGTGTCTCCTCGGCGGCCTCCCTCGGAGCTGTGCTGGTCCCCGCCCTGGGCAGCACGGTCCTGGCCGGCTCGCTCGGCGTCACCGGCGCCGCCTTCGCCGCCGCCATGTTGTCGGCACTGCTGGTGTACGTGCTGGCCCAGCGCGCCGGGCGGCTGCTGGACTCCTGGCTGGTGCTGACCGGGGTCGCCGTCGGCTACCTGTGCACGGCTGCCACCACGTTCGTCCAGCTCCAGCTCAACCCGACAGAGCTGCAGGGCATGATGTTCTGGCTCATGGGCAGCGTCGCCGGCGCGTCCTGGAACGACCTGGGCGTGCCCGCCCTGCTCATCGTCGCCTGCCTGGTCTGGCTGTCGCTGCAGGCTCGCGCGCTCAACGCGCTGCTGACCGGCGAGGAGGCCGCGATCGCCATCGGCGTGCCGGTGGCGACGCTGCGGGTCGGGCTGCTGGTGGCCGGGTCGCTGCTCACGGCCACCGTGGTGAGCGTCGTCGGCGGCATCGGCTTCATCGGGCTGATGATCCCGCACGCGATCCGGTTCGTCGTGGGCGCCGACCACCGCCGCGTGCTGCCCGTGTCCCTGCTGGCCGGGGCGCTGTTCGTGGTGCTGGTGGACCTGGCCGCACGCATCGCGGACCGGCCCAACGAGCTGCCCGTGGGCATCTTCACCACCGCCCTCGGCGTGCCGTTCTTCCTCTGGCTGCTGCGCCGCCGATCGAGCGGAGGCGCACATGCGGCTTGACCTGGCCGGCGTCAGTGTCCACATCGACGCCCGTCCCATCGTCAACGACGTCCACCTGACCGCCGGGCCCGGCGAGTTCGTCGCGCTCGTCGGTCCCAACGGCAGCGGCAAGTCCACGCTGCTGCGTACCGTCTACCGGTCGCTGCGCCCGTCCGGGGGCGCGGTCCGGCTGGACGGCCACGACCTGTGGCGGATGCGGCCCCGCCAAGCCGCCCGCCATCGGGCCGTACTCCCCCAGCACAACCAGGTCGCCGGCGGGATGTCCGTCGCGGAGGTCGTCGCCATCGGCCGCCACAGCCACAAACGGCTGCTCGACCGGGACACCGCGGCCGATCGCGCGGCGGTCATCACCGCGCTCGAGCGGGTCGGCATGGACTGGGCCGCCGACCGGCTGATGACCACCCTGTCGGGAGGGGAACGGCAACGTGCCCTGCTCGCCCGTGCCCTGGCGCAGGGGGCGCCGCTGCTCGTGCTCGACGAACCCACCAACCACCTGGACGTCGGCTCCCAGCTCCTCCTGCTGGACCTGATCCGCTCACTCGGCCTCACCCTGCTGGCTGCCCTGCACGACCTAGACCAGGCCGCGGCCTACGCCGACCAGGTCGTCGTCCTGCGCGACGGCCGGGTCGCCGGGCACGGCCCGCCCCTGGAGGTGCTGACACCGGCCTTCATCGAGGAGGTCTTCGGCGTACGCGCCCACGTCGGCCCGCACCCCATAACCGGTCGTCCACACATTGCGGTCGCCTCACCGGCCCCTTAGAGGACGATCGCCGCTCACCTCCCTCCTGCGAGTTCAGGGAAGCTCCGCGCCATTTCGGCCGCGAGGGAGGTGACGGCGGCGCATCAGGTGCCGGTGTTCACGCCCCCGGAGCTGGAGAAGGTTCGCCGGTAATGCTCGGCCGCCTGGGCCATGTCGGAGCTGATGAGCTCGAAGAACCGGCTTGCCGTCTGGAGCCGGATGCCTGCCGGGGTGTGGGCGCCCAGGACGTCGACGCCTTCCCGGACGGTGTCGGCCCACAGCGTCATCGACCGCATGCCCACCAACCACGCCCGGTACCAGACGTCGACGTCGATGCTGTATCGCTCACGCCGGTTGTCACGCTCGCGTCTGACCAGCCCCACTTGCTCGAGCCAGTTGACACCCTTGGAGATCGACGCGGGGCTGACCCGCAGCCGCTCGGTCAGTTCTGCGACGGTCATGTTGCCGGTATCACTGACGAACAGGCAGGCCATCACCCTGGCCGCCATCGTCGGAATCCCCCCGAACCTCGCAGTGAGTTTCTCCTCGAGTTCCCGTACTGCCTGAGGGTCACGCCCGCCGGCATCCGCGGTCGCCGGTGCACTCGATGGCGGGTGCGGCCGACGGCGGGCGCGCCATCCGGCCGCTTGCTGCGCCCGGGTCGCACGGTAGCCGTGCGGGCCGCCGTTGCGTGCGATCTCGCGGCCGACGGTCGACCTCGGCCGCCCCAGGCGGCGGGCGATCTCCGCATAGGTGAGCCCTTCCGCCAGCCCTTCGGCGATCTTGCGGCGGTCCTCGTACGTCAGGTGGCCTCCCGGCATGCGCCCTCCCTGCACTCCTCGTCAGGCACGCACAAGTATGCATCCAGGCATGGTTCGTTGCGACACGACGCCGAGCTTGTTGCATTTGCACACACTGTTGTTGCGCCAACCATTCCTTTCTGAGCAGCGATAACGGCATTTACAACTTGCCGAATCCGCGAACGCATCCGTAGCTTTCCTGGTGCGTGAACGATCGTCGTTCTCGCGGAGGGAACCTGAAATGACCCTGCCGCATCCCGCGCCCGCGCTGCCGACAGAGCGCACCACGGAGCGCCCCTTCGATCCTCCTGCCGGACTCGCACAGCTCCGCGAAGAGCGTCCGCTGAGCCGGCTGAGCTACCCGGACGGACATGTGGGATGGCTGGTGACCAGTCACGCCCTGTGCCGCCAGGTGCTCGCCGACCTACGGTTCAGTGCACGTCTCGAGCTGCAGCATCTGCCGATCCCCGGCCTTGTCAAGGCTGATCGGCCTGCCCCGCCGGGCGCGTTCGCCATGATGGATCCGCCGGAACACACCCGGTACCGTCGCGTGCTCACCGGCGAGTTCACGGTGCGTCGCATGCGCCTGCTGACTGAGCGGATCCAGGAGATCACCGCCGAGCGCCTGGACGCCATGGAAGAGACAGGCCCTCCGGTGGACCTGGTGAAGACGTGGGCACAGCCGATCCCCGCCCAGCTGACCTGTGAGCTGCTCGGTGTGCCCTACGCCGACCGGGCGCGCTTCGAAGGTGACGCGCTGGCTCTGTTCCGGTTGGACTCCTCGCTCGAGGAGCGTGGAGCGGCGATTGCCGCGCTACGCGTCTTCATCGGTGAGCTGGTGCGCGAGAAGCGCGCCAACCCCACCGACGACCTGCTCAGCGGCCTGACCACCAGCGACCTCACCGATGAGGAACTGGTCAACATCGGCGTCACGGTGCTTGCGGGCGGGATGGACACCACGGCCAACCTGCTGGCCATGGGCACCTACGCCCTGCTGCGGAACCCCGAACAGCTGGCCGCCCTGCGGGCCGATCCCCGAAGCACCGTCCGCGCCGTCGAAGAACTGCTGCGCTATCTGAGCGTCGCCCCGTTCCTCACGCGCACCGCCCTGGAGGATGTGGAGCTGGAGGGCGAGCTGATCAAGGCGGGCGAAACGGTGACCGTCTCGATCGCGGCGGCCAACCGCGACCCGAAGCACTTCGCCGACCCGGACACCCTGGACGTGCTCCGCTCGTCCGGCGGGCACGTCACGTTCGGCCACGGCATCCACCAGTGCATCGGCCAGCAACTGGCCCGCGTCGAACTGCAGGTCGCGCTCCCCGTCCTGGTCAGCCGGTTTCCGACCCTCCGCCTGGCCGTCTCGCCGGCGGACCTGGCATTGCGCACCGACATGACCGTCTATGGCGTCCACCAGCTCCCGGTCACCTGGGACGCGTAGCTTTCGGAATCTCCAGGAGACCCTGACATGGCTGCCAAGGTATGCCTCGTGACCGGCGCCTCATCCGGCATCGGCCACGCCACCGCACTCGAGCTCCTGCGCGCGGGACACACCGTGTACGGCGCGGCGCGCCGGTTGCACATGATGGGGGCGATCCGCGAAGCGGGCGGTCACCCCCTGCGGATGGACGTGACCAAGGAGGAAGACCTCCAGCGGGTCGTCCGTACCGTCCTGGACGAGCACCAGCGGATCGACGTCCTGGTGAACAACGCGGGAGCCGTCGTGCACGGCGCGGTCGAGGACACGCCGCTTGAGCTGGCGCGAGACGAGTTCGAGATCAACGTGTTCGCACCGGCCCGGCTGACCCAGCTGGTCCTGCCGCGGATGCGGGAGCAGCGGTCGGGCACGATCGTGAACGTGTCCTCGATCGGCGGCGAGATCGCCTTTCCGCTCGGCGCCTGGTACTACGCCTCCAAGCATGCCCTGGAAGCCTTCTCCGACACGCTCCGCATGGAGACCCGGCAGTTCGGCATCGACGTCGTCGTCATCCAGCCGGGCATCATCAGGACCGAGTTCGAGGCAGGGACCGCGCGGCAACTGCGGGAGATCTCCGGGAACGGGGCCTACCGGAAGATGGCCGAGGCCATGGCAGTTGCCGCCGAGGCGCCGGTGGGCCACCAGAGCGACCAGGCCTCAGATCCCGGCGTCGTCGCCGCAGCGATCCTGCAGGCCGTCGAGTCGGACCAGCCGGAGACCCGCTACGTCGTGGGCTGGCAGGCCGAAGCCTTCCTCAACCTCAACAGGTCCCTTTCCGACCGCGAGTTCGACGCGCGGGTCACCGGCTTCGCCTGAGCCGACCGCCCTTGTGGGGCGGCCTTCCGCCATCCAGCACCTTCCCCGTCGAGGAGTTCAAGGGTCACCTCCTCGCCGTGCCAACGAGACCCGCAATTGGGAGAAACCCATGACCCCTGCTATCGCCGTTTCCGGGCTGGTCAAGGCCTACGGGCCGGCGCGCGCCCTCGACGGGCTCGACCTCACCGTGAACGCCGGAGAGGTGCACGGCTACCTCGGCCCGAACGGGGCAGGCAAGAGCACCACCATCCGCATCCTGCTGGGCCTGATCCGGGCCACCTCCGGCACCGCCAGGTTGCTGGGCGGCGACCCCTGGGCCGACGCCGTCGCGTTGCACCGGCGGCTGGCGTACGTGCCGGGCGATGTGGAGCTGTGGCCCAACCTCACCGGCGGCGAGGCCATCGACGTGCTCGGCCGATTGCGCGGCGGACTCAACGACAAGCGCAAGAACGAGCTGATCGAGCGGTTCGAGCTCGACCCGAAGAAGAAGGCGCGAACCTACTCCAAGGGCAACCGCCAGAAGGTCGCCCTCGTCGCCGCCCTGTCCGCCGACGTGGAGCTGCTGATCCTCGACGAGCCCACCAGCGGGCTTGACCCGCTGATGGAGGCGGTGTTCCAGCAGGTCGTCGGCGAGGCCAAAGCCGCCGGCCGGACCATCCTGCTGTCCAGCCACATCCTCGCCCAGGTCGAAACCCTCGCCGACCGGATCACCATCATCCGGGACGGAAAGGTCGTGGAGTCGGGGACGCTGGCGCAGATGCGGCACTTGACCCGGACGGCGATCGTGGCCGACACCGCCACCCCGGTCACCGGCCTCAACCAGATGCCCGGCATCCACAACGCGACCGTCGAAGGCGCAAGCGTGCGGTTCAGCGTGGACGCCGAACACCTCGACACCGCCATCCGGCATCTCACCACGTTCGGCCTCAACTCGCTGGTCAGCCACCCGCCGACGCTCGAGGAGCTCATGCTCCGCCACTACGCGCACAAGGAGGCGGCATGACCACCGCGCTTTCCCCGGCGCACGGCCGTACCGGATCGAGACCGGCGAGCAGCCATCTGACCGGCACCGGCACCATGGTGCGGCTGGCGCTGCGCCGCGACCGGATCAAGCTCACCATCTGGCTGGTCGCCATCACGGTCATGGTCCCGCGCTTCTACGACGCCGCCGTGAGCGCGGTCGTCCCGACGCCTGAGGCCCTGGCCGAAGCCGCGCAGATGATCCGCGTCTCCTTCATGAGGGTGCTCGGCGGGCCCGTCTTCGGCGACGTCACCACGCGAAGCTACTTCCTGGCCGCCTATTGGGTCGAGTTCCTGCTGGCTGCCGCGATCCTGAACATGATGCTCATCACCCGGCACACCCGGGCAGAAGAGCAGACCGGACGGGCCGAGCTCATCCGGGCGGCCGTCGTGGGCCGGCACGCGCAGCTCACCGGGGCGCTGATCACCGCCTTGATCAGCAATGCCGCGCTGGCGGTCCTCACCGCTGCCGCGACGATCAGCATCGGATTCCCCGTCGGCAGCGCACTGCTGTTCGGCGCCTCCCTCGCCGCGGTCGGGCTGGTGTTCGCCGGGGTCACCGCGGTCGCCGTACAGGTCACCGAGCACCCGAGAGGCGCCAACGGGCTCGCGGGCATCGTGCTCTTCACCGTCTGGCTCTTGCGCGGCGCGGGGGCGCTGCAGAGCCAGGAGGGCGGTCCGCTGTTCTGGCTGTCCCCGATCGGCTGGTCGCAGCAGACGCGGGTGCTGGCCGACGAGCGCTGGTGGCCGCTCGGCCTTTCGCTGCTCCTCGCCGGGCTCCTGGTCGTGGGCGCCTACTCCCTGTCGAGCCGCAGGGATCTCGGCGCCTCCTTGATGGCCCCGCGTCCCGGACGGGCCTCGGCGTCTTCCTGGCTGCGCACGCCGTTCACGCTCGCCCTGCGACTCCAGCAGGCGGCCATCGTGGGGTGGGGAGCCGCGTTCCTCGCCGTCGGCCTCGTCCTGGGCGCCATGACCGGGGGGATGGAGCAGACCAATCTCCCCATCTTCTCCGCCGACGCGGACTTCGGGCGAGCCTGGATCAGCCTCATGGTGTTCACCGGCTCCCTCTACACCGGCGTCTTCGCGGTCCTGTCGGTCATCCGGCTCCGGGCGGAGGAGGTGCGCGGCCGTATCGGCCCCGTGCTGGCCGGGCCGACCGGAAGATCGGCTTGGTACTGGTCGTCCCTGCTGGTCACCGCGCTCGCCGTGGTCGTACTGCCGGCGGTGTACGGCGCCGCGCTCGGCATCGGCGCCGCCCTGTCGACCGGCGACGCCGGCCTCATGGGAGAGGTCTTCCGGGCGAGCCTGATCCGCGCCCCGGAGGTGCTGGTGCTGCTCGCCATCCCCGCCACGCTGCTCGGGCTCGCCCCAAGGGCCATGGCCGCGTCCTGGGCCGTGCTCGTGTACAGCGGGTTCGTGCAGGTCCTGGGGTCCTACATGAAGATGCCGGAATGGGTGGTGAACACATCGGTGCTGTCCCACCTTCCCTGGCACCCGTTGGGGGCCTTCGCCCCGGTGGCCACGGTGGTGCTGACCACGATCGCCGCGGTGCTGACGATCCTCGGTATGTACGGCCTGCGCCGCCGCGACCTCGCCTCGGGGTAGTGCGTCACGAATATCGTGGCCGCGTGGACAGCATCGATACCCCCGTACTCGTACTCCTCCCGTTGCGCCCTGAGCACGCCGACGAGATGGCCGTCGTGCTCTCCGACCCGGGCCTGCACACGTTCACCGGCGGGGCCCCGCTCACCGCGCAGGAGCTGCGCGTTCGCTACGAACGACTGGCCGCGGGGCCGCCCGGCTGGCGCAACTGGGTGGTCTGGTGGCGTGCGGAAGAGCGCCTCGTCGGGTACGTGCAGGCGACGATCGACGGCAGGTCCGCCGAGATCGCCTGGGTGATCGGGACGCCCTGGCAGGGCCGCGGGCTGGCCACCGCGGCCGCCAAGGCCCTGGTCGGCCACCTCGCGGAGGAGGGGATCGGTACGGTCATCGCGCACATCCACCCTGACCATGCCGCCTCGGCCGCCGTCGCCACCTCAGCCGGCCTGCGCCCCACCGACCAATGGCACGACGGAGAGGTCCGCTGGGAGCTCAAGATCCCCTACGCTTAGGGGCTCTTGAGCTGATCTCCTCGACGACAAGGTGCTGAATCGTGGTCACGCACGAAGAAATGGTCGAAGCGTTCGGTGACGAAGGCCTGCTGCTGATGGACGCCGAGCGGTGCCGCGAGAAGGGCCTGTCGGAAGCGGACACGCGGATCCTGTCCGAGGTCGGGCTGCCGGTACGCGCGGATCTGGCCTTCACCACCTTCATCGTCGCCGAACCGCGGGTGGGCTCTCTGGTCGTGTTCAGGACGGGCAACGGCGAGGTGAACGTCCTCACGCTCGGCGGGACGTCGGGAGACACGGGCATGCGCTACTTCCTCGACATCCAGAACGGCGTCGTCGGCCTGCTCTCGATGGACGAGAACCCGCAGGCGGAAAAGGTCAACAGCTCCCTGGAGAGCTTCGTCGAATTCCTCTACCGGCTCAGACTGCGCCAGCAGGCCTTGAACGGGGAGTCCCTGGAGGCTGGCCAGAGCTATACGCAGGAGCTGTGGCTTTCGCTGAAAGAGCTCGACCCGGATGCTTTCCGCGATGCCGAGGCCTGGTGGTCCATGGTGATGGACACCCTGATGAACCGGAACTACATCGCCGAGGCACGCGCGTTCCTCGAACAGCGCCGCGCGGAGATCGCCGACACGCTGGCCGACGCGATGGAGGAGGCCTCCGCTTCGCCCCGCTCACAGCGCGACGGTTTCGACCAGGCTCTCAGCCGGTTGGAGAACGAGGGCTGGCAGATCGTCGACGCCAGGCTTTTCGCCTCCGACACCGAGACCAGCGGCCTGCTGAGCCCGGCTGACGACCTCGACGGCCACTTCGACCCGGACGGCGCACTGGTCAGGGATGTGCCCATCGCCTGGCGGGGCGGGCTGCCCTCCAACATCCAGGCGGCGTTCGCCCGGGAGGGCCTGGTGGTCTCCGTTCCCGGGCAGGCGGACCGCGAGGAGTTCGACGCGCTGCTGGACATGGACGCCGAAGAGCTGGGCAAGCAGGCCGACGCCGCGATGGACGCGCTCTTCGCCGCCGTCCACGGTCTGAACAAACCGGAGGAAGGGGTCGTGACCTGCCTGTCCGCCGACCGTTCCTCCGACCTGTGCCGGATCGTACGGGCGTTCGGCCGGCTCGCCGCGCGCGGCTACGTCGCCGAGCCGGACCTCTGGCCGACCGCCTCCGGAGCCTGGCAACAGGTCCACGAGGCGACCCCGGCCGGGGAAGCGCCCAAGGCCGTCTTCTGGACCACCCAGTCGCACACGTCCTGCTTCGACGCCTACGGCGATCTGGTGGACGAGCTGGCGCTGCAATGGGCCGGCGACCGGGACCTGATCGCGGATGTCCTGGCCGGCACCGGACTGGTGGTGGAGACCCCGGAGCACGACGGTGTCGCGTTCCTGCTTCGCCCGGCCTCGAAGGCGGGATAGGACACTTCGAAGATTCTGAATCTGAGCTCGTCCCGCTCGGCGGGCTCGCTAACGTGCCGGCGGTGAAGATCCAGAGGATGGGCGCGAGGCCGTTCCTCGTCGCCGGCACGGCGATGATCACGGCGCTCGCGGGGATGGCAGGCCCGGCTCGCGCTGGGGAGAACTACGGTCAGTACTCCCAGTTCGCGGAGCGCAGCGCCGGGCAGCACTGGGCCGACGGGCAGGCGGCCGGGCAATGGACGTGGAAGCCCCTGTCGTCCACGACGTCGGAGATCAGCTGGGGCGATCCGAAGAAATGGCCGCCGGACTACGCGGAGAAGTTCGTCCACGACGGCGACTGGCTGATGCTGGACGGGTGGCGGGACAACGGCACGTACTACAAGCTCAGGGTCACCAAAGAGCAGATCGGCGACGCGAAGTGCGGCAACCTGCGCACGTTCGCCACCTCCGGACAGCAGCACTACGTGAAGTGGGACATCCCCGCACAGGGATACTGCCTGAAGGCGTGGGGGACGCTCACCGAGCAGTCGTCGGGGAAGGTCGTCGACTTCGGCCACACCCAGATCTGGTCGCCGCCCGCCCCCTGCTCCAACCGGTATCTCAGCGGGAAGACCTGCATCAAGCAGTGGGAGTCCTGGTGGGACAACAACGGCGACCCCGGCAAGCCCATCGCCAGGAAGCTGGAGCGCGACCAGTACCTCGCCCGCGGCCTCGGCATGGCGTTCAAGATCCAGCAGTATTTCCCCAAGAACTGGCTGTCGGAGGCGCGCTCCTACTGGAACTGGTGACCCGCAAGGGTGATGACCCGGGCCGTCTTCATCCACAGGCTGTGTGCGCCGGTTTGTGTATCGGAGCGCGGAGGGTTCCCGGGTGGCACCGGGGTCCGTCAGGCCCTGCTTTCGCGGTATCTGCCGGGGTTGGAGCCTCGCTGGGTGGTCGGCGGTCGGGCGTCGGTGGCGCTGGTGAGGGTCGCGGGCGGATGGAGTTATCCACAGGGGGAGCCGGTTATCCACAGTTGTGGAGTCCGCGTTCGTCCGAGGGCTCAACGTCGTCTTCCCGGGTGACCCTCTGAGGGTCGCGTACGAGTAGCAGGGCGAAGGCCGGGAGGGCGGCCAGAGCGGTCATCAGGATCACGGCTCCCGTCAGGTCGCCGGTTACCAGCAGCGGGGTGACCAGGGCGGCGCCGACGGGCGGGGTGGCCTGCATCATCGTGCGGAAGACGCTGAAGACGCGGCCGCGGTGGGACGGCGGGATGCGCTCCATGCGCAGCGACTGCGCCCAGACGGTCATGGGTGCGCTGAACGCGCCGATGACGAGGAAGCCCGTGGCCACCGGGATCCAGTCGGGGGATCCCAGGGCTGCCAGGAAGCCTGCCGCCGCCGCCAGCTCGACCAACGCGATCGCGACGAGCCTGCCGACCCTGGGTCGCCAGGCGCCGGCGGCGAGACCGCCCAGAAGTTCGCCCGCCGACAAGGCGACCATGAGGAGGGAGAGAGCGGCGCCGTCGCCAGGGAGGCGCTCCTTGGCCAGCCAGGGCGCGACGACCATGGTCATCGCGCCTTCGGCGATGTTGAACGCCATGAAGGCCAGCGTGGTGCTGACGAGTACCTTGTCGCGGAAGACCGTCTTGGGGGTCGTCCCGGTTTCCGGCTTTTCATGAGGGCGAAGGGGGCGACGGATCAGGGCCACGGCCGTGGCGAAGCAGGCGTAGGTGGCGGCGTCCAGGGCCAGGATGTTCGCCGGGCCGACGGTGTCCAGGAGAGGCGCGGCCAAGGTGAAGCCCAGGATTCCCGACAAGGAGTAGCTCACGGATTCCAGCGCGTTGGCGGCGTCGCGTTCCTTCGGAGCGACCAGCTCGGGGATGGCGGCGGGAACGGCGGCCATGGGGAGCATTTTCAGCAGGCCGTGGAGGGTGGCGACGAGGAAGGGGAGCCAGGTCGGCACGGTGGCGACCGCCGCGGTGAAGGGGATGGACCCGACCGCGACGCCGCGCAGGACGCTGTCGGCGATCAGCGCTGTCCGCTTGTCGAACCGGTCGAGCAGCGGGCCCGCCACCAGGCCGCCGACCAGGACCGGGGCGGTGTAGCAGACAGCCAGGATGCCGAGGTTCGCCGTCCCGTCCGGCTGGGCCAGGACGAGCCAGGAGAGGGCGACGAACGTCATGCTGTCGCCCATCACGGAGACGGACGCGCCCAGCCACAGGTTGCGGAAGTCGCGCCTGCGTTTGAGCAGGGACAGGTAGGCCGACACGAAGGGGGGTTCCTAACGAGCTCAAGGTTTGGTGAATGTCGTGCTCAGGTGCTGCATCGCGTACGAGCGCCACGGGCGCCAGCGCCGCGTGTGCCTCGCCGTCAGTCCGAGGCGACGCAGCCCCTCCCGCACGGCTGGGTCTGAGGGGAGGAAGACGTCGGGGTCGCCGAGTGCCCGCATGCGGATCCTGGAGACGGCTTCCGCGCTCACGCCCGGCAGGGCGAGGAGTTCGCGTCCGGTCCGGTCGCGGTCGGCTTCGGGGCCGAGGTGGAGGGCGCCGGTGAGTGACGCCCGGGCCAGAACGGTCACCGGTGCCGGCGCGTCCGCGTCCGCCAGCGCCTCCATGCGGGGGAAGGCGTGGGTGACGCTGCCGAGGGCGGCCGGATCCACCGGTGGCGATGCCTGGGACAGCGGCGTGCCGCAGCTGTGGACCAGCTGGGTGAGGAGCGCTCTGCCGGTGGTCGTTTCCTCGTTCAGGATCGCGCGTACCGCCATCTCCGCCGCGTCGACGTGGCCGGGCACTCGCCGGCCCTGACCCGCTGCCACCGCGGGCGCCAGGAAAGGGTCGCGGGTGAGGTGGTCGGTGATGTCGCGCGGGTCGGCGTCCAGGTCCAGGAGACGGCGGCAGCGGCGCACCGCCGCCGAGAGGTCCTTCAGGTCCTCCAGGTGCAGCTCGCAGGAGATGTACGGGTCCGCGGGGCGCAGGGTGACCAGGCCCAGGCCGTGAGGGAGGTTCAGGGGACGGCGGTAGTAACCGGCGGTGGCGTCCTCCAGCCCGGGGATCGCTCGGGCGGAGAGAAAGGCGAACAGGTCCTTCAGGTCCAGAGGGGGGCGGTAGGCGAGGCGCAGGCGGAGCGCGCCCGGGGGACGGCCGGTGGAGCGGGCGCCGCGCAGGGCGGTGGGCGTTGTGCCGTAGACCTTCCGCATGGTGTCGTTGAACTGGCGGATCGTGGAGAAACCGGCCGCGAACGCTATCTCGCTCGCGGGCAGGTCCGTGGTCTCCAGGAGCGTCCTGGCATTGGCCGCCCGCTGGGCCCGGGCCAGCGCTTGCGGGCCCGCGCCCAGGTCGGCCGTGAGCTGGCGGTGCAGCTGGCGTTCGCTGTAGCCGAGCCGGGCGGCCAGCCCCGCGACCCCTTCACGGTCCACGAGGCCGTCGGCGATCAGCTGCATCGCACGGCCCACCACGTCCGCCCGCACGTTCCATTCGGGGGAGCCGGGTGTGGTGTCGGGCCGGCAACGTTTGCAGGCGCGGAAGCCTGCCTCCAGAGCGGCGGCGGAGGACGGGTAGAAGCGCACGTTCCGGCGCTTGGGGAGCGCGGCGGGGCAGCTGGGGCGGCAGTAGATGCCGGTGGTCACGACGGCGACGAAGAACCGGCCGTCGAAGCGGCCGTCCCGGCTTCTGAGCACGGAGTACGCGTCCTCGTCTGTGAGCATGTGGTCCACTCTTCCTGCCGCCGGGCCGTGCCCACTAGTGACGATCGGACATCAACGGTGAGGCACCGGGAAGCCCCGCCCGCGTGCTCGGCACCGGCATCCTCATCCGCTGACCGGTTCGCCGTCGCGGGCCGGCTGCAGGGCGCCGGCGTGCGCGGCGGCCAGCGTGACGCGCACCGCCTGGTCGGCGGTCGTCTCGTCGACCGGTTCTGCGGTGATGAGCAGGCGCAGGTAGATCGGCGCCGCCAAGGTCTTCAGCAGCTCGGCGGGGTCGGTGTCCCCGGGCAGTTCGCCCCGCTCGACGGCGCGCGTGACCACCGGTTCGGCCCTCGCGAGCCGGTCGTCGAACACGTGACGCCGGGCTGCGGCGATCTCCGGAAGCTGGGCGGCACCGGTGAACATCGCAGCGAGGACGGCCCGCCCGGTCGGGCTGGTGAACGCCTGGACGAGCGAGCGCGCCAGCGCCCGCAGGTCCGTCTCGATCGCTCCGGTGTCAGGGACGGGGATGTCCTGCGCCATGTGCTCGGCCAGGGCGTCGGTGAGCAGGCTCTCTCGATCTTTCCACCGCCGGTACACCGTCGTCTTGTGGACTCCCGCGCGCTGGGCGACGTTCTCGACGGTCAGCGCGGCGTAGCCCTTGTCCACGAGCTCGGCGAGCGTGGCGGCGTGGACGGCGGCGCGTACTTTGGCGCCGCGGCCGACCGGCCTGACGGTGGAGTGATCGGACTGCATTGCAACTCCAAGTTGCGATATTCGAGGGCCGCTGACAGGATGAATGTATCGCAACTAGAAGTTGCGATACATTCGTCTGCACCTCTTGAGGCGGCACATCATGCACAACGCTCCCCCTTGGACCCCGCGTACCATCCCTGACCAGACCGGGCGCGTCGCTGTGGTGACCGGAGCCAACAGTGGCATCGGCTACGTCACCGCCCGCGAGCTGGCCCGCCGTGGCGCGCACGTCGTGCTGGCCTGCCGCGACCTCGAACGCGGTGACGCCGCGCTCATCCGGATGCGGGGCGAGGTGCCCGGCGCCGGCCTGGAGCTGCGCCGGGTGGACCTGGGCAGCCTGACCTCCATCAGGGAGTTCGCCGCGGGGTGGGACCGCGGCCGGCTCGATCTGCTGGTCAACAACGCCGGGGTGGCGATGGTGCCCCACGCCCTGACCGCCGACGGGTTCGAGTCCCAGTTCGGCGTCAACCATCTGGGCACCTTCGCCCTGACCGGCCTGCTCCTGCCACATTTGCTCGCCGCGCCCGATCCGCGGGTGGTCACCGTCAGCAGCGAGGGCCAGCGCTTCGCCCGCTTCGACCTGGGCAACCTCAACGCCGAACGCAGCTACCGGACGGCGTTCGCCTACGTGCAGTCCAAGCGGGCCAACCTCTACTTCGCCATGGAGCTGCAGCGCCGGGCCGACGCCGCTGGGAAGAAGCTACGCAGCATGGCCGTCGCGCCCGGGCTCACCCGCACCAACGTGCTCACCGGCGGCGCCAACAGCGGCAGAGGACGGCTGTATCGGACCCTCACCCGCTTGCTGGTGCGGGTCGCCTTCCGGCCCACCCCGGAAGGGGCGAAGACCTCCCTGTACGCGGCGACCGTACCGGACCTGCCCGGAGGCAGCTACATCGTTCCCGACGGCCCGCTGCAACTGCGCGGTGAGCCCACCCGTCGAACTCGTGAGCGCGCCATCCGCGACAGTGTCACAGCCACTCACCTGTGGCAGCTGTCCGAACGCCTGACCGGCGTCACCTACGCCCTGTCCGCCGCCACAGTGACACGCCTGCCGTAGCGTTCATCGCCGCACTCGGCCGCCGAACGAACCACGTACCCGGCCGTGACCTCGATGTTTTCCTCCCAGCCGAATCATGCTGACACGAAGCGGCCCAGAGCTGTGGACTGTCCATGTACTCCCCACAAAGGGGACCAGGCACTTCTACCCCGGCAGCGGCTTCAAGCTCGATGTCACCGGCGACGTCACACCCATCAAGATCCGTGTCCTGGGGCGGTGAGTGCCAGCCATGCTAACCAGCTTCCCAGAAGGGGGATCCATGAGTGCGAAGGGAATCACCACTGCCGCAACCGCTCTGTGCGCTGCCGCGACGGCCGCCCTGGCCCTGGTGGCAGCGTCCCCGGCGTCGGCGGCGTCGGCCGGGGAGACCACTTACAAGGGATGCCGGCCGGGCAATGTGTGCCTGTACAAGGGTGACCTGTCCGAGAACTACCTGTACTACCAGACCCCCGGGAAAGTCCCGGACGGGAAGTCGTTCTGGGTGATCGTCAACAACGGACGTCAGCAGCAGGGCAGCGACCACGTGCACTTCGAGTACCAGTACTACGGCACCTCGAAGTGGTACTCGAAGTGCCTGCACTTCTACCCCGGTAGCGGCTTCAAGCTCGACCTGCGCGACGGGGCGGTGAATGCGAAGATCAGAAACATGTACTGGGGCGGCGAGTGTTAGCCGGCGGCGACATCAAGGGCGTGAAGCAGATGACTGCTTCACGCCCTTTCTGAGGCCCGGTCGAGGACCTTGGCGACGGCGGTCCTGGCCGACTCGATGCGCCTGGTCTGCGACTCGTCGGTCCAGCCGAGCCGCAGGCCCTCCGCCGCCAGCTCGTCGAACGCGGTGAACGCGGCGAGCTTCTGCCGGACGACCCTGGACCAGGCGTCGTCCTCTATCTGGTAGTAGACGTTCCGCTCGCCGGGCTTGCGGAAGCGCCGGATCAATTTGATGGACGTCAGCAAGTGCATGTTCGTCGTCAGCGACGCGCGGCTCGCCCCGATGGCCTTGGCGATGTCGCTCGCGGTCTGCTCCGGCGGGTCGCAGGCCATGAGCCAGCCCAGGACACGGCCGGTGATCGGGGCGAGCCCCCACTCCTGGGAGACGAACGCCGCCACCCGCTCGACCCACGCGAGCACCTGCTCGCGGTCGGGGCCGTCCTGCGCACTCATGCGGTCATCCTAACGTTGGGCTTCTGGCCGGTTCATTCGCCTGACCAGCTGTGCCTTCGTGCCCGCGTCCCCCGGCAGGTCCCGCTCGGCGAGCCCCTCCCGGATCCGCTCGCGGAACTCGACCGGCCGATGGTCGTCGTACTTGAACTTGGCCCGCACGTCGACCACTTCCAGCCGCAGCCCCCGGATCGCCGAGAACATCTTGCGGTACGGCCCCGCGTCCACGGCCACCTCGCCGTACCCGCCGTCGGGCTGGTGATGGGCCAGCTGGCGGCGGAGGATGTCGGCCTTGCCCTCCTTGTCGTCCACGATCCGCGCCAGGCACGTGAGCTGCACCGACGCGTAGTAGCTGGTCGGCACGCCGTTGCCGGGGGAGTCGGAGCGCCAGACGGAGGGGATGTAGGCGTAGTCGTCGTGCACGCTCACCACCGTCACCGGGTTGGCCTCCAGCGCCGCCCAGATCGGGTTCGGTCTGGCCAGGTGGAGCAGGACCTCCTTGTCGCCGTCGAACAGGAAATGCGTCGGCACCACGATCGGCGGGCCGCCGTCCACGCCGTTGGCGGCGAGCTGGCCGAAGTCGCGGGTACGCAGCCAGGACCGCCATTCGTCGGTGTCATGCGCCGCGTCCCAAGGATGAATGAGCATCGCATTCCTCTTTGTATTAGTACATAATGTATTTTGTGCCAGAAAAATACCTGATCAGCGGTGGGACTGCCAGCGAGATAGCGGCCGGGGTGGAGCTCGCCGTGTCCGAGGGGCGGCTGTCACCAGGCGCGATGCTTCCCCCGGTGCGCGAGGTGGCCGCCGGCGCAGGGGTCAGTCCCGGCACGGCGGCGGCCGCGTACCGGCTGCTGCGCGAGCGAGGCGTCATCGAGACCGCCGGGCGGCGGGGCACCCGGATCAGGCCGCGCCCGGCCAGCACGTCCCGGGAGGAGATCCGCATCGAGGTGCCCCCGGGCGTGCGCGACCTGTCCAAGGGCAACCCCGATCCGGCCCTCCTGCCGCCGCTGGGAGACGCCCTCGCCGCCGCGGCCCGCGCGCACGAGGAGCGGCCCGCGATGTACGGCACGGGCGACGACGAGGAGCTGCTCGCCCTGGCCGGCGAGCGTATGCGCGCGGACGGCGTCCCGGCCGCGCCGGTGGCGGTCACCTCCGGCACCCTCGACGCGGTCGAACGCGTACTGGCCACCTACCTGCGCCCCGGCGACGCGGTGGCCGTGGAGGATCCCGGCTGGACGGCCCTGCTCGACCTGGTCGCCGTCATGGGGTTGCGGCCCGTGCCGATGCGGCTCGACGACGAAGGACCCCTGCCCGCCGAGCTCGGCCGGGCTCTGCGTGCGGGCGTCCGCGCCGTCGTGATCACGGCCCGCGCCCAGAACCCGACCGGCGCCGCCGTCTCAGGCGAACGCGCTCATGTTCTGCGCGAGGTGCTGGCGGCCTACCCGGAGGTGCTGCTCATGGAGGACGACCACGGCTCCGGCTTCGTGGACCTTCCCTTGCACCCGCTGGCGGGCGTCACGCGGCGCTGGGTGTTCATGCGCTCGACGGCCAAGGCCTTCGGCCCCGACCTCCGCGTCGCCCTGATCACCGGAGACCCGGTCACGCTCGGCCGGCTGCGCGGTCGCCAGCGGCTCGCCGCGGGCTGGGTCAGCCATCTGCTGCAGCGCGCGGTCGCGTACCTCTGGCGGACGGACGCGGTGGACACTGCGGAGGTGGCGGCCTCGTACGGGCGGCGCCGGGACGGCCTGGTGGCGGCGCTGGCCGCACGCGGCATCCACGCGCACGGGCGCAGCGGGCTCAACGTGTGGGTCCCCGTCGCGGACGAGACCACCGCGATCACCCGCCTGCTGGCCCGCGGGTGGGCCGCCGCGCCGGGCGCGCGCAACCGCATCGGCACGCCGCCCGCCCTGCGCGTCACCGTCTCGCCCCTGCGCGCCGACGAGGTGGAGCTGCTCGCCGACGACCTCGCCCACGCCGTACGCCCGGCTTCGCGCGGCGGCCCGTACGGCTAGCTCCCGGCTTTCACGCCGTGAGCTGGGTGCGCAACCGCCTCATCCCACGCCACGAGCCGGCGGCCACGGCCGCGTGATCCTGGCTCGGCGGCCGGTCCACGGAGCTTTGGCCAGCCCGGCGCCGGGTATCACGGGATGCCCCGGTCACCATCACCTAGGCGACGTCGGGCCGGGTCATCAGCGGCGACCGCAGATGCAACTCCAGGCTGGGGCCGGTCAAGGGCACGGTGCTCCACGTCGCCACCGCTGTCCCCGCGTCGGCGTCGAGCACCAGCCGGACCCGGTGCGGGGTGGTGATGACGTAGAGGTCGGCGACGAACGTGTTGCCCTGCCAGGCGCCGACGGCGACGACCGGGCGGCCGAGTGGCGAGCTTTCCCGCCATTCGCCGTGGCCGACGGCGACCTTGAGGGACGCCCCCAGTTGCAGGTGCCATCCGCCGTCCACCGGCTCGACGGCCACCGTGGTTCCGTCAGGCAGGGCCGAATCCTCGGCGGAGGCGTCGATCCTCGCCGCACCGGAACGGGAAGGGGCAGCCGAACCCGGCACCGGCGCGAGCGACAGCCGCCGCAGCCGATCGGCGAGGATCTCGTCGTCCCGGGCGCTTCCCACGTCATCCAGGCCGGGCAGCAGGCAGTCCCAAAAGATGCCGGGCAGTGCGTGTGTCTGCCCTACGGCGGCGGTCACGGCGACCACGAGATCGTGGGACGGGACGACCACGCATTGCTGGCCGAAGGCGCCGTCACCGTGGTAACCGTGACGCGACATCCAGAACTGGTAGCCGTACCCGCAGAGAAAGTCGGGGTTAGCCGAGTTGTCCTCGAGTTGCCGGGTCTCGACGTGCCGTCTGGTCGCGAGCTCCACCCATTCGCGCGGGACGAGCCGGCGGTCGCCCCAGACGCCTCCGCGCAGCAGCAACTCGCCGAAAGCGGCGACGGCCTCGGTCGTGAGGTGCAGCCCGTGGAATCCGAAGGCGGCGCCGCTCGCCACCCGATCCCATTCGGCGTGGTCGACGCCCATCGGCTGGAACAGGCGGTCGTCGAGCAGCTCCGGCAGGCCGCGCCCGGTGACCCGTTCCACCATCCGGGCCAGGACGAAAGTGGTCGCATTGTCGTAGGTGTGCCGGGTTCCCTCAGGCTCGGAGAACGGCACACGCAGAAAGCCCTTCACCAGGTCGCCCGGTTCCAGCTGCCAGGCCTCGGCGAGGCTGTCCGTGCTATGCCCGGCCGTCATGGACAGCAGGTGGTGAACGGTGAGGCGGCGTCCCTGCTCCGAGATGTCGGCCGGAACGTGGTCGGGCAACACGTCCACCACCCGATCGTCCAGCGAGAGCAGCCCGTCAGCGATCGCGAGCCCCACCGCGACCGAGGTGAACGACTTGGTCAGCGAGTAGAGCAGATGCGGGCGCTCGGCCGAGTACGGCGCCCACCAGCCCTCGGCCACGACGTGACCGTGGCGTACGACCATGATCGAGTGGAGCTCGACGGATTGTGCTTCGAGCCGGTCCAGCAACGCGGCGATCGAACGGGACGAGACCCCCGAAGCCGCCGGTGTCGAGCGCGGTAGCAAGGCCGGCCGAGAACGCATGCGGGCACCCTAACAAGGCGGACTGCCCGATTCACCGGAATTTCCTGCGCGACGAGACGACCGCCGTCAAGCCGGGCCATGAGCCTGAGGTGACGCCAGCGCGCTGCTCAGATCTCCTCGAGCGGTGACGCGGAGCTTCGGGAATGCGCGGAACGGATGCAAACCGACGGTCCGGGGGACAGGAACAGCTTCCCGGCGATCTGGCGGATCGCCTGGTCCGCGAACGGCCAAGATCGCTCATGTACGGCTTTCGGGAGTGCGGGCATCACGAGCGCCGTGATCTCGTGAGGGAGACGGGCGTGAAGGTGGAGGGAGTGAGCTGGTGTTCCGTAAGGAAATCCTCAACCGGAACACCAGCCCCCGCGCAACGTGGCTCGGGTCACTCCGAGTTCTACGCAGCGGCGACCGTGTGATACCCGAAGCCGTGCTTGCGTGGTAGCGCACGGTTCGACAGACCCGACCGGGCATCGCGCCGGATCGCGGCGAGCAGTTTCCACCCTGCCGGTCTTAATCCATTGGCGTTACGGACAGCCCGTTGGCTGCGTCAGCGGCGGTTCTCGGCTGCCCTGAGTGAGGCCTTCACCGTGTCGATTCTCCCCTCGGCGAGGGTGATGGTGGTGGCGAGCAATGCCAGGACGGCAGCGGGAACGCCGAGCACGGTGACCGGCAGCCAGTCTTGAGCCAGACCGCCAAGTCCACCACCCATCGCAACTCCGAGGTAGATCGCGGAGGAGTTGAGCCCAAGGAGAACCGGTGCCGAGGCGGGTGCAAGGGTCACCAGCCGGTGTTGCTGCACGACGGAAACCATCCCGTCGGTTGTGCCCCAGATCGCGGCCCATACGCACGCAACAACCAGGTGGCTGACTGTGAGTGGGCTGATCGCGAGCAGCACAGTGCCGCCGGCTAGTGCTGCGAGCGCGATCCCGCGTCCCGGAAGGTTGTCGGCGAGATGGCCGGCGAGGAAGTTGCCGACCAGTACCCCGACGCCCCAGACGAACAGGATCATGGTGATGGCCTGGGGAAAGGATCCGGTCGTGGCGCCCGCGGTCACGGCTCCGATGTAGGTGTAGACGGTATAGTGCCCGGCCATCACCAGCAGGGTCACGACCAGAATGGTGAGCACCTTGGGCTGGCGCAGCGGTGCCAGGCGGGCCGTCAGGCTTGTCGCCGGGAGCATGACCTTGGGCAACGCCACCGAGATGCCGATCGCGGCAACGACGCCCAGGGCCGCGACGGCCCAGAGCGTGAGGCGCCAGTCGACGCTGCCGATCAAGTTGCCGAGAGGCATGCCCAGCGCGGTTGACAAGGTCAGCCCACCGATGACCAGCGCCATGGCACGCCCCCGCCGTTCGGCAGGCGTGATCGCGACAGCCGCGCTCGACGCGGTGGCCGTGATGGTGGCCGCCCCGACTGCGGTGAGAATCCGGGCCAGCCACGCCAGCAGGTAGGTCGGGCTGAGCGCGGTCACGACGTTGCCGACGACGAACACGATCAGCGCCAGCTGCAAGGCCTTGCGACGATCCAGTGGGCTCAACAGCCAACTCAGTACCGGTGCAGCGACAGCCAGCGTCAGCGCGAACACGGTCACCAGCTGGCCGGCGGCCGGCAGACCTACCTCAAGGTCGGCGGCAATGGCCGGCAGGAGACCGGCTATCACGAACGCGTCGGTGCCGACCGCGAAGGCGGCCAGCGCCAGCGGAAGTAGCGGCCTGAGGAGGTGACCGGACCCCTTCGGTCCTGATCCGGTGGTCTCGGTGCGACTCAATCGCGGTTACCTGCCTGCTGGGACAGGCTGAACTCCACGCCCTGATCATCCTTGCAGTGGGCGTAGGCACCAGACGGGATATTGACCGGATCTTCTGCCGTGCCACCGAGTTCGCGCACCCGAGCGACAGCCGCGGTGATGTCGTCGACAGCGAAGAAGACGCGCGGGTGCCGTGACGAATCATCGTGCGGCGATCCGCCCATGGGCTCGGGTCCCTGGATCATCGAGTAACCCGGGAAGTTGCCCTCATAGAACGTCCAGCCGAACAGCGAGCCCCAGAACCGCTGGGTTGCTTCGATGTCCCTGCTCGGCAGCTCAAAGTACGTGACCTGCCCACTCATAGCCGATCCCTTCTGTATGTCAGGCATTCTGACATACAAGCTATGTCATACTGCTGACATGACGCAAGAAGAGGCCGTTGGCGACCTTGACCAGTCGGTGGGCTACGTCCTCAAGCAGGTGCAAGCCTCACTGCACACCGCGATGGATGAAGTGCTGCGCCCGCTGGGTCTCACCGTTGCCCAATACGCATGCCTCGAACTGCTCGGCCAGCATCCGGGACTGTCCAACTCCGAACTCGCCCGCCGCGCCTTCGTCACGCGCCAGTCGATGAACGTCGTCCTTCGCCGGCTACAAGAGCGGGGCCTGCTCACCCGGCCTGCTCACGCCGCTCACGGGCGTGCACTGCCTACCGAGCTCACCCGAGCAGGACAATCGACGCTGCGTGCGGCCAGTGTCGCCGTGCGCGCCGTCGAACGGCAGATTTTCGCGCCGTTGTCGCAGGAGCGGCAGCGCCGGCTACGCGAGGACCTTGCCTCCTGCGCAGCCTCTGCGATCGCAAACCAGCCCGTCACACAGCCCTGAGAACCAGAACCTCACGCACCCGGCGCCGAAACTCGCCGACACGCCCCGCCCCGGATCTCGGGCGGTGTCGAAGTGACCGGCATTCGGTGTCGTGCGCGACGAACACGCACACAACAGGCGAAGAAGATCACAGCTTCATCAAACCCGGAGCACCCGCTGGCCCACCAGGCATCGCTGCCGGGGGAGAGCCATATGTCGAGAACCAACTTCTTCGTTTTTTCGATTTGAATGTCACCGATTCGCGGGAGGGCTACAGCGCTGTACCACAGCTATTTGCGCTCCCGTGCGCGGGCAAGAGCGCTGGGCCTGGCTCGAAGCCGCGAGTGACCATTCACCGGACGTCTTGGACCAGCTATCGCATGACGACCTGCGTCGCGTTTTGCTAGGAGCCCTTACCTGACGGATTTGCCGGCCACAGACATGAATTCGACACCGCCTTTGTCGCCGTGGCTTCGTAGAGAGATTCGAGGTCAAAAGTTGGTCAGTGGCTCTGGCGGCGGCTGAAGCCACCTGGCGGTGTTTGCCTTGCAGTTTCGGTGGGAGCTGACGCATGGCCCGCTTCTACGAGCGCCGCCAGGTTCGCCAGGGCCATCCGCGTGCCTGTCTCGTTGTCGGCGGCGGGCACGGCGTCGGGAATCCCGTCGTGCACGATGACGACCTCGGTGCCGTCGCCGGCGTCGGTGAGCGTCGTCGTCATCGTCATGGTTCCGCGCAGCGCGGGATCCGCTGTCTCGAATTCGAGCACCTCGACCACCCGCTCGTCCGGAACGAGCTCCGCGAAGTGGCCGTGGTACGTGTCGGTGTGCGATGCCGACTTGCCGGCTGGTCCGGGTGCGTCGTAGGTGAGCGAGATCCGGAACGAGCCGCCCTCGCGGGCGTCGAACTCGTGGACATGGCTGCTCATACCCGCCGGCGCCCGCCATTTTGCGATCGCGTCCGCATTCACGAGCGCCTGGTAAATGGCCGAACGCGGCGCGTTCACGTACTGAGAGACCCGCGTCGAGTACATGTGGCCGACCTTACCGGCGAATCATCGTCACGCCCGGCCCAAAGTCCGCCGCTGCGGCTTTATCCGGCTGATTTCGACGGTGAGAAATGGGGCCACCTGGGGTTCTTCGACCGGTTGTGCCGGCTCGGCTCGGCGTCCGCGCCTTATGGACCGGCGCTCTTCGTGATGCGCGACCGCAAGGGGTCCGCCCTCAAGGTGCACGGGCCCAAGGTGCTTGGCATCGTCAGCTGACCCGGTGCGGCGGCCGAGAGAATCGTCTCCAACACGCCCGGAAAGCGAGCCTCCAGGTCGTCACGACGCAGCGTCATGTAGCGGGCCTTGCCCTCGGAGCGAGTCGAGGTGATGCCCGCCTCACGCAGAATGCGCCAGTGATTGGAGAGCGTGGAACGCGGGACGTTCAGGTGTGGCGGGCTGCAGGGCACCTCGCCGTCTGCAGCCATCCGGCAGACCAGGCCCAAGCGGACGGGATCGCCGAGCGCGTGTAGCACGGCGACCAGATCCATGTCTGCCGTCTTGGGCTCGGTCGGCGATCGCATCCCGCTCTCCTGATGTCGGTCTGAGGTGACATGTCGCGATCCGACCAGCATAGGATCATTTCCATATTTCGAGAAAATGGAAATGATCAAGGAGTGCTTTCGCATGGCCACCCGTACCACCTACGCCCGCATCTATGTCGACGACTTGGACACCGCTCTGCCCACCTTCGAAGCCCTCACCGCCGCCCGGCCGGGGCTGCGCTTCTCCTACCGGAACCTCGAACTGGCGAGCATCGGCGACTACCTCCTGGTCTCAGGCACCCCAGAGGCGCTGGCGCCCTACCGCGACGTGCAGGCCACCGTCATCGTCGACAGCCTCGATGATGTCTTCGCCATCGTCGAGCGCGAGGGAGGCGACACCCTTGATGGCCCGAACGAAGTCCCCACTGGACGCAACCTGACGATCCGCCACCCCGGCGGCGCGATCATCGAATACGTCGAGTTCGACTCCGCCAAGGTCCACGCTCGATCGGCGCAGTAGAAAGTTCACGGGACAGGCCCTGGCGAAGTGGAATGGGGGACACCCAGGCTGCGTGCTGTCGCCTGGCCACGCCCCCAAGGGAGGACCTTTGGTTCGGGGCGGGCTCCAGCAGGCCCACCACCCAGCAGGGCAACGGGCGGGTGGCACGGAGCCCACCTACGCGAAGGCCGAGGAGGGGCATAATGGCGGCCGATGCCGAAATTTCGGGAATTAGCGGGATACGCGGCGGCGATTGCCCCCGTCATCGACGCGGCCCACGTCAACGTGCATGCCTCGGCTCGCAGGGCGGTCACCGAATTGTCCGAGGCCTCCGGTGTGAGCCCGGGGTTCCTGCACGACCTGCGTTTCATGTTGCCGCTCCGGTCACTCACCCGGACCGACCTCGGCACGATCTACCGGTACGGCGACGCCGAGGGGCGCGAGTCCGGCATCCAGGAGCACCTCCGCGAGGGCGCCCTGGCCGAGGACGGTGAGGGGGCGCTGCGGGTGACGACGGCGGGGCTGGAGTTCATCCGGCGCCTGTACGACCTGCACGGCGCCGTGGTCGAGCGGATCTGGACCGGACACGATCTGCCCGGGCTGGCCCGGCTGGCAGGCAGGGCGCTCGATCACGCCGAACGCGTGCCAGGAGGCGCGCTGGCCCTGATGGCGCCCCCCTACGAGCCGGACGGGACCGCCCCCGGGGTGCTGCTGTTCAACCGGCTCGCCGTACTCCGGTATCACCGTGCCGACGCGCATGCCGCGGCCTGGCAGGCGGAGGGCCTGTCCGCGGCCGAGATCGTCGGCCTGCGGGACGGGCCCGTCCGTGCCCGGATCGAGGCGGACACCAACCTGCGGGCCGCCGCGCCGTACGAGATCCTCTCCGAGGACGAGCGGCGGACCCTGTACGACGGCCTGCTGAAGCTCATCTAGCCACTTAGAGCGACGCCAGCAGCCGGCCCACCTGCGTGCGGTCGTTCACGCCCAGCTTGTCGTACGCCGCCTGCAGATGGTTGGCGGCCGTACGCGTGGACAGCGTCAGCCGGTCGGCGATCTGCCGGTTCGTCAGGCCGGCCGCCGCGAGCTTGACGATCTCCCGCTGGCGCGGCGTGAGCTCGGGCGTGGCCAGCTCGACCAGCGCCGGAGTGGACACGCCCGGGCAGCGCCTGGCCAGCGCCCATGCCCTGGTCTGCGCGCCCCTGGCCAGGGTGCCGCGGCCCGCGTCCCGGTACGCCGCCGCCTCCTGCGCCGTGGCCTCGGCCGCGTACAGCAGCATCCCCGACCGCTCGAACTCCTCGGCCACCGTCCCCAGCGAAGCCGGATCGCCCATGGCCCGCGCGTGCCTGGACAGCAGCCCGGCCAATGGCCCGTCCACCCGGCCCACCAGCGCGGAGAGCCGGTCCGCCGCCGGGGCTCCCAGCCGCACCAGGTCGTGCAGCGCGAACATCAGGTTGCCGTACAGCTCGTGCCGCTCCGCGTGGTCCGCGGCCGCCAGGCACAGCCGTACCGCCCCGTCCAGGTCGCCGTCTGCCGCGGCCACCCACACCGCGGCCTGCATCGCGTGCTGCCGGGTGAACGCCCACCTGGACGCCGGCACCGAGGCCTCCGCCAGCACCTCCCGAGCCTGCGCCGTGCGGCCGAGCAGCGCCAGCGCGTGCGCCTGCTCGGCCAGCACCCGCCCCAGGTACGGCTCCCTGGCGGGCATCCTGGCCAGGTCGTCCCCGCACCAGCGCAGCGCGCCCGCGACGTCCCCGCGCAACCGGCTGACCGTCGCCCGCCAGGCCGCGAACCCCGACACTGACAGCTCGGCGGCCGGCAACTCCATCCCCTGCTCCGCGGTGCCGGCCGCCGCGTCCAGCCGTCCGGAGAACGTCTGCGCGGCACAGAGCGCGTCCAGGAAGCTCGGCAGCGCGTGCGGCGCCTCGTCCCGCCAGCCCGCCACGCCGCCCAGCGTCCGTTCGGCGACGGCCAGGCCGGCCTCGGCACGCCCGGAGTAGGCCGCCACCCACGCCTCCATGGACGCCGCGTGCGCCTCGGCTCGCACCGACATCGGCCCGAACGTACGGGATCGCGTCAGCGACCGCGCCGCCCCGGTCAGCCGACCGGCGAAGCAGTCGGCCACGGCACGGTAGATGTGGGCCTCCTGGAGCCAGGCGGGTTCGGTCAGCGTTCGCGCGGCCATGTCGAGCACCTCGCACGATTCGGCGTCCGCGCCCGCCCAAGCCAGGTTGATGCCCAGGCTGAAGGCGTACTGGGCGCGATCGGCCTCGGTGACCGCGTCGCGTGCCGCCCGCCGCAGCGTCGCCAGCGCCGAGTCCGCGTCGCCCAGCACCATGAGCACCTCGCCGAGCAGCGCGACCGCGGCCACGCCCGCCCCCGCCTCGATCGCCGCCCTCGCCAGGCGCTCGGCCAGCCGGGGATCCTGCCTGCCCCAGGCCAGCCGGGCGGCCGACACCAGCGTCTCCGGGGCGGCGGCAGAGCCGCTGTCCAGCCGCCACACGGCCGCCCGCAGCTCGTCCTCGCGCCGCCGCAACCCGCTGGCCTCCAGCGCGCCGGCCAGCATCCGCAGCCGCCGCCGGGTCCGCAACGTGCCGCAGCCGCCGCGTACCACCTCGCCGTAGAGGGGGTGGCCGAGCCGCAGTTGCTCGCGCCTGCCCTCGCTCACCGCCACGACCAGGCCGCGGTCCTCGACCCGCTCGATCGCCCGAGCCGACGTCAGCGACGCCAGCAGCTCCGTGCCCAGCGGCTCCCCGAACGCCACCAGCTCAAGCACCTCGCGCTCGTCCTCGTCGAGATGGCCGATCCGCTCGCCGACCAGCTCGCGCAGCCGGGTCGACATGGACAGTTCGCCCCGCCAGCGCCACTGGCCGTCCCGCTCGGCCAGGCAGCCGCTGTTGCGCCCGGCCTGCACGACCTCGCGCAGGTAGAGCATGTTCCCCTCGCTGACCCGAGCGAGGTGACGTACGGTCTCCGCGGCCACCTCGCCGCCGAGCGCGCCCGCGAGCACCTGCCCGACCTCGTCCCTGGTCAGCGGCTGCAGCTCGATCCTGTCGAGCAGCTCGTCCTTCCACAGCGCGGCCACGGGGGCCGGCTGCGGCTCGCCGGAGCGCACCGTGACCACCACGCGTGCCGTGCCGCTCTCCACCAGGTAGTGCACCAGCGCCGCCGAGGCCGGGTCCAGCCGTTGCGCGTCGTCCACGCTCACCAGCAGCTCGGCCCGCCGCGCGCGGTCGCGCAGGTGGCGGGCGGCCCAGTGCAGCAGGTTCTCGCTGCCCCGCGGCGGTCCTGTGAGCACGTGCGCGAACGCGCCGAACGGGATCATCGACGCGGTCTCCGTGCCCAGCGCCCGCACCACCTCGTACCCCGGCAACCCGGCCAGCGCCTCCGCCGCCAGCCTGCTCTTGCCGACCCCGGCCTCGCCGGCGATCACCATGCCTGCTCCCGACCGCAGCGCCGCACGTACGGCCGCGAGCGGCCCCCCTCGCCCGACGAACGGCCAACCGCTCCCCTGCTCGCTCATCGCGCCTCCTCTCGACATCCATCGTGGTGACGAGGGTTCGCGCTTGGTTCAGGTCGTGGAGCGCTGTGTTCATGGCCTCACTACGTGAGCGGGCCCGGTCGCTGGGGAGCCGTCGCCAAACCGGCGGCGGCACGCAGCAGCTCCATGAGCGCGTCCGCGCCTGCGAACGGCACCGCCTCGCCCCCGACCTCTTCGAGCAGCCCGCGGAGCTGGCCGCCGGATTGCTCGGGCTCGACCAGCCGGACGATGACCGTTCTCATCTGGAAACCATCTCGCCGGCCGGTTCAGGTCTGGTTCAGGCGGGGTACGGGGCGGGCTCGACGTCCAGCTCGCGCATGCGTTCCGCGTAGAGGTGGTAGCGCCTGCGCGCGTCGCCGCGGCGGCCCGCCCGGTCGAGCACCCGCACCAGGCCGAGGTGGGCACGCTCGTCGTAATGGTCGCGCTCCAGCAGCCGCAGCCAGTAGCGGGCGGCCTCGTCGTAGCGCCGCTCCTCCGCCCGCGCCGTGGCGAGCCGCGCCGCCGCATGCGTGTACGCCAGGCGGGCCTGCTCGCGCAGCCCCACGGCCCAGTCGGCGTAGGGGTCCTCCTCGCAGAACTCCCCGCCGTACGCGCTCTCGGCCGCTGCCCACCGCTCCAGCGCCTCGGCCGTACGCCCTGCCTGATCGAGCCGTACGGCCTCAGCCACCAGATCCAGAAATTTCTCGACATCGACGTCGACGTTCGACAGGTCCAGCCGCAAGGCGCCCTCATCGGAGACCACGATCTCGTCCGCCGGCCGTTCGTGCGCCGGGTCCAGCACCGCACGCAGCGTGGACACCATGACGTTCAGCCGCCGCAGCCCGACCGCCTCGCCCTCCTGGTCGGGCCAGAGGATCTCGACCAGCCGCTCCCTGCCGATCCCGCTGCCTCTCCGGCTGACCAGGATCTTCAGCAGGTCACGGGCCTTGCGCGACTGCCAGGCCGTACGGGGGACCGGCACGCCGCCGCGCAGCACCCGGAACGTTCCCATGGTCTCGACGGTCACTCTCGCGCCCGGCGCGGGAGCGGCGCGTGCGAGCAGCGCGTCGATCCGGTCGTCGAGCGCCCGGCAGCCGATCGCGTGCATACGCTCGCGCACCCGTGCGGCCACGCCGCCGCCGGTCGCCGGGTCGGCCAGGGCCGCCCTGACCAGCTCGGCCCTGGCCTGCCCGATCGGGTCGCCCAGCATGGTCCACCTGCGCACCGCCTCGTCGGCCAGCCGGGCGTCGCCGTCGAGCTCGGCCCGCACCTCGGCGACGGCGGCCTGCGCCGCGTGGTCCCTGCGGCTCACCGCGACGGGCTCGGCCTCGTCGAGCAGCGCCCTGGCCGCGCCGGGCCGCCCGCCCGCGAGCGCCACGCGGGCGGCCACGACCCTGGCGGCCACCCCCGCGATGCCCTCGGTGTGCTCGAGCGCCTGCTCGGCCACCCGGGCGGCCTCCTCCGGTTCGTCGCCGGCGAGCAGTTCGGCGAGGCCGTTGAGCGCGTTGGACAGCGACTGCACCTCGCCCGACGGCGCCGAGTCCGCAATGATCCGCCGGTAGATCGCGGCCGCCGTCCTGCGGTCGCCGCGTAGCACATGGATCTCCGCGAGCCTGTTCAGGCCGGTGCCGACCAGGCTGGAGCCCATCGCCTCCCACCTGGCCACCGCGTCGGCGGCCTCCGTGGCCGCTTCCTCCAGGCGGCCGAGGCCGATCAGGGCCTTGGCGCGGTTGGAGACGTTCAGGGCGGCGTAGGGAGCGAACGACACCAGGTCGGACAGCCTGCCGCCGAGTTCCGTCTCGGCGAGCGCCTCGGCGTAGGCGCCCTCGTCGAGATGGCGGGAGGCGCGGTTGGCGTGGATGCGGATGAGCTGGACGATGTCCCCCGCGCGTTCGGCGTGCTCCAGGGCGCGCAGGTAGTGGGCGTCGTTCGCGCGGCGGTCGCCGTCGAGCGCGGCGAGCATGGCCAGCACCGTGTTGGCCATCGCGAGCGCGCTCGCGTCGCCCAGGCTGCTGGCCTGCTCGAGCGCCTTGTCCGCGAGCGCCGCGCAACCTGCCCTGTCGCCCTTCAGCCAGAGCACGGATGCCCTGGACGCGGCGCACATGGCGGCGTCGGCGGGCGGCAGGCCGTACTCGTGGCCGCCGGCGTACATGGCCAGCGCCGCGTCGAGGTCGCCGCGCAGGTGGTCGATGAGGCCGAGCCTTCTCGCCACGCACGCGTCGAAGGCCGGGCCCTCGGCGGCCCGGGCGAGCAGTTCGCGGGCGCGGGTCCAGTGGCCGCGGTGCTGCTCGGCGATGCCGGCCAGCTTGACCATGGGGGGCGAGTGCCTGGCGGCCTCGGGCAACAGCTCCAGCGCGCCGAGCACGTCGCCGCGCTCGGCCAGGCGCAGGCCGTACGAGTCGAGAAGCGAGGCCGCCAGACCCGGATGCTCGGTCGCGACGGCCGCGCGCAGGGCCAGCTCGGGCTGGTCGTGCTCGACGTACCAGCGGGACGCGACCGCCGCCACGTCGTGGGCCTCGTTCCTGTCTAGCGGGGCGTGCTTGGTCAGCACGTGCCTGCTGGTCGAGGTCAGGCGGTGGCCGTCCTGGCCGGCCTCGAGGAAGAGCCCGCGGCTGGTCAGCGAGTCGAGCGTGTCGGGCGGCGCGCCGAGCGCGGCCGCCAGCTCGGCGGTCAGCACGGGCAGGACGGTGGCGGCACGCAGCAGCTCGCGCATGGCCGGCGGCAGGTCCTTGAACGCGGCGAGCGTGAGGCGTTCGAGCGTGGCGGAGTTCGCGGCGAGGCCGGCGGCCGTGCGGGGCCAGTCGGCGAGGTCCTCGCGGGCCAGCGTGTCGAGCGCGGCCTGTACGGCGGCAGGCCAGCCGCCGCAGGCGTCGTGCAGCGTGGCGGCGATGGCCGCGCCCTGCTCGCCCAGGCGGTCGCGCGCCCAGGCGGCGGTCTCGTCCGGGGTGAGCGCGAGATCCGTCGCGTCGAAGTCGAGCACCTCGTGGTCCTGGCGCAGCCGGGCGGTCGGGAACGGCAGCGGCGCCCGCGACGCGGTGACCAGGTGCAGATGCCTGGGGGCGGCGCGGACCAGCGTCTCCACGTACCGGACGGAGCCCGGCGCGCCCGCGATGGCGTCGATGTCGTCGAAGACCAGGGCCAGCCCGCGCCGCAACTGCCTGGCCAGCGCCTCGGCCAGCGCGCCCGCCAGTGCCGACGCCCTGGACAGCTCGTCGGCGTCGGGGCCGAGCGGGGCCCCCGCGGCGGTCACCAGGTCGGCGGGCAGACCGGGCACCTTCTCCGACAGGGCCGACGCCACCGCTCCCGCCAGCGTGGGGAGATCGCGGTCGGCGGGCCCGAGCCGGTGCAGCACCGCACCGACGGCCAGGCTCCAACCCGCCAGGGCGGTCGACTTCCCGTAGCCTGTAGTTGCTACGAGCGAGGTGAGCCTGTACGTCAGCGCCCCGTCGAGCCGCCGGTCGAGGGCGGGACGGGGTCGCACCCACCCTCGGTCCACTCCCGCATGCTACGCCGGGTGTCGCGAGGGACTCCATAGTTCGAAAAGTGCCACCTCCCGGTAACAGACTGGCGGGCGCACTATGGTCGTACTTCTTAACAGGAGGCACCGTGGAACAGGATCTGCCCGGCGGTGCGAGGCTGATAGTGGGGGTGGACGAGTCCCCGGCCTCGCGTTGGGCGCTGGCCTGGGCCATCGGGGCGGCCAGGCTGCACCGGATGGCCCTGGTCGCCGTGCACGTCAGCCGCGCGCCCGTCCATCCCTTCCCCGAGGCACTGCCCGTCCAGCACGCGCTCAGAGCCGGCGAGGAAGCACGCTGCACCGAAGTGGTCGCCGGCGTGTTCGACGACGTCGCAGGCGGCATGCCCGACGACATCAAGACAGTCGTGGTCGGCCGGGTCGGCGATCCCGGCTACCATCTCGTCGACCTGGCCCGCGAGGGCGACCTGCTGGTGCTCGGGCGGAGCCGGCGCGGGCTGCTCAGCCGCATCTTCCTGCCCTCGACCAGCATGTACTGCGCCCGGCATGCGAGGACCACGGTCGTCATCGTGCAGCAGCCGTCGCCGCCCGACGATCCCCAGCTGTCAGGGGAGCGGGCCCGCCGCTTCTGGAGCCGCCGCCATCCTTAGGCGCCGCAGCCCCTCGGGGATGTCGTCCCTGGTGATCTCGCCGTAGCCCAGGACGACGCCGGGCTGTGCCGGACTCTCGCCGCAGTACGCCTCCAAGGACTCCACGGCCAGGCCCGGCACCGGCCGTACGGACACTCCCGGGGCAAGGCGGGCACACAGGTGCAGACCTGCCGTGGACGGGATCAGGAGCAGGCGCTCGTCACCGGCCAGCGTTTCGGCGATCATGGCGTGCCTGGCGGCGTACTCGCGGGTCGCCTTCCTGATGTGCCTGGCCAGGAGCCCCTCGTCGATGAAGCGGGCCAGCGCCGCCTGCGTGGGCACGTCGCTGTGCCAGTCGGAGAGCTGCTTGGCCGCGCGCAGCGCGGGCGCGAGCGAGGCGGGGGCGACGAGGAAGCCGAGCCTGAGCATGGGCAGCAGGGTCTTGGAGAACGAGCCCACGTAGATGACCCGCCCCGCGCGGTCGAGGCTCTGAAGGGGCTCCAGCGGGCGCTCCCCGAAGCGGAACTCGCTGTCGTAGTCGTCCTCGATCACGACCGCCCTGCGGCGCTCGGCCCAGGCGAGGAGGGCGGCGCGGCGGGCCAGCGACATGGGCGTGCCCAGGGGGAACTGGTGCGAAGGCGTGACGTACACGATGCGGGCGGCGCGGGGGATGGCCCGCACATCGATGCCCTCCGCGTCCACCGGCACTCCGGCCACCCGGGCGCCGAGCGAGCGGAACAGCAGGCGGGCGGGCGGGTAGCCGGGCTCCTCGACGGCCACGCAGGTGCCCGGCTCGATCAGGACGCGGCCGATGAGGTCGAGCGCCTGCTGGGCGCCGTTCGTGATCAGCACGTCGTCGGGGCCGGCGTGGACCGAGCGGCTGATGCCGATATGCCGGGAGATGGCCTCTCTCAGCGGCTCATATCCGGAAGGGCGGTTGTACGCGGCGGCGCTCACCCGCAGCTCGCGGGCCACCAGCCGGCGCCACGTCTCCATCGGGAAGAGCCGGGGGTCCGGTACGCCGACGCGGAAGTCGTACCGGGCGCCCTGCATGGCCTTCGGAGCCTCCACCTCCCGCCAGAACGCCCGCGGGCGCACGACTCCCTTCGGTGCCGCCCTGCCGCGGACCGGCTCCGCCGACACGAACGTGCCCGCTCCCGCCCGCCCCACCAGGAACCCGTCGGCGACCAGCCGGTCGTAGGCCACCGCGACCGTGTTCCTGGAGATCTCCAGCCTCCGCGCCAGCTCCCTGGTCGGGGGGAGCCGCTCGCCCGACCTGAGCCGGCCGTCGAGTATGGCGTCGAGGAGCTGCCGGTAGACCTGTGCGGCCAGGTCGCCTCGGCCTTTCAGGGTGATGTGGACGTCCATCTTGGCCCAATCAGTTTGCCGGAAATTGGAGCTTATCTCGGGACAAAATGGGCTCCAAGATGGGCGCATGACACCACGAATGAATCTCGGACCGCTGGTTGGCGACGTTTACCGGCACGCGGGCGCGCTGGACAGCTTCGTCGAGGAGAGCGCGCTCCCCAAGCCCCTGCTGTACCTGGTGCTGCTGCGCGCCAGTCAGATCAACGGCTGCGTCTACTGCGTGGACGCGCACAGCGCCGACGCCAGGCAGGCGGGGGAGAGCGACGCCCGGCTGCACTCGGTCGCCGTCTGGCGCGAGTCGCCGTTCTTCACCGAGCAGGAACGCGCCGCCCTTGCCTACACCGAGGCCGCCACCAGGCTCTCCACCGATGACGTCACGGACGAGATCTGGGATCGGGCGGCTGCCCACTTCGCTGAGAAGGAGCTGGCGGCGCTGATCGTGGCTGTGGCCACCATCAACTTCTGGAACCGTCTGGCCGTCTCCACCCGGATGACCCCGCCTTCGTACAAGCCATGAAAAATCGGCGAATCCTGGTCTATGCCCAGCTCGCGAACTCCATTGGCGACGGTGTCTACCTCGTCACCTCCGCGTTCTACTTCGCCAGGATCGTCGGACTGCCGGCCACCGAGATCGGCCTCGGCCTCACGCTGGGCTGGGCCGTCGGCTCGGTGGCGGGCGTGCCGCTCGGCCATCTGGCCGACCGGCGCGGGCCCCGCGGAGTCGCCGTGCTGCTCGCGCTCACGACCGCCACGGCGGTCGCCTCGTTCCTGCTCGTCCGCTCGTTCGCGCTGTTCGTCCTCGTGGCCTGCCTGTACGGCACGGCGCAGACCGGCTTGTCGGCCGCCCGCCAGGCCCTGCTCGCCGGGCTGATCGCCCCCGCCGAGCGCACGGCCGTACGGGCCGTCCTGCAGTCCACGCTCAACGGCGGCCTGGCCGTCGGCGCCGCCCTGGGCGGGCTCGCCCTCCACCTCGGCACGCACGCCGCCTACGCGGCGGTGTTCGCACTCGACGCCCTGAGCTTCCTGGTCGCCGCCCTCCTCCTGCTCAGGCTGCCTGCCGTACGGGTCGCTCAGGTCGCCTCCGGCCCTCGGCTCGCCGTGCTCAGGGATCGTCCCTACGCGCTCGTCACGCTGATCAACGCCGTGATGCTCTTCTACATGCCGCTGCTCAGCCTGATCGTGCCGCTCTGGATCACCTCCCGGACGAGCGCGCCCACCTGGATGGTCTCGGTGCTGCTGCTGATCAACACCGGCACGGTGCTGCTCTTCCAGGTGCGGGTGGCCAGGCGCGTGAAGGGACTGCGTTCCGCCTCTCTGTCGGTGCGGAACGCCGGGTTGGTGATGTTCGCGGCCTGCGCGGTGTTCGCGTTGAGCCCGTACGGGTGGCTGTTCCTGCTGGTGGCGGCCGGGCTGCAGGTCTACAGCGAGATGCTGCTGGCCTCCGGGGCCTGGGAGATCAGCTTCGCCCTCGCCCCTGACGACAAGCAGGGCCAGTACCAGGGGTTCTTCGGCACCGGCGTGGCCGTGGCGAGGATGCTCGGGCCCGTCGTGCTCACCACGCTGGTGCTTGGCGGCGGCACACTCGGGTGGCTGCTGCTCGGCGCGGTGTTCGTGGCGGCCGGCGCCTCGATGGCACCGGCCGTCAGATGGGGGCAGCGCTCGCTCGCGGGGGCGGTTGCCTGAGACTCAGTGCTTGTGGTCGTGGGTGGCGGACGGCGCGTGGCCGTCCGCCAGCGTGGCCGTCGCGGTGAAGCTCGCCGTACGGACCTTGTCGTCGTGCTGGAAGTCCAGGAACAGCCGGTAGTCGCCGCCGCTGGGCGCCTCCGCGTAGAAGGTGATCTCCGGCCCGGCCTTGCCGCTCTCTTCCGGATGCACGTGCAGGTAGGCCAGGTCACCTGCCCGCAGAGCGACCAGGTGACCGTACGCGCCGAGGTAGGGCTGCAGGTCGGTCACCGGCTCGCCGTCCTTGTTCACCGTGAGCGTCAGCTTGCCGGCGCGGCCCGGGACCAGGTCTCCCGCGAGATTCACGGTGTAGGCGTCGACCGCGGCCGTACGGCTGACGTGGGGCAGCGGCTCGTGCCGGTAGTCGCCCTCGGCCTGCAGGTCCACGCCGAGCGTCAGGTTCCCGCCGCCCTCGGGGGTGAAGTCGGCGAAGGCGCGGTACGGGCCCGCCTTGGGGAGCGTCAGCTTGACCGACCAGGTGCCGTCGGGGGCCAGGTCCGGGTGTACGTGCTGGAAGCTCACGAGGTCGCGGGAGGCGACGATGAGGTGGAGCTTCTTGTCGTGCTCCGTCCGGTAGCGGGTCACCGGCTCGCCGTCGGGGCCCTTCACGGTGAACCGGAAGTCTGTGGGTTGGCCGGGCGTGATCATCGTGGCGACCGGGTCGAGGGTGTAGCCGTTCTGCGACACTTGGAGCCCTCCGGGGGTGTCGCCGCTCACCGGGCGCGCGGCGTGGCCGTGGGCTTCTTGAGCGGCGTGCCCGTGGGCTTCCTGAGCGGCGTGGCCGTTGGTTTCCTGGGCGGCTTGCATGGGGGGTTGAGCAACCGTGGGATCGGGGCCAACCAACCGACCCACTCCCAGAGCACCGCCGAAGACGACGACCAGCCCCAGGACGTAGGCGCCGATCCTGCCCGGCGCGTTCATGCTCGGCCCGCCACCTCGTATCCCGCCACCTCGTATCCCGCCTCTTCGACCGCCGCGGTGATCTTGGCCGAGTCGACGGGGCCATCGCTGTCGACCGTGAGCAGACCGCTGGCCAGATCCACGTCGACGGAGGTGACGCCGGCGACCTCGCCGACCTCCTCCTTCACCGAGCTCACGCAGTGGCCGCAGGTCATGCCCTTCACGGTGTAGGTAGCGATGCTCATGACGGTCTCCTTAGTGTGCGGTGTGCGTGCGCGTGTATGTGTTCCTGCATTGATCCTTCGTATGCCCCGTGACTCTATACCCCGAGGGCGTATGCGGTCGGGACCACGGCCTCTCTATGTCGTACGGCGGGCTCCCGCCTGAGGTTCGGCCGCAACCGAGACGGCCACCAGTTGAATACGACACACGCGGAAGTCTCAAGGCCGCGCCGAGCCACGCGCCCGGGCGCGATATTTGGCATGATCGAGCTGTTGTCCGAGATAGCGGATACCAGAGGCGGACCCAGGCGGGCGCCCATGACGGACGGAAAGGGGTTCCAGAAGGCCGTCGACGGGCGGGCGTATCGGCCCCCAACCTGGGGGTTGACCACTCGCTCTCCGCGCATTCCGCACATCTGGCCCGTGCGCAACACCGGGAGCGCAGCCATCCCTTGCTAGGCTGCTTGTCAACCGTTGGGTCTCACCCCGGCAGGTGAGGCCGTCGAAGAAGTGGGGTCACACCGTGAAGAAGCTGCTTGTTCTGGCGCTGATCGCCCTTGGGGGGTTGCTGATCTGGCGTAAGGTGCAGGCCGACCGCGCAGAGCTCGATCTCTGGACCGAGGCGACCGGCACCGAGAACTAACCGACCGGCGAGGCGATGAGTGACGTCGTCCCCGTAAAGCTGGTGTGCCTGGACCTGGCAGGCACCACAGTCGGTGACATCGCCATGGTCGAGCGCGCCTTCGCAGAGGCGATCGCGACCCAGGGCATAGTGCCCGGGACCGGAGCGTACGCGCGTGCCATGGTTCACGTGCACCGGTCCCGGGGCTGCCCCAAGATCGATGTCTTCCGCGGGATCTTCCCCGGAAACGAGGCCCAGGCGCAAGCGGCGAACCTGACGTTCGAGCGCTCCTATGAGGGCGCCCTCGAGCGGGCAGGTCTCTCACCCATGCCCGGAGCCCTGGAGGTCCTCGACAAACTCCGCGGCACCGGCATCAAGCTCGCCCTGATCACCGGCTTCAGTCGCACCACCCTGAGCCGCGTCCTGAGCGTGCTCGGCTGGCACGACAAGATCGACCTCGCCATCTCCCCCGAAGACGCCGGCGGCCGCGGCCGCCCCTGGCCGGACATGATCCTGCACGCGGTGCTGCGCCTGGGGGTGGAGGACGTACGCCACGTGGCGGTCATCGGCGACTCGGAAAGCGACATGCTGTGCGGCAAGCGCGCGGGCGCGTCGATCGTGGCGGGGGTGATGACCGGCGTCCACAGCCGCGAACGCCTCCTCAAGGGCGGCGCCACCCACATCCTCGACTCGATCGCGGACTTCCCGAGTTTGGTGTTGAGCGATGACCTTGGTACGACGCAGGTAGCCTCGTCTGCCCGGTAAGCTATCTTCGTCGAAGGGGCCTTAGCTCAGTTGGCAGAGCGCCTGCTTTGCAAGCAGGAAGTCAGGAGTTCGAATCTCCTAGGCTCCACCAGCCAAAACACCCCGCCACCGATCTTGTGGCGGGGTGCTCGGGCCATTAACGGGCCATTAGCCATCAGGGTGGCGATCCTTCCTCTCCGCCTCCACTCGCGCGCTAAGAGCGTCCGCGATCCGCTGGTCAGCATCCTTGGTCGCATGCTGGTAGATGAGCGCGGCCCGATCGCTGTCGTGCCCCATCCGCGCCTTGAGGTCAGCCAGGCTCGCCCCTGACTGCGCGGCCAGCGTGTTCCCCGTGTGGCGAAGATCGTGAAAGTGCAGCCCCGTGAGCCCCATCTCCTTCAGCGCATCTCCCCACTTCGCGGCACGCCGGAAGTTGCTCCCGCGCAGGAACCCGCCGTTCTTCCCGAGGAACAGGAACGCGTCCTCTTCGGGACCTACATAGGACGCAAGATGTTCGCTGAGGGCGGGGATGATCGCGGCAGGGATGCCGATCGTACGGCGGCCGGCCTTGGACTTGACCGGGCACAGGCGCATCTCACCGCCGTCCAGTTCGATGAGCTGTTCCCGGACCTGGACCGTGCGCGCCGCCAGGTCGAGGTCATGCCGTCGCAGTGCGATCACCTCGCCCCACCGCAGGCTTGCGAATGTCGCCAGAAGGATCAGTGCTCGAAACCGCCTGTCCGCCATCCGGTCGGCGAGCTCGAACACCTGAGACACCGTGATCACGGGACGCTCGGGCGTGTGTTCGTTGTCGGCGCCCTTGATCCGGCACGGGTTTCGGCTGATCAACTTGTCCTCTTCTGCCGCGGTCATCAAAACGGCCCGCAGGAACCGGTACGCCTTGGCAACCGTCGAGACCGACGCGCCCTGCTCCAGGCGTTCGAACCGCCATGCGCGGATCATCTGTGTTGTGATCTTGCCGACTTGGACATCGCCAAGGGTCGGCATGATGTGCCGGTCCAGCAGCCATGTGTAGTTCTCGATGGTCTTGTGACGCAGGCCGGGACGCTCCTTGATCCAAGCTCGCGCGTAGTCGCCCAACCGGACCTTCCCACGGTCGGGATCCGTCCAGTCGCCTGCGATCATCTGGGCTTCGATGATCGTGAGCGCGCGGTCTGCCTCGGTCCTGGTGGCATAGGTGGTCGCCCCGGTTCGCAGACGCCCGTCCGGCCCCGGGTAACGGATCTGAAATCGCCCCGACTCGCGCTTGCGGATATTGCCGAAACGTCGGTGTCCGTCTTTGTTGGCCATCAGGCAGCCCTCCCCTTGATGGTGTCGGTCGTTATCGGCGTGACGGTTCCGGCGACGACGAAGGCGATCAGTACGGACTCTCGGATGCGGACATGGCGTCCGACCTTTACGAACTCGATCCGGCGTTCGGCGATCAGGCGACGGACGAAGCGCACCGAGGTGTGCAGCGCATCTGCTGCTTCTTCGACGGTCAGTAGCTGATCCATGCATCTCCCTCCTTCACGCGGCCTGCGGAATTGCCGAAAGATCTTGTCCGCTTGCTCTGGCCTCCAGCTCTCTGAGGTGGGCTCGCCAGCGTTGGCGTTCGGCCACGGAGCGCAGGAGGCGTACGGCGAGGGGCGGCACGTTGGCGTCTCCGGCAGGGATGGGCCGCCAGATGTAGCGGTGTGGGTCTGTCGGTTGGTCGGCCTGTCCGAGGGCTTCCAGGACCCAGGTACGGCGGTCCTGCTTGTGTTCGGCCAGGGTCTTGTTCGACCACTTGCGGGAGACCAGGACGCGCCGTCCGGCGTAGCCGAGGTGATCGGGCTTGTGCGCCTTTCCCCGGCACCGGCCGGGCGTCATACCCGGCTTGGCCTGCTTGGGTTGGATGCCGTAGCGCAGCCAGTTCGCGCACGTCGGCGAGCACGGCTCCCATCGCAGCGCCTCGACCAGACGCGCCGCGTGATCCCGAGACGCCTGGTCGTTCGGGTCGAGCTCTTCGCCGAGAGACTTGGTCAGGTACTTCGAGAGATAGCGAATGCACTGGTCAGCGTCCGGGGTACCCGCCAGCACGCCCTGAACGTCCACCTGGTCCCCGAAGCGCACCACATGCAGCGGTTCGGCCGCCGGGTCGGCGTCGAGCTGGTCGAGCGCCTGATCCCAGGTGGGCAGCACTTGCCCCGTACCGGGGTCGAGGTAGCCGATGCCGTTCTCCCAGACCGGCAGGTGATCGCCCTCGAAGAGCACCTGATCAGCCGATGGCCACCACACTTGGTGGTAGGTGGCCGCCGCTATCTGCTTGATCTTTGCACGTGGCAGGGTGCCCCGGACGGCCATGTGCAGGTGCGGCGCGAGCCGCTTCTGAGGCTCGACGCTGGCGAAGTACTGCACGTCGTAGCCCGCCACGCGGCGGAGGTTCTGCACGAACCGGTCCACCAGCTTGGAGAAGTGCAGCGCATCCCGAGCCGCCCGCGCGTAGTCGTACGTCTCAGGATCGACCGGCACCCCGTCCTTGATCTTCCCGTAGGACGGCAGGGTGAGCGTGACGAACAGCGAGGGCCGGTAGACCTTGCCGTCCGAGCTGGTGAACGTGCGCCCCAGCGTCGTTGCCGTCATCTTGCGCTTGGGCAGGTCCGGGGCATCCTGCCGCCGCCGGGTCGAGCGGTTGCGCTTGGGCACGCCACCGGCCAGCACGTTGCCGCGCATCCCAGCGGCGTTGATCTCCGCATCCAGACCGGTGATGATCGCGTCCAGGTCGGTCGTGTCCTGGCCCGCCTGCTCAGCGTGATCGCGCTGGGCTTGCATGTCGGCGCGGAACTCGATCAACCAGCGCTGCTCATCGGTCGGCTCGTCTGGCGTGATGATCGGTTCGGCCTCCAGGTGCCAGCCCTCTCGGCACTGGGCCATCCGCAGGTGCCGGTTGCGCCTGGCGCACGGCGGGCATGCCGTCTCCAGGGTGGCGCCGCATGGCACATCCACGATCTCCCACACTCCCGTATGGGTGTCGAGCCGCTTGAGCGCGATGGGCCGGATGCAGACGCCGTGTTGGATGGCGACCTGTTCGGCCACTTCCCGCGCCAGGGGTTGCGCCATCCGGACGGCCCGGGGCGTGGCACGGTCGGTCGCTCCAGCCGCCGGCTGCTCCGCTTCCGTCATCGAGCCTCCTCCTGTCCTTCGCCGATCTCGGGGAAGACGAGCGCCGACTGTCCGCACTCGCGGCACTCGACCAGCGCGCGAGCCGGGTCGAGCCAGAGCATGTTGAGCGTCTTGCAGGTCGAGCAGCGCAGCCCGTCCAGGAAGTGCGCCAGGCCAGTCATTGAGCCTCACCGCCCGCTGGGGTGAACTCCCTGACCATGGCGCGGATGTCGGCGTCGGAGACGTAGGCCGCGCGCACCCTGACCGGATCCGGTGAGGTTTCCAGCCGGACGTAGCCGACGCCCGCCCCCAGGAGGGGGTTCGGGGAGATCTGGTCGGCCAGTGCGCCCCGGTCGCGTGCGCCGTCGCCGAGGACCATGTCCACCTGTTCGGACTCATCGAGCCGGAGGGCGATCTTGTCGGGGAACAGGTTGCGGATCGTCATGACCTCCTTGCGGGGGTCCTGGAGCGCTGCCATGACGCCGACGCCGACCGCGCGTCCTTGGGTGGTGAGCGTGGCCAGGGCAGCGGAGACGCGCCGCTTCAGGTCTCTGTCGGCCTGGTAGGCGGTCAGGAAAGCGACCTCGTCGACGATGACCAGGATGAACGGATCCTCGACCGTGGGCGTGTGCGAGCGTTGGTGTCCGCCGAAGCGCGCGGCCCGCTCCTGCATGACCTTGACGGCCTGCTCCAGCAGTTCGGCGCACTCTTCCGGGGTGGCGGCGTAGCGGGGGCCGAACAGGGCACGGCCGAATGACAGCTCCATTAGTTTCGGGTCGAGCGCCCAGAGCTCGACCAGGCCCGCCCGCACGGCCGGAAGCAGGGCGCGAATCGTGGACCAGATGATCGAGCCCTTGCCCGCTCCGGTCGCACCGGCCACCAGCTCGTGCGTGCCGTGCACGTTGAGCAGCCAGGGCGCGCCGTCCTCTTGGATGCCGATCTCGACCGGCCCCACAGTCGGAGCGTCTGGGATCGGGACCGCTGGCAGGGGGACGGCCAGGGGATCCCGCCGGGGGAAGGTCAGCACCAGCCGACCGGCCTTGACGACCGAGACGCGGCAGGAGGGAGCGCCGAAGCCGTGCGCCAGGAGTTCGATGCGGTCGGCCCAGTCCTTGACCGCCTGCCCCTTCAGCATGCGCACGATGACCTGATCCGCCCAGGCTGTGCAAGTCACCTTGCCGAGCCGGGGCAGGTAGTCACGGCCGCGCAGGTGCTTGCCGAGCCCGGAGACGATCATCACCGGTTGCCAGTGCCGCCGGTAGACCCAGATGAGCCGCCACCAGGCCAGCAGCCGCCTGCCGATGAGCCGGACGAAGGAGACGCGATCGATCAGTATCCAGGCGAGGAGCCCCGTAGGGACGGGAGTGGACAGCAGCAGAGCGACACGCCAGCCGTACAGCCAGCACAGCGTGACGGGCACGGCCATGACGACGAGGGCGATGGGGTGCCGCCAGGTCAGCCGCACCAGCCCGGCAAGGGCGCGCCAGGCGAAGATGACGATGGTGACGATGGCTGGCGTGGTGATGACGGCCGGGCGGAACACTACGGCCGTGTCCGGGGTGGTGGTGACGAGGTTGCGCGCCTCGTCACCGGGGAGCTTGCGGAACATATGCTTGATGCCTCTCGTGATGTGGTGTCAGGGGAGAACCGAGGGGCCGCCGGAAGTTGGCGCTTCTGGCGGCCCCGCCTTACGTGAGTGTTAGGCCGCCGTCTGGTCGGTGGTGGCCTGGTCGGGGGCCGACTGCTCGGCGTACCGGCGTTCGCAGTCGGCCAGGTAATGAGCGGCGGCATCGACGATCTGTCGGGCGAGCCTCACGTCCTGGTCGGTGACCGGCCCGCCACCGGTGGTGGAGATCATCAGGTCCGCCTCGTCGGTCTCCAGGCACAGCACCGGCCGCACCTTCTGGACCAGCGTGCTCACGCGCAGGTCCGGCGTGTGGAACGAGACGTGGAGCTGCGGTCGGTCCGTGCCGTACATGGCCATGGAGACATAGGTATAGGGGTCGCGGCTGCTCACTTGGTCACCGCCGCTCCGGCCGGAAGGCCACGGAACATGCGCTCCACCGTGGCAGCGAAGCCCGCCGCCTGCTCGGCGAGCTGACGGGCGAACTCCACGTCGGCCGCCGTGACCCGGTTGGTCGCCGAGGTGGTGACCAGCACCGAGGTAGCGCCGAAGTCGAGCATGAGCACCGGCGTGCGCAGCCGGTAGGGACGGTGTTCGGCGCGGGCACCGGCTGAGGTGTTGAGGTTGATCACGCTGGTGGGTCGCTTGTGTCGGGTGCTCATCAGGCTGCCGCCTCCTTGGTGGTCGCGTGTTTGCTGGTGGTGCGGGGTGCGCGCATCTCGCGCGCCTTGATCGAGTACGCCAGCCGTCCCTGCTGGTTGACGTACGGGGTGACGGTCATGCCGTCGAACTCGACCGGCGTGAACGGCAGGCCGGACATCGCCGCCGGGGGGATCGGCTGTACCTGGGAGATGACCTTGACCGCGACCGTCTTCTGAGACGCCTTGACGGTCGGGTCGGCGTCCATGACCGCGATCTGCCAGACCAGCTCACCGGACAGCTTGTCGCGCGCCTGAACCTCCCGCCCGCTGCTGGAGGCGTCGAAGTCGCGTACCGGCTCGACCTCGCCCACGGCGTAGCAGCCAGCCGGGAACACCTGGTCGAAGCTGACGGGGATGGGTCCTTGAATTGCCATCGTGACTCCTCTGTAGACCCCCCTAGACAGTTGCGGCAGTCCCGCTCGTGATGCTGTCTAGGGGGCTATGCAATCGAAGGTACAGAGAGTCTGCTCAACTGTCTAGGGGGGTAAACGCGACTCGTCCAAATTTGTTTCAGCCGACGCAGTAGGCCACGGTGGCGTCGTCGCAGATCTTGCCGCGTGGCCAGCGGAAACCGGTCGGGTCTTCGTGCTCGGCCTGCCGTACTCGATTGATCAGCTCTTGAGGGCCGTGCTGATCGAGAACGGCGAGGGCCTGCGGCCAGGTCGCCAGGTGGAAGCGATCGACCAGACGCGAGGCGCCGTCACTGAGTAGGGCGGCGGCATGAACGTGGCCTGTTGGGACGGAGCCGATCAGGGCTTGCTCTGCGGCCAAGGGATCCACTGATGCGACCCAGAAGCCGCCGTCACGGTTGCGGTGGCCACGCAAGGTCTCGACGTAGTCCCGGAGTGCCGCTCTGTGTTCCGGGCTGCCGGAGTCGAGGGCGTCCATTTCTGTCCGGTAGCGTGCGCCGATCTGGGCTTCGCGATCATCCGTGATCACGATGGGCTCTGCCGTACCCACATCCAGAACGAGCGTGGAGTCGGCCAGCACCAGCCATTCGAGATCTTCAGAGGTACGGCGGAGCATGACGACCGTGGCCGAGGGGGAGCCGGGATGGGTCAGGTCGCACGTGTCGTCGTGCTGGGATGAGACGGTCTTTATGCCGGTGGCCAGCAGGTCGGGCAGAGCGCCGGCGCTTTGCGTCATGGCGGCAAGAAGGGTGGAGCCGAGAGTGCGGGCGTACCAGGCGACACCGTGGAGGCAGCCAGACTCGGAACCGGCCGGAGTTCCGGCACCGTCGAGAAGTACTGCTGCTTCGGGTCCGACTGCGACGTAATCCTCGTTGACCTGACCGGGGGCCGGGTCGGTGGCGAAGGTGGCGCGCACCGGGCTATTCCTCCTCGTGGCGATACAGCGGGCTTGCGAGTTCTGTCCTGATGGGTTCCCCGGTATCCGGGTCGTACTCCACGCCGATCACGGTCGAGAATCGTCTGTCGGCGACCTGGCCCCAGAGGGTGTTGATCTCGTTCTGGAGGAGCTGCACCACGCCAAGGCTCCCTTGGGGGTGGATGCCGGTGAACACCAGGACGTTGCCGTTGCCGTCTGGTCGGCTGAGCCGTCCCAGATAGGCGTAATCGACTGGCCGTTGAGGGTCGGAGTCCGAGCCTGAGCGGTAGGTGTCACCGGTACGGCTGTCGCGGAGCGTCCAGGCGCCGTCCTTGACCCACTCCAAGACCGGGTCCGACTCATACAAGGCACCCATTACGGGCGAGATTCGAGGGCCACAAAGCACGATGAGGTTCGGCCGGTTCAGGTCGATCGTGCCATCGAGGGGGATGTGTTCAAGTTCAAAGGGGAGGTCGAACCCGCGGGCGAGGTCTTCCAGGCGTTTGGCGGCCGTCACGTCTTCCATGGCCACCACGGGGCGCGCGTTGAGAGCTTCCCTCTTCAGAGGAAGGGCGAGCGTGATCGTGCCCCTTCCCAGGAACGCGCCCTCAGGCGCAGGGCCGGTGTGGCGGATCTGGTGGATACGACCCCTGGTCAGACCGGCCTCTTTGGCGATTTGGGCGTACGACATGCCTTGCGCGTGGAGGTCTTGGATCACGCGGCGGCGTAGCCGGGATAGTTCAGTAACCTCCTGCTGGGCGGCGTTCAGGCGCTCGGTGGCGGTCCTCAAGAGGAGGAACGGGTCTTCTATGTTGGCGATGCGCTCAACTTCGCTCTGCGGCATCGTCTCTCCCTTGCTGTCTCCCGCAGAGTCTAGGCCCCTATACGGAATGCCGTCTATCCCCCTAGACGGGATAGATTTAAGCAATTTGCCCGTTTTTGGGTGAACTGCCTTGATGGCTGAGCGCCGATTGGGCACTCCGCGCGGGCTCATCGTGCTTGCCCGGACAGCAGAGCCGCCCACATGTCGCGGCCTTCTCTGTGCAGTACCCGATAAGTCTCGGCTACCGGCTCGTCTCCACCTTGGATGACGCGCCGAATGAAGGTCAAACCGCCCGATTCGCACAGCTCGTAAAACACGGCTGCAGTGGCACAGTCGCAGGTCCACGCGACCACGCGGGTACGAGGGTCGTGCCGGGCGGGCAACCAGACGAGCCGCTTGTAGTTGGCCACAGGCAGGAGGGGCACATGCGGAGCGATGCAGGCTACCGGCATGACGACTCCTCCAGGTCGAGCACGGCCCATACCGTGCGACCTTGCTCGTCGCCGAAGACGCCCCAATCGGCGGCGATCTCGGACACGATCAGCAGTCCACGACCGGTCTCGACCTCTCCGTTCCTCCGAAAGATCTTGGGCGCCCGAGGTCCCCCTTCGTCGAGCACGCCGAGCCACAATCGATCGGCGGCGACCTGGATGGTGACGACGAAGCGGCCCCCAAACCGGCCACTCGCCGAGTGGCGGATCGCGTTCGTGGCCAACTCGCTTACGATCAACTCGGCGTCACCGACCAGCGGCCAGCCCTTCAGGAACGTGGTAACGAAGCGACGTGCTTCAGTGACCGAGGGTTTGGCGCCGAGGAAGTGACGAGACATGCGCCAGGGCGACATGGGCTGCTCCGGATGTCTAGGGGGCTATACACCGATGCCGCCAGCGTATGAGTCAACCTGGAGACTACTCAAGTTATTCGACGCATAAATGCGCCACTTCTCAAGTTCGGGTTGCCAGCTCCCGATAGTCGTCTGAGATGCCGTCCAGCAGCCGACGCAGCTTGTCGCCGTACACAGCCGCGCGCTGGAACGTCTCGAAGATCTCCTCGTGTGCCGTGACCTCCCCCGGTTCAGCCGAGGTCACGTCACCAGTGAGGCTCTCGACGACGCTCGTGGCCCCATCGAAGAGTGTGAACCCATGGAGCGGAAAGCCAGGCGTTTCCACCGACCACGGCACCACACCGAGCCGTACCTGTGAGAGTGTCGCTACCTGCATCAGCCGGTCAATCTGCGCGATCATTAACGACGGCGATCCAGGCCACGTCCGCACGGCCCCCTCTGTCAGCACGAAGGCGAACTCTCGTCTTGGATCGAACAGCACGGCCTGGGATTCCACCCGCACCGCCGCAGCCCTGGCCGCGTCGTCCTCATCCACGGCCCGCCCAATGGTCAGCGCCAGCCGTGCGTACTCGGCCGTCTGCAACAGAGCCGGGATCATCGCTGACTGAAACGACACCACCCGGCGAGCGGCCCGCACCCGAGCTGCATTGGCAGCCTCACGCCCGACGAGCCCGCCCTTCAGCCGCGACACCTCATCCCGCAGCCTCACCAACAAGGCATCCAACTCACCCCGTGCCGCCTCGTCGAGATCAAGCGCAATCACCAGGCGCTCTACCGTCTCGGGCACCGGCAAGAGCCGTCCCGTCTCAATCCGGGAGATCGTCGGCTGAGCCACCCCAGCCCGCGAGGCCAACTCCTTACCCGTCAGGCCGGCGCCCCTCCGTAGCCGCCGCAGCAGCTCTCCCAACGCCCGAAGCCGATCGCGCCTATCCTCCACATGGAGGGTTCTACCACGGAGTTTCGTCCCAGCTAGTCCAGCTTGAAGATTAGGGTGATGACCGCCGCGACCGCGGACAGGCCGCTACCCAACGCGGCAATAGTCGCGACAGACTTCTCCGGGCCAACCCAGAGCCCCTTGTTGAGCTGCCGCCACTTGGGCGGTACCACAGCCAGCTTGAGTTTCTGCCATTTGTGCTGCTGATAAGAGCAGCCCATCAGCAGGCCGCGAGCGTTCTTCCTGCAGAAGTCGCCCTCACGAGTGACAGCCCCGCACCAAACAGGCGCTCGAAAAAGAAAGAAAAGCGCCGTCAACGCCGAGAGCGCGATCAGACCTACAGGACCTAGGGCCTGCGTGAGCCATGCCGTGATCACGATCACAAAGAGCAGGTAACCCCAGTACTTCCCCAGCGCTCCAGATCTCTTCCTCGCCACGAATGGACGATAGCCTCTGCTGCACGCATCAGAAAGACAGCGAGACCCAAAGTGCCATGTTAGGCAACTCTCGCATTGACAACATGCTTGACATATGCAACAGCACTTTCATCGAATCAGCTAAGCATGCCATTGAGGACACGACCTAAACGAGTTTCCTGCCGATCCAGCGTCAATCAACCGCCTACACGGTGCCATCCTGTTGCATTGCCGAGTTGTTCTTATATGGATCAAGGCGGCGGCGCACGCGCCGCCGCGCGCGGCCCGAGCTTGCAGGCCGCACGCTGCGCGTGCGGCCTGGGGGCCGTTCTCGCGCGCGCCCGCCACTCGGGCCGCACCAGAACGCATGAAACCCTGACTCCATGCCCGCAGCACCCAGCCATGCCGAGATCGAAGCCCAGTTCACCGGCATCCTCAACGGCACCATCACCCGCGACCAAGCCGACCGCTGGGCCGCCCAATGGGTCACCGCAGACAACCCCGACGTGGACGACGAACTCGTTTGGCAGGCACTGACGTACCTCTTCGGCATCGACCTCCGCGACGGCCCCGACGAGCAATACCTCCACGACGACGAGGACATCGCCGAACGACTGGCGGAGTTCCGCAGCCACAACAACACCCATGCCTCCGGCGGGGGCCTCAGGCTCCAGGATGATCGCCAGGCGCAAGGCTGAGGTCCGTAGGCGGCCAGGGTGGAAGCCAGATCATCCCGCCGCCATCGCCCCAGGACAAGCCAAGCAGGCCAAGGGCCTGGGGCGAAGGTCGTTCCTCCAGTTGGGGGCTCCACCTTCACCCCAGGCCCTTGGCCCGCTTCCCTGACGGGCGGGACGACGGCGACGGGATGCTCAGGCAGGACAGTTGCTGGCGGTGCCAGACGTCTTTCGCACACACGTGCGATCCCCTAATCTGGCGCGAGCATAGAAGCAAGGCGATCAAGACTGGAGGGTTGAGGTGGGGGTCTTCTACGACTATTACCGGGCGGCGAACAGGCAGGCCGCCGCGGAGACGCCCGACAGTCCCCGTGCCGTGGAGAAGCCCATGGCCAGCGTACCGTCTTTTGACGCGGTGGACGCCAAGGGGATCGATCCCATCGTGATCCTCGGGAAGCTCATAGCGCTCGCCAGGGAGACTCCGTACAGCTTGGGCTTGGTGCAGACGATCACTGTCTATCCGCCGTCCGAGGGCGCTCCGGCGACGGTTGAGGAGTGGGAGGCTCTTCCGGAGGACTCTCCCTACAAGGAAGGAGCGGGAATCGAAGAGCTCTCAGTAGACGTGCGCGACACGCTCGCCGACATCTCGGACAGCAGGTTGGGGCAGCTCGCTGAGGGCTGGGTACAGATCGAGGAGTTCACCGATTTCCCGCCCGCCGATGGGTTCCTCCTGGAGGTCCTTACAGAGCTGCGCGATCTTGCTCAGCGGGCACAGAAGGAAGATCAGATGATCTACTGCTGGATCGGTGGCTAAGGTCTCTCCCAAGGTCCAGTTCGAGCCCTCGGCATCTGCCTCAAAGGCCGCCGTACCATATACGTGCAATGATCATGATACTTGAGGCAACGAGATATGGCTGCGGTGCAGGTGAAAGGCCTTTTGCCGTTCGTAACGGTCACGCGCTGTAAAACCGTCGGCGGTTGATGCCTCGCCCTATCGCCCATCTGTGGCCAGTTGCCGTAGGCGGTCGGGGCGATCGAAAGTCTATGGCTTTGTCCCGTAGCCCGACCTGCTGGACACCAAGCATGCGGGCCGCGCGAGGAGGCACGTCGAGGCGTGATCGCGCGGGCCATTAGCGGGCCATTAAGGGCGGTCAACAGGGGGCACTCCCGGTCACTCGCGGGATGCCTGTCGGCCAGGTGGCTGCCGTTTCGCCTGAAGATTAGACCGTTTTGCAAGCAGGAAGTCAGGAGTTCGAATCTCCTAGGCTCCACCAGCACAAACGCACCCCCGCTAATGATCGCTAGCGGGGGTGCGTGACTAAGTGAGTAACTAAGCCTCTTCTTGTGTCGGGAAGATGCCGTCCATGGCCTCTGCGCCCTCCAGCAGCACGGGCCGTAGCTGAAAGTTCGAATCTCCTAGGCTCCACTCCAGCTCAAAGGCCACTTTCCATGATCAGGAAGTGGCCTTTCGATCTTGTACAAAGCGAGGGTCGGCACTACCCGGCTTTCATTTGCTCCGTCCGTCAGACGGCTGGGCCGGGGGCAGCGTGCAGCTCGGAAGGGACAGGTCCAGCACTGAGCCGGGCGCCAGGCAGGCGGGCACGGCCGCGACCTGCTGACCGTAACGGGCGCCCTTGCGCACCGTCACCTGGCCAGCCGCGTCGACTTCACATGGGTTGTTCTCCGTGCAGCTCTTCCCGTCGTCGTTGCTCGTGTTGTGGAGCCCGACCACGGTTCGCCCGTCCGGGGCGATCAGCGGTGACCCCGAGGCGCCGTGCCCTGGTTCGCAGGCGCTAGTGTACCTCAGGGCGTTCTCCTGCACGTACCCGCCCTCACGCAGCCCCGGCACCACGGCCTTCACCGCGCAGCTCCAGCGGCGGCCCCAGTTGCCGGACAACAGGTCCACCCGGTCGCCGGCCGCGGCCGGGGTCGTGGTGAGGTCGAAGACCTTGGCGCCGGCGGCGGCCAGCTCCGCGTAGGTCCGGTCCAGGCGGTACAGGGCGACGTCGGTGCTGGTCATGGTGGCGTAGACCAGCCGGGTCGTCCTGGCCTCGACCTTGGGGTAGCCCTCGCGGTCGGTGATCGTGACCGGCTGGGCGGCCGGCTGATCGACCAGCGCCGACCCCGGCGCAAGGCGGGTGTCCCGGACGCAGTGGCCGTTGGTGAGGAGCAGGGCCGGATCCTTCGCCCGGGCGGTCACGGTGCGAACCACGGCGCCGGAACAGCCACCGAACTGCACTGCACCCTCTAGAGAGGGCATGTGCGGTTCCGGCGGAACTGCGATGCCCGTGACGATGTCCCGGATCCACTTCCGATAGACCGACACGTCGCTGTAAACGGTCGGTGTGTCGTCGCCGTTGCTGCCGCTGACCGCCCCGGCCAGCAGCCAGCTGCCACCGCGGCGGACCAGCGCCGGGCCACCGGAATCCATGTTGGTGGCCGAGATGCTTCCGTCCGGGCTGCCTACGCACAGCTCACGCGCCGCGGTGATACCGCTCACTTCACATTCCCGGTCAGGCTGCACCACGGTGTCGGCCTCGCGCAGGCGGTCCGGATAGCACTTCGGCGCGTGCTGGTCACAGGTCACGCCCCAGCCGATGATGCGGGTTACGGTTTGGTCGGCCGGCGTGGCCGGCGCGATCCGTGCCGGCTTCGCCCGAACCGGGGTGCGCAGGTGCAGCAGCGCGAGATCCTTGCCGTAGACCTCGGTGGAGTACCGATAGAACTTGTCGACCTCGGCCAGTTCACCGCCAGAGGTCACGCTCAGGGAGCCGATGCGCACCCGCCAGCCCCGAGGGGTGCCGACCTGAGCCTGATTGGGCGTGCGGGCGCAGTGGCTCGCGGTGACCACCCACTGCGGCGCGATCAGTGTGACTCCGCAGACGTGGCCGTCCGCGCGCGGGGATTCGGCGCGCTGTAACGAGCCCATGAACGAGTACGGCTGCACCGACTCGACGCCGCCGCGCAGGGCAAACGACGGAGTCGCGGTCGCCGCCAGCGCGGCCAGCACCATAGGAACGACGAGAAGGGAACGAAAACGCATAGAGAAGGCCGCCAGTGCGAGATGAGTACGAGGGAAGCGGAGTGTATTGGGCATGGTCAGCCACCCTGCGCGGTACAGGTGTCCATGCTGTCGCGGTCGCGTATCGGCCGCCGCTTGGACGCGTATGGGGTGTGTATCAGCGCCCAGCCGCGAATCGCCCAGCTTCAGAAGTCATTGGGTGTGACAGCCGCCACGATCGCGATGACCGCCGTAAACGGCGGACCGGCGCGCATTGATTCACGGCTGATACACAGCTGAGGCGTCGTGGAGGCCCGGCATCGACAACATGGACACGGCATCGCGCGGCGCGACCGATACATGCTTTCCCGGTGCACCGATCGCCGGAGGGGCCGACGATGTCTTCGTACTCCCACAAAGAGAGTCCTTAATATTGTCTTTTATTAATTATCAACCGTATTCGGGGAGCAATGTTGGTTTCGGATGTCGGTAGCAGACCGTCGACCACTGTCACCGTGCTGCTCGTTGAGGACGACGAGGTGATCCGCAGGACGGTCCAGATGGCGCTGGAGCGCTACGGCTATCGCGTGAGCACGGCGGGCGACGGTCTGACCGGCCTCGAACTGTTCAGGGAGCAGCGGCACGACGTGCTGCTGCTGGACGTGATGCTGCCGGGGCTGGACGGCATCGGGCTGTGCCGGAAGATCAGGGAGTCCAGCATGGATCCGATCCTGATGATGTCCGCGCGTGGTGACGCCCTGGACGTGGTGTCGGGTCTGGAGGCGGGAGCCGATGACTACGTCGTCAAGCCGGTCGACACCTCCGTACTGGTGGCCAGGATCCGTTCCCTGCTGCGCCGAGCCTCCTTCGTCCCAGGCCCTGAGCGCACTCCTGAGCCTGCTCCCGGCGGTGGCACCGATTTGGTCTTCGGGGACCTGTCCATCGATCCACAAGGTCTGGAAGTACACCGGGCCGGTGAACCGGTCGCGCTGGCCCCCACCGAGTTGCGCTTGCTGCTGGAGTTCGCGGCGAATCCGGGGGTCGTGCTGGACCGGCAGACACTGCTGCGCAACGTCTGGGACTACGGCTGGGACGGGGACAGCCGCGTCGTCGACCTGTGTGTGCAGCGGCTACGCAAGAAGATCGGCCCCGACCGTATCGAGACGGTCCGAGGCTTCGGCTACAAGCTGCGGCGCTGAGGTGGGACCCGCCATCGCCCGGACGGCACGTGGGCTGCTGAACTGGAGGTCGCTACGCTGGAAGATCGCCGCGCTGGTGGCCATGGCGTCCTGCTCGGTCGCGCTGGCCGTCGGGGTTCTGGTCCACCAGAGCACCTTTGAGCGTTCCATGAGCCTGGGCAGGGACCGGGGTTTCAGCGAACTGCTGGCCGCGGTGGACGACTACCGGCGCACAGGTACGGCGCCGGCTCATGCGGATCCCGCCGAGATTCCGCCCGTACTGCTCCAGCAGGCCAGGGGCACCGGGCAGTACATCACCTGGTACGACGACCGCCGGCCGGACATTCCCTGGATGTGGGCGGTGCAGTCAGTCGGTGGCCAGGCGCTGGCCGTGAAGATTGACATGGGGCCCGAGATACGCAGTCTGCGGGCCCTGGACCGGCACATCGTGATGGCCTCTCTGGCCGTGCTCGCCGTTGTCGTGCCCCTGGCCGCGTTGGGCGCAGAGTTGCCCAACCGGCGGCTGAGGAGGGTGGCCCGGACCGCGCGGCGTATCGCGGGAGGCGACCTGGATGCCCGGAGCATGGTGGGCGGCCGGGGCGGCGACGAGATCACCGATATCTCGGCCACCGTCGACTTGATGGCCGACAGTTTGCGGGACCGGCTGCTCAGTGAACAGCGCTTCACCGCCAATGTCGCCCATGAGCTGCGCACCCCGCTGATGGGCCTGGTCATCTCGGCCGAACTGCTCCCGGAGAGCGAGGCAACCGAGCTGGTCAGAGGTCGGGTGCGGGTGCTGCGGACGCTGGTGGAGGACCTGCTGGAGATCTCCCGCCTCGACGCGGGCGTGGAGCGGGCCGATAGCGCTCTGGTGCCGCTGGGCCGGGTCGTCGAGGAGTCCGTAGGCCGGACGGGATTGGAGGTCCAGCTAACGGTGACTGGCGATCCAGTCGCCGACACCGATTCGCGCCGCCTCGACCGGATCATCGCCAACCTGGTCGCCAACGCCCACTACCACGGACGCTCTCCGGTCGAGGTCACCGTGAACGGCACGGCGATCGCCGTACGCGACCACGGCCCCGGATTCCCCGACGAGCTGCTGGCAGACGGACCACAGCGCTTCCGCACCGGTGCCGCCGAACGCGGCCAGGGTCACGGCCTGGGCCTGATCATCGCCCTTGGCCAGGCCCAGGTGATCGGCGCCGGGCTCGCCTTCGCCAACGCTCCGGACGGCGGCGCGATCGCCACGCTTCACCTGCGGGGCGATACAAGCTCCGGGGGCTGATCCCTGTCTGATGCTCCCCACGAGACTGCTGAGAGCTGAGCGATCCGCGGCCGAGGGCTGACACACACCCGATACGTATCCAAGCGGCCGCGGATACGCCACCGCGGCAGCGCGGACACTCGCACCGCTCATGGTGGCTGACGTGCGCTACCGCGGCGTACCGACCTCTCGGAGCGGAGCTTTCCATGTGCTCTGCCCACCCGCTCCGTCCGATCGCAGGGCGGCCATAGCCACGAAAGAAGACCATGCCGAGCACACTTCACCTCCCTCGTACTCGCGTCGCACTCGCGGCCTTCGCCTGCCTCGCGGGCCTGCTGGCCGGTTGCGGCAACGCCAACGAGTCGAGTGGCACAGCGAACAACTCGTCGGCTTCCGCGTCTAGTTCCGATTACGCCGGTACGGCCGACCAGAAGTACACCGAATGGGAGGTCAAGTTCCGGTCGTGCCTGAGCGACCAGGGCTTCGAGCTTCCGAAAGAGGCCGGAAAAATCGACTTCGGCGACCGGCAGGACGCGTACGAGGTAGCGAGGGACGCCTGTATCAAGAAGATCGGCAAGCCGCCGACGGCCTCTGACGATCAGCCCGCCATGTCCCGACAAAGAAGCAAAGGAGATGATTATGTTCGCGACAACGGGATCTGGCGCAAAGTCCGTGAAGCGGTGACGATATGTGATCGCGTCGCTGGGGGCAGGCGATGGTCAGGTTGATCGCGATTTCGTAACTCGATA
>NZ_JBITMP010000047.1:0-88859 GCF_044466425.1 Nonomuraea sp. NPDC049400
CGGACGCCCGGGCGACCGTCACTCCCGCGTCGGCGAGGGCCGTGTAGAGGGAGACGGCGGTGAAGTCGCGGTCGCGGATCTGGTCGGCCACCGGCCGGCGGACCCAGGACACCTGGTGTACGGCGGGACGTCCCGCGAACTCGCGGACCCGCTCCAGCCGCAGGGCGGTGTCGCCGGGACGCAGCCGCAGCTGCGCGGCGATCTGGGCGGGGGCCCGGCGCACCGCCCGCCCGGCCACCGCGGTGCGCACGTCGTGGCCCTGTTGACGCAGGTCGTCGACCAGGCTGCGGAGCGAGTCGAGCTGGTACGCCAGGTGGGGCGGGGCGACGAACGTGCCCCTGCCGGGCTGCTGCACGATCAGCCTCTCGTCGCTGAGCTCACGCAACGCCTGGCGCAGCGTCATGAGGGTCACCCCGTAGGAGGCGCTCAGCTCCCGTTGCGGCGGCAGGGCCGCACCGGGGGCGTAGTGTCCTGACCGGATCTTCGCGGCGAGGTCGGCGGCGATGGCGCGGTATCTCGCCTCGTGCCCGGCGTCGGAGGTCATCGTGGTCGGTCACACTCCTGGTCGAGGGCTTGCCTCAGGGTCGCGAGGAAGGCCCGCAGGTCATCCGGCCCAGCCCCGTCGAGCACCCGCCGCATGACCGCGGCGCCGACCACCACGCCGTCGGCGTGCCGGCGGGCTTCGCGTGCCTGGTCCGGGGTGGAAATGCCAAATCCTAGCAAGACCGGCCGGTCGGTGACGCACCTGATCCGCTCGGTGAGGTCCGCCGCCGAAGCGGCGAGCGCGGCCCGCTCACCGGTGGTGCCCATCAGCGACACCGCGTAGACGAATCCGCGGCTGCGGGACGAGATCTCCGCCAGCCGCGGCTGCGGCGTCGCCGGCGACGCCAGCAGGACCAGCTCGATCCCGGCGGCGGCGGCCACGTCCGTCAGCTCGTCCGCCTCGTGCACCGGCAGGTCGGGCACGATCAGGCCGCTGACGCCGGCCCGGCGCAGCGCGGCGCAGAACGCCTCGGGGCCGTCGTGCAGCACCAGGTTGTAGTAGGTGCTGACGACCAGCGGCACGCCCAGGTCCGGCATGCCGGACAGGTCGGCGAGGATCCGGCGGGTGCTCGCCCCTCGGGCCAGTGCCGTGTCGCTGGCCTGCTGGATGGTGACGCCGTCCAGCGTGGGATCGGAGAAGGGCAGGCCGAGCTCGATCGCGTCCGCCCCGGCGGCGGCGAACGCCCGCAGGTAGTCCGTCCAGCCGGGCGTGATCCCCCCGGTGACGTACGGCATGAGCAGGCCGCGTCCGGTGTCCCGGCGGGCACGCAGGTGGCGTTCGACCGCGCCCGCGGCCAGGGTGGGTTTCGTCACAGCAGCTCCTTCAGGGTTGAGACGTCCTTGTCGCCCCGGCCGGACAACGTCATCAGCACCGTCGATCCCGCGGGCAGGTCGCCGCCGCCCGCCGCGCGGATCACCCAGGCGAGGGCGTGCGCCGATTCGAGCGCAGGGACGATGCCTTCGGTACGCGCCAGCCGTACCGCCGCGCCGACCGCCTCGTCGTCGGTCACCGTGACGTAGCGGGCCCGGCCCAGGTCGCGCAGGTGGGCGTGCTCCGGGCCGACTCCCGGGTAGTCGAGCCCGGCGGCGATGGAGTGCGCCTGGGTGATCTGCCCGTCGTCGTCCTGCAGGAACAGCGAGCGGCAGCCGTGCATGACGCCGAGCCGGCCGCGGGCCGCCCCGGCGCCGCCCTCCGCCTCGACACCGACCAGGCGCGCCGGGGTGTCGGCGAATCCGGCGAACGTGCCGGCCGCGTTGGAGCCGCCGCCCACGCACGCGACCACGTAGTCCGGGACGCCGGTCCGCAGCTCGGCGGCGCACTGCCCACGGGCCTCGTCGCCGATGACCCGCTGGAACTCCCTGACCATCCATGGGTACGGATCCGGCCCGACGACCGAGCCGATGCAGTAATGGGAGTCGCCGGTCACGCCCACCCAGTGCCGCATGGCCTCGCTGGTCGCGTCCTTGAGGGTACGGCTGCCCGTGGTCACCGGGACCACCTCGGCGCCCAGCATGCGCATCCGGAAGACGTTCAGCGCCTGCCGCTCGATGTCGCGCTCGCCCATGAACACCGTGGCCTCCAGCCCGAGCAGCGCGGCGGCGGTCGCGGTGGCCACCCCGTGCTGACCCGCTCCCGTCTCGGCGATCAGCCTGCGCCGTCCCATCCGGGTGGCCAGCAGGGCCTGGCCCAGCACGTTGTTGATCTTGTGGGATCCGGTGTGGGTGAGGTCCTCGCGCTTGAGGTACAGCCGCACGCCCAGCGCCTCCGACAGCCGTCGGGCCGGTGTGAGCGGGGTCGGCCGCCCGGCGTGCAGGGCGAGCAGCCGCGCCAGGGCGCCGCGGAAGCCCGGATCCACCCAGGCCTCCCGGAACGCCTCGTCCACCTCGCGGCACGCCTCCACCAGGGACTCCGGCGCGTACCGTCCGCCGAACTCGCCGAACCGGCCCCGCGCTCGGGGCTCGCCCATCGTCTCGTCCAGGGCGACAGGCTCACTCCACGGCAACACGTCTCGCATGCCATGCTCCTATCGTTCTATAACTCCTCAGAGAGTTCTATAACAGTGAGTATGGCACTGGCGGCGTGGGGCGCGCCACCCCGGCGCGGGTGGCGATCATGGGTTGACAACGTGCGGCTGAATCCAACACCCTTTCACTAATCGATTAGTGAAAGGGTGTTGGATTGATCGAGTTCAACCTGGACCGCGGCTCGGGGGTTGCGACGTACCTGCAACTCGTTCACCAGGTCAAACAGGCGCTCCGGCTCGGTACGCTGCGGCCCGGCGACCAGTTGCCGACCGCCCGCGAGGTGGTGGAGCGGCTGGCCATCAACCCCAACACCGTGCTCAAGGCGTACCGGGAGCTGGAGCGCGAAGGGCTGGTCGAGGGGCGGCCGGGGATGGGGACGTTCGTCCGGCAGGGCATCGCGGGTGCGACGCTCGCCGAGCACACGCGGCTGCGGCGCGGTCTGGAGGCGTGGGTGCGCGACGCCCGCGCGGCCGGGCTCGATCAGGAGGACCTGCGGGCGCTGTTCACCGTGGTCCTGGCCGACGCCACGAAGGAGGGCGTGGCATGAGTCCCGCTCTGGAGGCGACCGGGCTGGGGGTCCGCTATCGCCGTACGTGGGCGTTGCGCGACTGCTCGCTGTCCGTGCCCGCCGGGCGCGTGGCGGCGCTCGTCGGGCCCAACGGCGCGGGCAAGACCACGCTCATGCACGCGGCCGTCGGCCTGCTGCGGCCCGCGATGGGAAGCGTCCGCGTGGCCGGCGAGGCGGCGTTCGTGGCGCAGGACAAGCCGCTGTACGAGAGCTTCACCGTCGCCGAGATGCTCACCTTCGGCCGCCGCATGAACACCCGCTGGGACGCCGCCGCCGCCGACCGGCTCGCCGGGCTGGGCATCCCGCTGGAGCGGAAGGTGAGCGGGCTGTCCGGCGGGCAGCAGGCGCAGGTGGCGGTCACGCTGGCGCTGGCCTGCCGCCCCGACCTGCTCGTGCTGGACGAACCGCTGGCCAACCTCGACCCCCTCGCCCGCCACGACGTGATGCGCTCGATCATGGCGGAGGTGGCCGGGCGGGAGCTGACCGTGCTGCTGTCCTCGCACGTCGTCTCCGACCTGGAGGAGACCTGCGACTGGCTGGTCGTGCTGAACGGGGGCCGGCTGCAGGTCAGTGGTGACATCGAGGAGCTGCTCGACGGGCATCTCGTGCTCACCGGGCCGGCCGAGGCGTCGGCGGCGGGCACGCAGGTGGTGGGCGCGAGCCGTACCGGCAGGCAGGTCAGCATGCTGGTCAGGGGCACTCCCCCGCTCGATCCGCGCTGGCAGGCGCGCCGCCCCGGGCTGGAGGAGCTCGTCATGGGCTACCTGCGCAGCCCCGAGTCGGCGGCGCTGCCGGGGTTGACGGGGGTGGGCGCGTGATCTGGGTGACGTGGCGCCAGCACCGGGCGCAGATCCTCGTGACGACGGCCTTCCTGGCGCTGCTGGGGGTGCTGCTGCTGGGTTCGGCGGTGGAAGCGAGCCGGTACGTGGCCGAGCACGCCCCGCCCGGCTGCCCCGGACCTGCCGTGGCGTGCGGCGACCTGGCGGTGGCCCTGGGGCAGCGCTACAACGCGGTCTACTCGGTCTTCGGCTGGATGCCGCTGGTGGCGCCCGCGCTGATCGGAGCGTTCTGGGGCGCGCCGCTGCTCGGCCGCGAGTACGAGCGCGGCACCCACCGCCTGGCCTGGACCCAGTCCGTGCCCGTGTGGCGGTGGCTGGCGGTCAAGCTGTCGATCCTGGGCGCGGCGGTCGTGGCCGGGGGGCTGCTGCTGTCGCTCATGGTCAGCCTGTGGCGGCCGGTGTTCAGGACCGGGGTCGACTCCACGTTCGGCAACATCGGCGTGTTCAACATGGTCGGGGTGGCGCCGGCCGCGTGGTGGCTGTACGCGTTCGCGCTCGGCACCGCGGCCGGCACCCTGTTCCGCCGTACGCTGCCCGCGATGGCGCTGGTCGTGGCCGGTGTGGCGGTGACGATGTTCACCCTGTTCCAGCTGAGCGACCACTACGCCGAGCCGGCGCGTACCGAGCTGTCCGGCACCGTGCTGCTGGACGATCCCGACGCCCGGCTGGTGAGCGCCGCCTGGGTGGAGCCGTCAGGGAGGGAGGTCGCCGAGCCATCGGACAGCGGCTGCCCGCGCCGGGTGGACGTGGGGCAGAGCAGCAGGAACACCGAGGCGTGGCAGGCGTGCCTGTTCGGCAAGGGCTACCGGTACGCGGTGTACCACCATCCGCCGTCCCGGTTCTGGCGCTTCCAGTGGACCGAGGCAGGGATCCTGGCGCTCGCGTCGGCGGCCCTCGGCGGCCTGGCCGTGCGCCGCACCGTCCGCCGCCCCGGCTGACAGGGCGGTCCCGCCAGTGCTCCGCATCGGCCGCTGGGGCTTCCCTGCGGCCGTCCGAGCCGGCGGGAGCCCGCCGCCCGTCACCCCGGCCTTCTCCACAACAGCACGACCGTTGCGAGACCGGCGGCGCACGGAAGGACCTGAAGCCAGCCCAGCAGCGGCGCGAGACCGACCTCGCCATTGGTGTCCTGGACAGTCAGGGCAGCGAGCGCGACGCAGATCGCGATCGCGAAGAGGCCGCTTGCCAACCAGCGGGCCCAGCCCTTGCCGATGCGGACCGCCCAGACGGTGCCGAGCCAGCCGAGCAGACCCAGTGCCCCCACCACGGACAGGAGCACCGCGTATGCGGTGACGGCGCCGTCGATCTCTCCCGGCCCGTAAGCCGGGTAACCCGCCCGGATGTGATCGGCCAAGCCGGCCCGGTCGATGAACGCGAAGAGGGTGGCGACCAGCGTGAGCCCGGCGCCGGCGTACATCGTTGCGAGAGCCCCTCGCATGTCGGGTTTCGTTGCCGGCGTTGTCATGGCATGAGTCCTTCCATAAGCGCGGATTGGCGAGCGTGGCTGGTGGCTTCTCGGCGAGGCCTCGGCAGCCTCCGATTCTTACAACGTATGTTTACCACGCTTCCACTATACTTACGACGTAAGAATCGTTGCTGCGAGGAAGACCACCATGTCCCCGAACCGCACCCGAGGCCAGAACGCCGGGCTGACCCGCCAGGCCATCCTCCAGGCGGCCCTGACGCTGGCCGACCGCGATGGGCTGAAGGCGTTGTCGATGCGCCGCATCGGCCAAGAGCTCGAGGTCGAGGCCATGTCCCTCTACCAGCACGTCGCCAGCAAGGACGCCTTGCTGGACGGGCTGGTAGAGCAGATCTTCACGCAGGCCGCGCCACCGCTTGCCGAGGCGGCCTCATGGCAGGAGGGCCTGCGCGAGTACGCCCGGACGCTGCTGCGCGTCCTGCTTGCGCACCCGAACGTCATCCCACTGGTGGTGAGCCGTCCCGCGATCACTCCGCAGAACCACCGCCTCATGGAGAACGCGCTCCACACGCTGCAGGCTGCGGGACTGCCGCCGGAGCGGGCGTTGGACATGCTGTACGCGGTGACCGGTTTCGTCGTCGGCCACGTCGCCATCCTGGCCGCCGGGAGTGACGGGCACACGCCGACCAGAGGGATGCGGGCGATACCGGACCAGGACCTGCAGGACACCCCGCTCCTTGCCCAGGCCACACGACTCCGGCGCTCCTCCGGGTCGGACCCTCGCTTCGACTTCGCGCTCGAGGCCATGCTGCGCGGCTTCGACACGCTCTGACCCGCCCGGACGAACCCGAGCCTCGCCATGCCGATTCCCCGTCGAAGTCCTGGTCAGGCGGGTGATCTCCGGGAAGTGCGGGCTGGGCCACCGCCATCGTTCAGTCGCGTCGAGGAACGCGGCGATGTGGGCGGTGATCTTGTCGGGTGTTCGCCGTTGATCGCGCGGGCCGAAGAAATGGTGAGCATCGGCACTTCCTCTGCGGCAGGTCACCCGGCCGTGTGCGCGAGGATGGCGGCGGCCAACTCCTCGTGCACCTCGGGCGGCAGTGTGTGCCCATGCCCGCCACGATCATCAGGCGCGCCCCCGGGATCTGCTCGGCGATGATCGCGCTGTGGCCCGGTTTGACCGGCTCGTGGCTGCCCTCGATGACCAGTGTGGGCGCCTTCACCTGATGGAGCACGCCCACCGGCTCGAAGTCGGGCTTGGCCATGGCGGCCAGCCGGTGGTTGGCCACCGCCGACAGGTCGCGGGCCCGGTCGTGGATCCGTTCCTGCAGGCGCCGCGCCGCGTCCTCGTCGAACGGCAACCCGGTGCCGTGCAGCAGGCGCTGCTCGGCGATCATGCCGTCGATCCGCGCGCGCCGGTCCGCCGGTGGCGGGGCGGCCATCAGCGTACGATAGAAGGCCACGAACTCCGGTGCCGGCTCCGGCAGGCTCCCCTCGGGCTGCGGCTGTCCCATCAGGGCCCGCATGATCACCTGGCCCTCGCCGCCGCCGAGCGGGGAGGAGCCGATGACGGTCAGCGAGCGCACCCGCTCCGGCCGCTCCACGGCGACGAACTGGCCGAGCAGGCCGCCCGCCGAGTGGCAGACCAGGTGCGCGCTCTGCAGGCCGTGGTTGTCCATCACGCGGTAGACGTCGTTCTTGATGTCGTCCCATGTGTACGGCTCCGCCGCGAAGTCGACGGTGCCCGACATGCCGGTGTCGCGGTGGTCGTAGCGGATGACCCGGCGGTCTCCGGCGGTCAGCCGGCCGACGAACTCGTCCGGCCACAGGATGCCCTGCGACATCGAACCCATGATCAGCAGGATCGGCGTGTCCGTCCCGGCGCCGAACTCTTCGCTCCAGATGTTCACGTTTTGCATGTCTCAGAGCATGTCGTCTTCGGCTCCGGACGCCTTCTGTAGAACTACTGGTCGCGCCACTTCCGTACGGTACTCGACCGTACGCGGGGCGAGGACAGCCGGGCGGCGATCTGCTTGCTCGACAACCCGTCGGCGACCAGGCCCGCGATGCGCGGTTCCTGCGGGGTCAGCGTGGCGAGCACAGCCGCGGCTCCCCCTTCACCGGACAGTCATACGACCACCTATCTGAGCGGAGGGTCCTGAGAACCGGCCTTCCACCGTCGCCGAAAAAGTGATATCACTTTGCTAGCAAGATGAAGTCACGTAGAAGGGACGGACGATGGTGAACACATCGGGCGGGGCCACACTTGAGGCCGCCGTCGTAGACATGCCCGCACCGCGCACGAGCGAGCGCCCGGTGCGGGCGGCCAACGGGTTCGTGATGCTGGGGGTGGCGACGGCGCTGGACCTGGCCGGGATCGCGCTGCTCGTCATGGGAATCGTCATGCTCGCCTCGGGGGCCGGGCAGGGCGGCATGTGGGTGGTCATCGGGAGCATTCTGATGATCCTGCTCGGGTCCTTCATGTTCTTCGGCCTCACCGCGGTGGCGCCGGGCGAGGCCAGGGTCGTGCAGCTGCTCGGCCGGTACGTCGGCACCCTGCGCACCCCCGGCTTCCAGTGGGTCAACCCGATCACGGTGCGCCGGCGGGTGTCCACGAGGATCCGCAACCACGAGACGGACGTGACGAAGGTCAACGACGCGGAGGGCAACCCGATCCAGATCGCGACCGTGGTGGTCTGGCAGGTGCAGGACACCGCGCAGGCGGTCTTCGAGGTGGACGACTTCGTGGAGTTCGTGGCCATCCAGGCGGAGACGGCTGTGCGGCACATAGCGGGCAGCTATCCGTACGACGCGCACGGCGAGCCCAGGCTGTCCCTGCGGGACAACGCCGACGAGATCAACGAGCGGCTGTCCGCGGAGATCGCGGCCAGGGTGTCGTCCGCCGGTGTGAAGGTCATCGAGTCCCGCATCATCCGCCTGGCGTACGCGCCCGAGATCGCCCACGCCATGCTGCGCCGCCAGCAGGCGGGCGCGGTGGTGGCGGCGCGGCAGCGGATCGTCGAGGGGGCGGTCGGCATGGTGGAGATGGCCCTGGCCAGGCTCGCCGAGCACGACGTCGTCGAGCTGGACGAGGAGCGCAAGGCGGCCATGGTGAGCAACCTGCTCGTGGTGCTGGTCGGTGACCGCGACACCCAGCCCGTGGTCAACACGGGCACGCTCTACCAGTAATCACCATGGAGCGGAAGAAGATCCTGCTGCGGCTTGACCCGGTGGTTCACGACGCGCTGGCCAGGTGGGCGTCCGACGAGCTGCGCAGCACGAACTCCCAGATCGAGTTCCTGCTGCGCAGGGCCCTGTCCGAGGCCGGACGCCTGCCCAACGGGGTGGGGCGGATGCGCCCACGCGGACGGCCGAGGAAGGCGCCGGAGGACGGCACAGACCAGGAAGAGGAAGAAGAGGAGCGGGCGGATGGAGACGCAAGTGAAGCAGGGTGAGTCGCTGACCCGATCGGTCTTCCTGTTGGCCTTCGACCTGCGGAAGGAGAAGCTGACCCAGCGGGGCGAGCTGGGCTACCTGCTGCGCGCGGCCACCCTCGCCGAGCTGCTGCTGGCAGGCAACCTGGCGGACGAGTCGGGCAAGGCGCGAGCTCTCACCGCCCCGGCCGCCGAGCCGGGTTCCCTGCGGGCCGTGGTCTGGGAGCAGATCTCGAGCTCACCGCCCCGCTCGTGGCGGCGGTGGGTGCAGAAGGACAGCGGCAAGGCGGTCCGCGTGGTACGCGACGAGCTGGCGGCCGCCCGGATGATCAGCGTGGAGCGGCACCGGATCCTGCTGTTCCCGGTCGAGCGGATCACGCCGCGCAAGGCGTACCTGTCGCGCAGGCTGGCCGAGCGCGTCGGCCGGGCCATCCGCGGCGGCCAGCCGGTCGGGCACCTGGACGAGGACGTCCGCGCCCTGGCGGCGCTGGCCACGGCGGCCCGGCTCAAGACGGTGGTTCCCTCCTGGCGGGAGACGCGTCTGCGCCGGGACCGGATCGAGCAGCTGTCCGCGCCCATCGAGCCGATCGCGACCGCATTGCGCAAGAGCGTCGAGGCGGCCCAGTCGGCATACGGAGGAGGCTGACCCGACGAATCACGGCGGCCCTCACCACCGGCTCTCGGAGAAGACCACTTGACCACGTCAATCGAAGCGCCGGCCCAGCCCCCGCGCCATCGAGCAGGCCGGGGTCCCGGACTCCCGGACCTGGCCCCGGGGCGCGATCGCAGTGCGGATCATGAAAGCGCGTTCCCGGTCGTACGCCTCACGGCTGCGGCAGTAGCAGGCGCAGCGCGAGGCCGAGGCCCGGGCCGTCCGGCCGGTCATCGTTGTACGTGCCGACGTGGAGCGGGCCGCAGCGCCGAGCCGAGCGTGCCGCGGGGAATGATCCTCCGTCCGCAGCCGGGCTGCACCGCGGTGTCCGCCGCATGCGGCATCGCTTCCTGACGTGACAGGCTCAGCCGCTCGTACCACCGCCAGGCGGCCGGGCCCGCCCGGAACGGCAAGTCCGCGGCGTCCCTCTACTACAACGTCCCGTCTGGTACGCGCCCCGGCATGGGACCGCCTCCGCGACGACGTCCGATTCTTTGACGACGACGCCCGGACCGTGTGATGACCGCGCGAAGCCCGCTCCAACAGCTCCCCCTTCAGCAGCCGTCAGGCCGGCGTCGGCTCCGACCGCGGGATGCTATAACAGTGCCGGCGCAGGGCCCGCCGATGCAGTGTGATCAAGGCGTTGAAGGGCAGCGTGATTATGGCCTCGCCCGGCGGGCAGTGGGCGGGAGACCTTGCGCCCGGCCCTCGCAGCGCAGACATCTTCCGTGCACTGCCACCGGTCCAGGTTCTTGAACGCATGCCGGACCCGCGCGGCGGCGCGCCACCTACTTCGACGACTACCTGGCCGCTGAGGGTCACGCTGGTGGATCGGCGCCCTGGGGGGTGGCGGTCAGACTGGTGAGGAAAGGTGAGTGGCCGCGAAAGCCTCGGTGGAAGCGCCCTGGCTGCCCTGTGCCGAGGAACTCTCCCAGCCACGCCTGGTGTTCGATCTTCTCGTTGCGGATCGCCTGGGCGAGGAGATGAGTGCGGTGGTCTTTGCCTTCGGTGAGGTCACATAGACCGCGATAAGGGTCGACGGCGCGTCGTACGTCTTCGATGAGTGTCGTCACTGGATCCCGCGCATCAACAGCGGCACCGTCCTCCGGTCGTGCATGACTCCTTTTCAGGAACTGCCGGATGTCGTCGGGGAGCGTTCCGTCCAGTTCGTAGATGCGGCCCACGAGCGCGTCGAAATGGTGTCGATCCTCATCGCGGATGTCTTGGAGGATCTGGCGTAGCTCCTCATCGGCGAAACCGAGCGGACGAGCGGTGAGGATCGTGAAGCGGTAGACGGCGCTCAGCTCCGCTGCGGCGGCGGAGGTGAGCCGGTCGATCAGGATGTTCACATCGAGGCCGGCTTGCTCGACGACTTGGCGCGCGCTGATCATGTCGGCTCCAGGGTCGGCTGCGGGTGGTCAGGTTGCGGAGGGTTCCAGCGGGGCGCGTTCCTTGGGGTTGAGCGCGAGAAAGGCCACCCCGGCCAGGGCGCCGCCCGCCATGTCGGCCAGGAGCCAGATCCAGATCTTGCCCCAGGCGAACAGCCCCATCCAGGCGGCGCCGACGGCGACCGCCGGGTTGAAGGCCCCGCCGGAGATGCCGCCGACCGCGAACGCGCCGGCGGCCACGGTGAAGCCGATGGCCAGGCCGTAGAAGCTGTTGCCGGGATGGTCCCGGCTGGTGGCCGCGTTCAGCACCACATACGCGAGCGCGAACGTGAACAGCGCCTCGGCCAGCAGCGCGACCCCCAGCTCCCGCCCTGAGGGGGACAGCGCCGGCACGCTGCCGGGATTGACGATGTAGGTAGCGGTGAGCGCGGCGATGACGCCTCCGGCCAGCTGGGCGATCCAGTACGGGACGGCGTCGGCCAGGCTGATCCGGCCGCGGAGCAGCACGGCCAAGGTCACGGCCGGGTTGTAGTGGGCGCCGGAGACATGTCCTCCGGCGTACACCATGACCATCAGGATCGCGCCGATGGCCACGGGCGCCAGGGGCGTCTTCGCCAAGACCGTGGCGCCGATCGTGAGGACCAGGAAGAACGTTCCGATGAACTCCGTGATGTAGCGACGCATGGACTGTCCTCTCCATTCGTGAGGCTGGAACCGATCACGCTCCGCGGCAGCGCGTCCAGATCGTGCCACGCGCCTCGCCCTTGGGAGATTGCGGGCTTCTTACGGACGTTTACGGCCCTTTACGGCTCACCGAACCGGACATAAGGGGCTTGCCGGATGACTCGGCATCTGCTGATGATGCGTCGTGCTCAATCACCCGCGCTGGACGCCGATCGGCATAAGGGCCGACGGCACGAACACTCAGGCGAGTGGGTTGCAAGAAGTGACGCAGAGCAGCGCTTCCAGGGTGGATGGCATGTTCCCAGGACGAACGGCGGCACTCGGCTGCACTTGCCCTGCCGGCGGTCGGGTGCGGCGGCGCAGGGCAGGACAAGGCGGCGAGTGGCACCACGCCGGCCTCTGCGACCTCCACAATGACCTCCGCGTCGACGGCGTCCACGAGCATTGATCAAGGATGAGGAGACCACACGCCGCGGGCCCAGCGGACGAGCGCTGATGCTTTCGGCGGCGATGACCGCCGGATTCGTCACGGTCTTCGGCCTGTTAGGGCTCGCGGTGACTATGCCGGCGGTCTGGCGGCGGGCTGCTCGGTGGCGTGGCAGCCTTCGTGACCTACGCGCGTTCGGCATGGGCCTGGTCATCGCCGCACTGTCGCAGGCGGTGGCGTCGGCCCGCGCTGGCACGACTCGGCACCGGCTGGCTCATCGTCGCGCTCCCCTTGCTCACCGTCGGGTCGCTGGCACTGCACAAGGCGCGAAGGCGCGATCGAACCCCACAGCGCGGCATCGGGAATGTCCGCTGGATCAGCACATGAAGACCCCTCGGACCTGAAAGCACCAACTTCCGGTCAGGGGACAACCACCGGCTCCTGAACGCCCGTGTGAGCGATCGGGCAGTTGCCGCTCGCGCGTTCTTCGCGGCGGACACGGTGCGGGGATCCGTTTGGCAGGCGTCGCGTTGTGGAGTCGACTGACCCCGTGCCAGCGATTTCCGTCTCGGCCACTGATTACCAATTCCTTACCGAATCCGAGCACTGAGCGTCGGCGCTTCTATGGTGACCTTGCTCACTCCTCACACCCAAGAGAAGGGGGATCACCTTGTTACGCAACGTGATAAGTGCGGTCGCGGCGGCCATCGTGGTCGGCGGGCTGGGATTGATCGAGCCGGCCAGCGCCGCCACGACGCCTGGCGGCGTCTCGGCCTGGGGCAGTGGCGGCTACGGTGAGCTCGGCGACGGGTCCACCTCCGAACGGCTCCTGGCGGCTCCGGTTCCGGGGCTGACCGACGTCGTCGGGATCGACTCCGGTCGCGGCCATGTGATCGCGCTCAAGTCCGACGGAACGGTCGTGACCTGGGGCAGCAACGGATTCGGCCAGCTCGGCGACGGCACCCGCACCAACCGCGGCACGCCGGCGCTGGTACCCGGTGTCTCCGGCGTTGTGGCGGTCGCGGCCGGCAGCGACCACAGTCTCGCGGTGCGTTCGGACGGAACCGTGCTGGCCTGGGGCTGGAACGGCTCCGGCGAGCTCGGCGACGGCTCGAACATCACCGTGCAGACCTCCCCGGTTCGGGTGCAGGGCCTGACCAACGCCAGGTCGGTGTCCGCCAACAACCGACACAGCCTCGCGGTCACCGCGGACGGCACGGTCATGGCCTGGGGTTCAAACAACGGTGGGCAACTCGGCAGCAGCGACACCACCGAGGTACGCCGGGTCCCCGCGCCGGTCAGGGGCCTGACGAATGTCACCGGCGTGGCCGCCGGCAGCGAGTTCAGCTTGGCGCTGCACGCCGACGGGACGGTCAGCGCGTGGGGCCGGAACAGGGCCGGTCAGCTGGGCGACGGCACCAACACCACCCGCTCTGACCCGAGACGGGTCAGCGGGCTGACAAACGCCATCGACATCGCCGCGGGCGGCACCCACGGCCTGGCGGTACTCACCGACGGCAGCGCGCGGGCGTGGGGGTTCAACCGGTACGGTCAATTGGGAGACGGCACGACCACCGACCAGAACCTGCCAGTGCGGGTCCGTGGACTGTCCGGTGTGGTCGACATCAACGGCAGCCTGAACCACAGCATCGCGGCGACCACGCAGGGTTTCGCGCTGGCCTGGGGGCTGAACCACCACGGCCAGCTCGGCAACGGCACCTTCGCCAACAGCAGCACGCCCGTGCTGGTGGTCGGCCTGACCGGGGTGCAGGCGGTCGCGGCAGGATCGGCGCTGAGCGCGTTCAGCATCGCGTTGACGACCACCAGGTGACTACCGGAAAGCTGGCCAGGACCAACATCGTCCGTCGCTACTTCGCCGCCCGGCGGCCACCGCGGCGCTGATCGTGAACTGGCCGGAGGCCGCCTGGGCCAAGCTGTCCCGGCTCCATCTCCAGCTCGCCCAGGCACCCTTCGATGAAGAACCGCGCGAACTCGTCGACCTCGCTGAATCGGCGGTCTCCAGTCTTGCCCGCCCGGCGGCGCCGCTCTCAGAGCTGGCGGTGTGCCCCTGGTTCCGGGCGGGGCGGGCAGGTTGTGCGCACGATCGGGATGGTCGCCGGCTTCTACGCGGCCCCACACCGCGACTACGGCGCGGACCTCGGTCCCGCCACTCGTCAGCCGCTCGACCGCCTCGGCCACGACCCGCCGCTCGAACACCATCGCGCGCAGCAGGGTCGCGGCCGGATCGCGCTCCCATCCACAGAGCTTGGCGCCGCGCCCATGGCAGAAGTCGTCGCGCTCACCAGCTTGCTCGGCCTCGGCGACAGTGGGCGCTGAGTGATGGGTGGGACATCCCCACTCAAAGGTTGGGTCAGCGGTCATCGCTCACATCTAGCCGGACTGACCAGGGGCATCCCACAGCGTCTGAGGAACACAGCGCCAGGACACCCGCTTGTTGGCGAAGCCGCCGCGGAAGATCGCGCCGAGTGCAAGCCCGACCATCGTGGTCATCACGATCATGAGCGTGCCGCCGCCGATCACCGCCCGTGCTCCCGCCGACATGGGTGAGGGGTCTATCCAATGTCCGGTACGGCACGCCGTTCACGTTGGCCCGTCCGGAGGTCGGCCGGTCGAGTCCGAGGATGATGCGCATGGTCGTGGTCTTGCCCGCGCCGTTCGGCCCTAGGTGATCTTTCCGAGGGTGACGGTGAAGGACAGGTCGTCGGCAGCGACGCTCTGCCCGAAGCGTCTGGTCAATCCGATGACTTCGATCATGTCCATCACGATTCGTCTCGGCGGCCGGCCCGCGTATCAGCCCTGAGACCGATACACGCCGCCGAGCCCGGTGGCTTGGGTCGAGGATGTGCATGATCAGCCCCGACTTCCCCTGCTGAGCCGGATACCGGACTGGGTGGGTTTGGGCTTATGTGGGCCGACCCCCGATATGGAAGCTTCGACCGCGCCTGCCGTGGCCAAGGCCGCTTCCAGGAAGATCGGCCTCCCCTTGGCGCCGCCGAGAGCGTGAGAGGGATCATCCGGCTACTGCGACCGATCCCTGCTCCGCTCTCCAGCGCGTGGGGGCCGCAGCCGGATCTCCAGTTTCTTGTCGCGCGCAAGCCGGTCCGCCACTTCGTTGAGCCGGGCGCAGACGTCCTTGATGTTCTGGTGGGCCTGGTTGCGCTCGGCGATGATCGCGGCGAGCAGCAGCGCGGTCAGCGCCGCGGAGGCGTTGAAGGCCTGGAGGGCGACCATGTTGAGGAAGAGGTTGTGCTGGGCGAACGGGCCGGAGTGGTGCGCGGCGGAGACGATCGCCACCGTCGTCGCGATCAGCGCGCACGCCGCAGCTCCGAGGAGTTGGAAACGCAGCGCGGACCAGATCAGGAAGGGAAAGACGAGAAAGAGCAGGTTGATGGGCCCCGCGGTCGCCACCAGCGTGACGAGGAAGGTGCCCAGCAGCAGCGCCGCCCCTTCGACCCAGCGGAGCGGGTGGGCGTCCCACGGTATCCGGGTCGTGCGGCTCGCGAGCAGGAGCGGCGTGACCACGAGTACGCCCATCGCGTCGCCCGTCCACCACACCGACCAAGCGGGCCAGAACTGGCTGGGCCGCAGCCCGCCGGCGACCACCAGCGAGGCGGCGCCCACGGTCGCGCTGACCAGCATCCCGGCGAAGGCGCCGAGGAACACCAGGGCGAGCGCGTCACGCAGCCGGTCCAGTTCGATGCGGAAGCCCACGCGCTCGAGCAGGAGGTACGCGCCGACCGGCGCGAGCGTGTTCCCCACGGAGATGGCCAGGACGGCGGCCATCGTCGGCCCGATCGACACGTTGACCAGGAAGGCGCCGAGGGTGATGCCCGGCGAGATCCGAAGGCCGAAGAGGAGCAGGGCGGCCAGCGCGATTCCCGTCGAGGGCCACAGCGGCGTCACCTGCCCTCGGACCAGCTGTTGTTGCAGCCCCAGTTTGGCGGCCACGAAATAGGCGATCGCGACGGCGAGGATTTTCACGGCCGTCATGGCATGATCCCGTAGCCCATGGTGGACGGCGACAGCCCTCATAGGAACACCTCCGGCCCCACCGAATCGGCGCCCGGTCCAGCGCGTACCACGGCAACAGTCGTTTCTGCCCTCACCTGCCCGTTCAGTCGCGGGTTCCGGCCTTTGGCGTGGCATGACCGGCCCTGTTTCAAAACTAGTCATAATCCCGCCAGATGGGACCCAACGCCGCGTAATCGACATATACGCCAAAGGCGATATCGTCATAGAAAAAGGAAAGGATGCCCCGTCGCGGCGAGATTCTTATTTATCCGGTGTGTCGCATGACGGACCCGACAGAGCCGTCGGGGAGGTCCATCCGCCGGTCGAGAGCTTCCGCGGCCGTCCTGAGCCAGCTGATCACATGGCTGAAGAGCGGGTTGGGGTCGGCCGTGCGACGCACCGCGAAGACACTGCGGACGTGGGCCGGGCTGCGTGACCTGCTGCGGCGGACGACGTGCCGGTCTAGGATCGAGTCGTGATCGGATTCCCGGAAATGGTCACCCTCGCCGTCATCGCAGTCATCGTCGGCGTCATCGTGATGGCGATCGTCAGGGCGAGCGCCCGAGGCAGCCGGCCACCTGTCTTCCTGCCGCCGGATGCCCTGGACCACCAGCTACGCAGCCTGGTCGCCCAGGGCAAACCCATTTACGCGATCAAGCTGCTGCGCCAGCACACCGGCATGGGTCTCAAAGAGGCCAAAGACGCGGTGGACGGCCTGGCCGTGGGGCGTCCCATCAACCATCCGGCATTGCACAGCCCGCCGACCGCACCTGCACCCCAGGCCGACCTGGCCACCCGGGTTCGACAGCTCAAGGAGGCCGGACGTGGCGAACAGGCCGTCCACCTGGTGCGCGGCGAAACCGGCATGACCGAGGAGGAGGCACTCCGCTTCCTCGACGCCCTCTGAATTCCGACAAAACATGTGAAACGGGACAGTCTTTCTGCACTGTGCCGTTATCCGCCGGCAGGGCATTCGGCGACGGAGGCGGGCGCCGTGCCGGCGGGGGCCGTCGGTCAGCGGTTCCCAACAGGAGGCGCACCGCACCCACGCCACCTGTTCGGCGAGGTGGCGCGCCGCACCGCGGCCGCCTCGACCGGCAGCGGTACGGCTTCCTTGCGGCCGGACCGCGCCGGGTCAACACGACCGGCTCCCCGCCGTCGGCCGCTTCGATCAGTTCGGCCAGGCGGGCGCGGGCGTCCCGTCCGCGTTAGCTGCTGGCACTCCGGGAGTGACTGAGCACTTCAGTTGGCCAGTTGTGCAGCCGAACTGGCCGGCGCTGCGACGCCTGGGTGACGCCGGCAAAGCAACGGACGCAGAGATTGACGACACCAGAAGGCGATTCGAAAGCCAGAGTCATTCGCCAAGTGATCCTTCGGAAGAGCGGAGGATGGAGCCGACGGGCTTCCGGCGTCTCGCTGAAAGGCTCATGGACGACCCAGAGCCACAGCAACCTAAGCAATGAACAGGAGGACTCCCACCGATGCGACCGCCCCCCGCTGAAGTTCCCCTGACCGGAGGACGCATCACCTCAGGCGTCGTCCGGGTCGCTGATACCGTTCGACGACCTGCCAAGGACTCCTCGGCTTTCGTCGCCCGGCTGCTCACACACCTCCAGCGACGCCAGTTCATGGGAGCGCCGCGCTACCTTGGACGGGACGAAGCCGATCGCGATATTTTCAGCTACCTGCCCGGCTGGGTGCCGTCCAGGTTCCAGCGCTGGAGCGACGCTCAAGTCGCTTCAGCTGGGGCGCTTCTTCGCTCGTTGCACGACGCCACCCGCAAGAGCGGACTCACCGGGGAGCACCCCGTCGTCTGCCATCACGACCCTGGACCCAACAACACGGTGTTCCGTGCCGGGCTACCAGTCGCCTTCATCGACTTCGACACCGCTGCCCCGGGCGATCCGCTCGAGGACATCGGATACATGGCCTGGACGTGGTGCATCTCCTCCAAGACCACCGCGCCGCCGGCCACCGCGCAAGCCGCCCAGGTGCGGGTGCTCGCCGACGCCTACGGACTCACCGCCGCGCGCCGTGCTGCCGTCCTTGATGCGATCCTCGACCGCCAATCCCGCAACGCCCGCTGGTGGGCAGCACGCTTGACCGACTCCAGCCACCGTCTGGCCAGTCCTGAACAGATCACCTCCCGCATCGCATGGTCCGAACGCGAACACGCCTACACCAGTGCCAACCGCGTTGTCTTCGCAGCGGCACTGCGCTGACACTGAGCGTGCTTCTGATCGCAGACGCGCGTCGAAGCACCGAGATCATGTCGCCTCGTTGTGTGCAAACGGGCGTCGTTCACGATCATCCGAGGTCAGGGCCGTGCCTCCGGACGGCGGCGCGGGAGCTGTGAGCCGGTAGGGAAGGCGGAGGGCCCGGATCACCCTGGACACGTCGGCTGCATGCCGACAGGCGAGGCGCAGGCGGTCCGGGCTAGGGGGCAGGGGCAGCCAGGACTACCTTGACTCCCCTGGGCAACTCAGGGTGAACTCCCAGGACGAACCAAAGCAATTATGGACGCATCTAAATGCATACGCCGCTCCCGGCGAAACTCACTACTCCGGAAGGAACCGATGCGAGTCCTCGCCCTCCTGGCTGCGGGCACCACTTTGTTCGCCGCCCCACTGACCGCACAGGCCGCCACCGGCTCGGCCGCCGGCCTGACCCCGGTAGCAAGCTCGAGCGCCCAGCGCGCGGCCGCCGCCTGGCCCTCCTGTGTGAAAGCCACCCGCACCAAGCTGAACAACAAGGGTTGGTCCGATCCCAAGTGGCAGGTCCGGGTGGACAACCACTGCTCCCGTACGATCAAGTACGCGATTGTGCGCGACCGGCAGTCCGACTTCGGCTATGTGTCGGTCGCCCCCGGCAAGTCCCACTCTCGCAACATCGGCAAGTACTCGTTCGGGCACAGCGCCTCCGAGCCCGATGGCGTGAAGATCTACTACCGGGGCACCCGCTACACGAAGCGCTTCTGAGGCAAGGCCCGGGGGGCGAAGCACTTCGCTCCCCGGCCTCAACTGGACATGGCGAGGGCCCGCGCCGTAGGCGAGTCCCTCGCTCCTCCTGGGCCGATGCTGTCGGGTAGCGGGTGATGGAGCCGCGTACGGGGGTCCATCGCGTAAGGTCGGCCCTTGTGCCGTCGACCGGCGAGACGCCCAGCCCTGCAAGGTCATCCGCTCGCCCGCGTTGAGTTACAAAGCAACACATTAGTGACTACGAGACTTATGACCAGCTCACCGACCCGCGAGCACCATCGTGTTCACCAAGCCCACGACGCGTACGGCCGCACCGCCTGATCAACCTCGCCGGCAGAGCCTCGACCTCGGCGATCGCCTGAGCGCCGTCCCGGTATTGCACCGGGTGGATACCGGCCTGGCACGCCGCGTCTCGACAGCCGGAGCTATACCCATCGGACTTGCCGTATCTGGACATCTCGCGGACTTTCCCACTCGTCCACGACGGACAAGCCCACCATGAGTTCCACTGCCAACCCCCACGAGACGAGCAGGGGTCAGCTCTGTTGCAGACATCTGTTGGGCCAGTTCGGTGGGTCCCCGCAGAAGAGCCGCTGGAGTGGACACAGTAAGGACGATCTCACCATCACCAACGCCCCGCCTGGGCACCGGATGCATCCCCCTCACTCAGCTCGCCGGGCCGCCGATCGGCGCGGCACTGTTGGGGATGGGCCTGACCTGGCCGTTCTCGAAAGCCGGCTGCTCCTGGTGCCGGCGGCGCTTCGGCGTCGCGGCGCCCTTCTGCTTCGCCTTCGCCGGTTCCGCGATGTTCGTCGTGCTGCGGTGGCGTCAGCTCATGCTCATCACCCACGACGACTGAAACCGATGACGATCGCTGTCTTTGCCGGACGACGGAGGTCGCCGAGGAAGGCGTCGTCGAGCCTTCGCCGTCACCTCGGGCTTGCTGGGCCTGATCCGCTCCGGGCAGGAGGATCGCCGGTCTTGCCGAGGATGCGGCGCAGGGCGGCGATGTCCTGGTCGTCCAGGCGGGAGCCGACGAGCTCGTCGTAGATCGCGCACTGGAGGTCTTTCGCCTCCGCGGTCTGCTGCCGTCCCCTGTCGGTCAGAACGGCGAGGATGACCCGCCGGTTGCCGGGGTCTGGGTGCCGGTTGACCAGGCCCTTGCCGGCCAGGCGGTCGATGAGGCGCGTCACGCCGCTGCGGGTGACGAGCAGGGCGTCGGCGAGTTCGTGCATGCGCAGGCCGTCAGGGTGCGGGAGGAGGGCGGCCAGCAACTCGTGCTCGAGCAGGGAGGTGCCGTACGCGGCTTCGAGGCGCCTTCCGATCTCCGCCTTGACCTGCCCGTCCATGTGTTGGAGCTGGGCCCACACCCCAAGTTTCTGCCACGCGTCATCGTCCATCGGCTGCGAGGGCATCCCGCCCTCGATCCCCCCTTTCGATCTCCACCCCCATCGTAGCGCTGCTTTGTTGACATGCTCACAGTTGACACAACAACACTTTGCATCTAAGGATTGACACGTCAACAGTTGTCGTCTCAACGTGAAGGAGTGTGACGTGAGCGACGTCACCGTCTCCCGGGCAGGGTGGCGGGAGTGGACAGGGCTCGCCGTGCTCGCCCTGCCCACCTTGCTGGTCTCCATGGATCTGACCGTGCTGCACCTGGCGGTCCCTCATTTGACCGCCGGCCTGGCGCCGAGCGGTACGCAGCTGCTGTGGATCGTGGACATCTACGCCTTCCTGGTCGCCGGGCTGCTGATCACGATGGGCGGCCTCGGCGACCGGGTCGGGCGCCGGCGGCTCCTGCTGGCCGGCGCGGCCGCGTTCGGGGTCGCCTCGGTCCTGGCCGCCTACGCCGCCAGTGCCGAGATGCTCATCGGCGCGCGAGCGCTGCTCGGCATCGGCGGCTCGACCCTGATGCCCTCCACCATGTCGTTGATCCGCACCATGTTCGGTGACGACAAGCAGCGCACCGTCGCCATCTCGGTGTGGATGATGAGCTTCATGACCGGCGGCGCGATCGGCCCCCTGGTCGCGGGCCTCATGCTGGAGAACTTCTGGTGGGGCTCGGTGTTTTTGCTGGCCGTGCCGGTGATGGTGCTGCTGCTGGCCGTGGGGCCGCTGCTGCTGCCCGAGTTCCGCGACTCCTCACCGGGGCGGATCGACCTGCCGAGCGTGCTGCTGTCCATCGTCTCGGTGCTGGCTCTGGTCTACTGTCTCAAGCACGTCGCGGCGGACGGCCTGTCCTGGCAGCCCGTGCTGTCGTTCGTCGTCGGCCTGGTGGCGGGCGTCGTGTTCGTCAGGCGTCAGCGGAGGCTGGCCTACCCCCTCATCGACGTCCGGTTGTTCCGTGACCGCGTCTTCACCACCTCGGTGGGTACCCTGCTGGTCAGCATCATGGTCATGATGGGCGTCTACTTCTTCACCGCCCAATACCTGCAACTGATACAGGGGTTGTCCGCGCTGCAGGCGGGGCTGTGGACGCTGCCCAGCACCGCCGCCGGGATCGTCGGGACCATGGTGGCACCCGCGCTGGTGAGCCGGCTCCGCCCGGTCCACGTGATCACCGGTGGGCTGATCGTCGCGATCGCCGGGCTGGCGATGCTCACCCAGGTCGGGACCTCCAGCCTGGCCCAGCTCATCACCGGATCCGCGGTGCTGTCCATCGGCATCGCGCCGGCCACCGTCCTGGGCACCGACATGATCGTCGGAGCCGCCCCGGCCGAGCGGGCCGGCGCCGCCTCGGCCGTCTCCGAAACCAGCAGCGAGCTCGGCGGAGCGCTCGGCATCGCGATCCTCGGCAGCATCGCCACCGCCGCCTATCACAGCCGATTGACCGGCACGATCCCCGCCGGGCTCGCACCCGAGGCGGCCGACACCGCGCTCAACACCCTCGGCGGCGCGCTGGAGACAGCCAGGCAGTTGCCCGCGCGTCTCGGCGACCAGCTGGTGGCCGCAGCCCAAGGCGCCTTCGTCCACGGGCTCCACGTCATCGCCGTCGTCAGCGTCATCGCCATGGCCGCCTTCGCCGCCACGGTCGCGATCGTCCTGCGCGGCGTGCGCTCCCCCGCCGGCCAGGAGGCCGCGACCCCGCCGGTCGCCGAACCGGAGCCCCGCTAGCTCGACTCTCCGAGGTCTCCACGTTCGAGGGAAACGTCCTGTCGTTCAGTCTGATGGCTCGCGACGTTCCTCATGCGGGCGCAGGCAGCCGAGCACATGGGAGACATGGGCGGGCGCGTCGTCGGGATCGAGCGGCTCATGGCCGACCAGCAGGCGATACCAGAACGGGCCGAAGATCAGATCAACCGTGTGGCCGACATCCAGGTCCGGGACGAGCTCGCCGCGCAGGACGGCTCGCTCCAGCAGCCCGGCCACCACCGCCCGCCGGCTGTTGACCCAGGCGCGGAACGGGTCGCGGAAGTCCGGATCGAGCTGGGCCTCGGCCATCAGCCCACGCAGCGCCCGCACCCGCAGCGGGTATGCGGTGACACGGTAGAGCTGGGTGACGAACTCCGTGAGGTCGCCCTCGATCGTGCCGGTGTCCGGCTCCGGCATCCGCTGCGCCACGGCCTGGGTGTAGGCCTCCATCACCAGCTCGGGGCGGGGTCACCCTGCTGCGCCTGCTGCAGGAGCACGACGGCGAGCCGTACGCGGGCGTGGTCCTGGTCGCGGCCATGGCCCACGAGGTCGGTACGACGACCTCGCCGCGTTCTTCGCCGGCGGCTTCGACTGGGAGCGCATTCGCCGGGCCGCCAAGGCGTTCCGGGTCCTGGTGGCCCTCGATGACCCGGTGCTGACCCCCGACCCTCTGGAGCATGTACGGCTGTTCGGCCGGCACCTGGGCGCCAAGGCGCTGATCACCCCCGACGGCGTGCACTTCAGCCGCCTCCAGGACCGCCGCGAGCTGAACGAGGCGGTGGCCCTGGTCGCCGAACTCCTGCCGTGATGGTCCTGGTCACCCGGCCCGTGCGGGCGGGCAGGGCGCGGGAGTTCGAAGCATGGCTCGAACAGATCCGCTCCCTGGCCGCCCGGCACGGCAGCCAGGGCATGGCCGTCATCCCGCCGCTGCCGGGAAGCACCGAGTATGCGATCATCTACCGTTTCGCCGACGCCGAAGCGCAGAGGGCTTGGAGATCGGCACCCGGCCGCGCCACCCTCCTGGCCGCCTCGGCAGACCTGGCCGAGGCAGCGCCCGCCGAACGCGAGCTCACCGGCCTGGAGGGTTGGTTCGCCCCCGGCGACGGCGCACTCGTACGGCCTCCCGCGCGCTGGAAGAGCTGGCTCGTCACCCTCATCGCGCTGTACGTCCTGCTGGTCACCATCACTGCGCTCGCCGAACCGCTCCTGGCCCCCTTGTCCATCCCTGTCCGGTTCGCGGTGCTGCTTCCCGTCCTGACCGCGCTGATGACCTGGAGCGTCATGCCCCGGCTCAGCCGGCTGCTGGCCCGCTGGCTCTATTCCTGACCGGGACCGTCGTCCCGCTTGCCCCCCATACCGCGACCAGTGGCCGGACGGCCCTGAACGCCGGAGCCAGTCCGCCGCGGGCAGGAACCCCGACAGCGACGCCGGGCTCAATCAGCCATAGACGAGAAGCAGGGTCCCACGACCAGGGCGCGAGCAGACCTCGGCACTGGGGACGGGGAGGGCGCTACCGGAATATGTCGCCTCCCACCCTCCCGTCACGTCGTCATGGGGTCCGAAACGGCCGGGCGCAGCAGCCTCCAGTCACCGCTGTGCGGTTTGGCCCGGCTCCGCCTCAACGTCCGACTCCCCTGGCCAGACGCGCGTCGGACAGGGCCAGACTCATGGCCTGCGCTAACGCGATCGCGGCGCCGCCATCGAAAGGGACCGCCGCGCAAGGCCCGTACAAACCTGACATCTGGTCTGGCTGCCACCACGCTGCTGTGCAGCATCGCATCCATCGCCGGCGAGATGCCCGCAGCGCATCAAACCTGCTGGGCATGCTTCCTGCCGTCGCTGGGACAGCCACTTGGGCCTGGAACCAAAAACATTAGGTAGCAGATCATCCATTACAGAACTATCTGCTAAGGTCTTACTTGTTGTCTCGCCTTCCACGCACAGGAGATGTCGATGTCCACGCACGCCCTCATAGTCGACCAGTCCGCCCCCTCGAGCATCGCCTTCGGCGAGATCGCCGACCCGGTCGCCGGGCCTGGGCAGGTGCTCGTTGACGTGATGCACGCCTCGCTCAACTACGCCGACCTGAACAACGCGGTCTCCGGACGCATCCCGGCCGGGGCGCCCCTGGGGCTCGACGCGGCCGGGATCGTCCTGCAGGGGGCGGCGGACGGTTCCGGTCCCGCCGCCGGCACTCAGGTCGTGCTCTTCGCGGACGGCGCGTTCGCCGAGCGAGTGGCGGTCGACGTGTCGGCGGTGGCCGAGGTCCCGGAGGGGGTCGGGCTGGCCGAGGCGGCCGCACTGCCGACGGCGGGCCTGGCCGCGCTTCGCTCGCTGCGCGGCGCCGGCATAGCGCCCGGCAAGCGCGTGCTGGTGACCGGCGCCTCGGGCGGCGTGGGACGGTACGCGGTGCGGCTCGCCGCCCACGCGGGGGCGTACGTCATCGCCTCGGCCGGCTCCCCCGGGCGGGGCGACGGCCTGGCCGGTCTTGGCGCCGATGAGGTGGTCGTGGGGCTGGACGACGTCAAGGAGCCCGTCGACATCGTCGTGGAGACAGTCGGCGGGGCTCATCTGGTCAGGGCCTGGGAGCTGCTCGCCCCCGGCGGGAGCCTGCAGTCCGTCGGATGGACCTCGGGCGAGCCGGCCGTTTTCCCGCCGTACGCGACCGTCGGGCCGCCCAAGACGCTCACCTCTTACGTCAACGAGTTCGGGGCCGCCGACGACCTGGCCGAGCTGGTGCGGCTCACGGCCGACGGCACTCTGGCGCCCGAGATCGGCTGGCGCGGCTCCTGGGAACGCTTCGCCGAGGCAGCCGCCGCGCTGCGCGGCCGGCGCGTGAGGGGGAAGGCGGTCTTCGACCTCGAGTGACGCCGAACCGCCGCACTCGCCCTCCTCCCACCGCCCGGCCGGTCAGGTGCTCTGCCGAGACCTCCGGACACCCTTCGGCGCTTCCGCGGGGGTGGCCAGATGCCCGGTCACCAGGCGCCGCATGGCCTGCAGGAACACTTGGCGCTCCTCCTCCGGCAGCGCCTCCAGCACGGCCCTGTGCACGCCGTCGACGATCCCCTGGCTCTTGCGCGCCAGCTCCGCGCCCTTCTCGGTGACCGCGATGATCCGCGCCCTCCGGTCCGCGCTGGAGGGGCGGCGCTCGGCCAGGCCCGCCTTTTCCAGGGCGTCGAAGGTCACCACCATCGTGGTCTTGTCCATGTCACCGATCTCGGCGAGCTGGATCTGTGTGCGCTCCTGCTCCTGCGCGTGGACCAGTACACAGTGCATGCGCGCCGTCAGCCCGAGCTCGGTGAGCGCGGCGGCCATCTGGGTCCTCAGGACGTGGCTGGCGTGGTCCAGCAGGAACGACAGGTCCGGTTCTGCGCGAACGGGCGCCATGGCGGTCATGTCTCAAGCCCAGCAACAAGTTCCGTTCCAGATTATCCACTAATAATCACATCAGCCGCAGCATCTCCCATGACGCCGCATGCCCGCATCACCAAGGCGGAAATGGCGTCATGGACGTATTGTCAGGACTCCATCGTGCATCGACGTAAATTCCTCACGGTCGCCGCCCTGTCCGGCTTGGCCGCGGCCTGTGGCTCCGGTTCCGAGGTCAGGTCCTCATCTCCGGCGGCCGCACTCGACTTCGCCAATCCTCTGCGGGTGCCCCCGCTTCTTCACCCCGAACTCAGCAAGGACGGCGTACGACGCTTCGATCTGTCCATGCAGGCAGGCCGGACGCAAATCCTGGCCGGCAAGCAGACGCCCACCTGGGGTTTCAACGGAGCCTTCCTCGGCCCGACCCTGCGCGCCGGCCGCGGCGACAAGGTCCACATGGCCGTACGCAACGGGTTGCCGGAGGTCAGCACCGTGCACTGGCACGGCATGCGCCTGCCGGCCCGGATGGACGGCGGTCCGCACCAGCCCATCCAGCCAGGCGCCGTCTGGACGCCGCGCTGGGCCATCGACCAGCCCGCGGCCACCTCGTGGTACCACCCTCACCCGCACGGCACGACGGCCCAGCACGTCTACCGCGGCCTGGCCGGGATGTTCATCCTCGACGACGACCACGATCTCGATCTCCCCGCCGAGTACGGCGTCGACGACTTCCCGCTGATCCTGCAGGACAAGAAGTTCGCCGCCGACGGCTCCTTCGACGGCGACCCGCTGAAGGGCACCTTCGGCATCCTGGGCGACCACATCCTCGTCAACGGCACCTACAACCCCCACCTGACCGTCACCACCGAGCGGGTACGGTTCCGCGTGCTCAACGGCTCCAACGCCCGGATGTACAACCTGACCTTCGCCGACAAGCGCCGCTTCCACGTCATCGCCAACGACGGCGGTCTGCTCGGCGCCCCGGTCGAGGTCGAGGAGTTCTCCCTCACCCCCGGCGAGCGCGCGGAGATCATCGTGGCCTTCGCGCCCGGCGAGCAGGTGGTCCTGCGCAGCGCCGACAACGGCGTCGACATCGGCCAGGGCGACTTCGACCTGCTGAAGCTCATCGCCGCCAAGGACCTCAAGCCGGCTCCTGACGTCCCCGCCCGCCTGTCCCCTCTGACTCCCATCACCGCGCCCGCCGGTGCCAAGGTACGGCGCTTCAGGCTCAGCGGCCACGACGCCATCAACGGCAAGGAGATGGACATGGCGCGCATCGACGAGGTCGTGCCCGCCGGCGCCATCGAGATCTGGGAGATCGAGAACAACGTCTACTCCCACAACTTCCACATCCACGAGGTCGCCTTCCAGGTGCTGGAGATGGACGGCTCCCCGCCGCCCGCCTACGCCACCGGCTACAAGGACACCGTCTACGTGCCCGCCAAGAGCGTCGTGCGACTCGCGGTCCAGTTCGGCGACTTCACCGACCCTGCCTCGCCGTACATGTACCACTGCCACATCCTCCGCCACGAGGACTCCGGCATGATGGGGCAATTCGTGATCGTCAAACCCGGTACCGAGAGTCAGGTGAACCTCACCATCCCCACCCACGCAGGGCACTGATCAGGTCTGACCGCGGGCATCTGGTCCGGGCGGCGGCCGCCTACGCGCGCCGCCGCTGAACCGGGCTCACCTCCGGTTCCGATCCCAGGGCGGCCTTCGGTGGCCGGCTCGTCCAGGGTGGCGAAGGGGACAGCGGGTGGGGTGGCGCCGCGGCGGGCCCTGCCCAGGGGTGGCTGCTCGTCGCGGGCGAGCCAGGCCCAGGCGGTCAGCGAGATCGGTAGATCCGCTGGGAGGAGGCGGCGATCAGGCTCACACGTACGCCCCTCCCTCTCTGCCGCATTGACCTGCTCCTCGCCCTGAAGAGGCGAGGATTCCAGAGCCGCTTGCGCGGCCCTGGTGCTTGGCGCTTCACAGACCGGGCAGCCCCGAAGTCTCCACGCCCTGAGACGACGGGCCCGGCCGCCTGTAGTGCCATGTTGATCTCACTCGGCGGCTTGGTTATCGCACGCCCGTTCCATTGATTCCCGCTTTAGCGCCTCTGCGGCCATGCCGCCATTGGTTCGCCGAGATCCCAGGTTCGCGCTTCGGGCTGTCCCGGCTCCGCCGGGCCATCCCCTATCGGGGACCGCATTCATCCACGGCCTGAAGGCCGATGGCTTTCAGCGGACGTTCGGTAAATGCGTAGACCTCGATCATGATCGCCCGTGTGGACAATCCGGCTCAGGATGGCATGGCGCGGGCAGTAAATCCGGTATTTACTGCGGCAGTCCGGGCTATGGCCCTTCTGGTTTGCGCCTGGTCATCGTTACGACGTCAGCAGCAGCATCGTGGTTGCCCCGGCGACCACTGCCAGGAGCACGGGAGCCGCGGCGTGTGAGCGGTGGCGTCGATGGGCGAAGTCTCGGGCGCGCACGTGATAGCCGATCGCACCGATCAGTAGCAGCGTGAGACCGGCCGCTGCCGCTACGGCGATCGGCCTCCACAGGAGGCCGGCCACGAGCCCCAGGGCACCGGCGATCTCCAGGACGCCGATGGTGCGGGTCATCGCCGAGCCGACGCCGAGTCGCAAGAGGTTGGCGGTCACCTGAGGGCGCAGGAGCAGCTTTTGAGTGCCGGCGAGCAGGAAGACAAGAGCGACCAGAGCGCTCAGTGTGGTGGCGGCGAACGACATGGCATGACCCTTCCTATAGAGAACGAATGTTCTTTCACTATGGCGTAGACGGCGAAGTTGTCAAGGACGAATGTTCGTTCTACGTTCTGTCCCATGGCACGCATGCCCAAAGAACATCTCGAAGCCCGCCGCCGCCAGATCCTGGCCGCCGCCCGCCGCTGCTTCCTTCGCAACGGCTTTCACGCCACCTCCATGCAGGACGTGCTTGCCGAGGCGGAACTGTCGGCCGGAGCCGTCTACCGCTACTTCAAGAGCAAGGACGACATCATCGCTGCGACCGCTTCCGAGGCTCTGGCCGAGGTCGCTTTGGCGTTCGAGGCGGACGACGCGACGCCGCCGGATCTGGACGACATCGTCGACCTCGTGCTGGGCGTCGACCGTCCGCCGCTGTCCGGTTCGCGCGAGTCCGCGCAGTTGCTGGTCCAGGTCTGGTCGGAGGCGCTGCGCTCGCCGTCGTTGTGCGCGAAGCTGAAGGAGGTCATGCAGGAGGCGCGCAACGTGGTCGGCGGCCTCGTGGCCCGCCACCAGCGGCGCGGGCTTCTGTCTGCGGACGTCCCTGCGGAGCATGTGGCCGCTGTCTTGATGGCGCTTGTGGACGGGTTCCTGGTGTTGCGCGCGGTGTACGGCCACGCGGATCCGGCGGCGTTCAGGAGCGGGCTGAAGGCCCTGATGTCGGCGTCGGCACAGACCGGCCAATAGAGAACGAACATTCGCTCTTGACGCCGTCATGGGAGTCGTGCTCTTCTAAAAAGAACGATCATTCGTTCTAAGGATGGATCTGTGACAGTGAACGCTGACATCCTCATCGCCGGTGCGGGGCCGACCGGCCTGGTGCTGGCCATAGAGCTGGCGCGCAGAGGCGTGATCCCGCGCGTCGTCAACGCCGAAAGCGCCGAGCATCGAGAGAGCCGGGCGGTCTCCATCGTGGCCCGATCGCTGGAGATGCTGGACGACCTCGGGCTGGCCCAGGCCGCCCTCGACCGAGGCGTCCCGCTGCACACGCTGAACTTCTACCAGGGGACGACGACGCTGGCCGAGATGGACGTGACAGCCGTGGACTCCTCGTTCCCGCTGGACCTGTGCATCCCGCAGTGGCAGACGGTCGCGCTGCTGCGTGAGCGCGCCGAGCACCTCGGGGTCACCGTCGAATGGGGCACCCGCCTGCTCGGGCAGGAGGCGGACGAGCACGGCGTCAGCGTGGAACTCGAGCACGGGGACGGCCGCCGCGAGCGGTATCGAACGGGCTGGCTGATCGGCGCCGACGGCGCCCACAGCACCGTTCGCGAGACGGCGGGCATCGGCCGGGAAAGGACCGATCTGAAGCGGGGCTTCATCCTGGGCGACGTCGCCGTGGACTGGCCGCTGACGCGGGACCGTTTCCACGTCTACTTCGACCGATCCGGTCTGGTGGCCGTCTTCCCCATGATCGGGGGCTACTGGCGCATCCTGGCCAGCACGCCGGACGACCGGCCACCGCGCACCCCCGGGCTGGACGACTTCGCCACCTGTGTCACCGAACGCACCCCTCTCGACCCTGGCGTCCGCGACCTGCAGTGGAGTTCGTCGTTCGTGGCCCGCGAAAGCCTGGCCGACCGGCTCCGCGACGGCCGGATCCTGCTGGCCGGAGACGCCGCGCACAGCCACAGCCCGGTGGGCGGCCAGGGCATGAACACCGGCATGCAGGACGCCTACAACCTGGGCTGGAAACTCGCGCTCGTCGTCACCGGCCGCGCCGGGGAATCCCTCCTGGACAGCTACCAGACCGAACGCTGGCCCGTGGTCAAGGCCGTGGTCGAGGCCACCTCGACCACCACGAAGGTCGCCACCGGCACCACCCTGGTCGCCCGCAGAGCCAGACGGCACGCGCTGCGCCTCCTCGGCAAGCTCAACCCCGTGCAGCAGCGGCTGTCGAACGCCTTCGGCGAACACCTCGTCCACTACCGCGACAGCCACCTCGTCTTCCAACGCTGGCACGAGTCCCCGGCCAGGGCGTGGAGTGACGTTGCCGGTACCGGACCGGAAGCCGGCGAGCTGATGCGCGACGTCTACCTCGAAACCCGCCAGGGCCCGGTCTCACTGCGGCACCTCCTCCGCACCCCCGGCCACCACCTTCTGCTGTTCGCCGCGGACACCACCGACTCCGCCACCCTGGCCCGCTGGCAGGCCGCGGCACACGAGGCGATGGCCGGGCACGGCGAGGTCCATCTCATCACCCGCGGCCACCTGCCACCCGGCCTCTCCGGCAACGTCTTCGCCGACCTGCGCAGCGAGGCACACAACCGCTACGGCGTCCGCCGCCCCAGCCTGTACATGATCCGCCCGGACAAATACGTCGGCTACCGCGGCGACAGCATCGACTTGGCACCCGTGGACGACTACTTCCGTACCCTGAGCACCGCACCGACCAGCGAAAAGACGGCACTATGACACAGGAACCGACCGTCCCCGACAGCCTGACCGGCATCGGCGCGACCGCCTTGGGAGTCGCTCTCCTGCGCGCGCGGGAGAGCGACCGCCCGGACCGCCTGTTCGACGACCCCTACGCACGGCACTTCCTCCAGGCCGTCGCCCCGGACTCCACTCCATGGGCCGCCGGCGCCGCGCCCGCGACGGCGCGTTTCCTGCAGGCGATGGCCGAGCAGGTCGCCGTACGCACCCGGTTCTTCGACCGCGCGCTGCTGAACGCGACCGCGCAGGGCTGCGACCAGGTGGTCCTCGTGGCGTGCGGCGTGGACGCCCGTGCATTCAGGCTTCCCTGGCCGCCCGACACCACGATCTTCGAGTTGGACTTCGCCGACGTGCTCGCGTTCAAGAGGGCCGTACTGGCTCGTCACCACGCCACCCCTGCGTGCCACCGCGTCGAAGTCGCCACCGACCTGCGCCAGGACTGGCCACGGGCGCTGGAAGTGGCCGGCTTCGACCCGGGGCGACCGGCCGCCTGGCTGGCCGAGGGCATCCTGTACGCGCTCCCGCCCAGCGCCGCCGACCTGCTCCTCGACCGGATCACCGCCGCCTCCGCCCCCGCGAGCACACTCGTCCTCGACCACGCCGAGGACTCCGAACTGCTGCGCGCCGCCCGCGCGGACATCTCCGCCGAACTCGTCGACCTGTGGCAGGGCGGCCCCGCCGAGAACTTGCACACGTGGCTCGCCCGGCGCGGCTGGCAGTCCGACGTGACGGACATCGCCGAGGCCGCCGCCGCCTGCGGACGCCCCGCACCACCCGCGCTCGACCCTGCCCGCGCAGACGCCGGGCTTGGCTGGCTCGCGACGGCACAGCTGGGCTGACCGTAGGCTGCACCCGTCTCGATCGCCGGGCAGCGGCACACGGGTGGGCCGCTGGATCAGAGGGTGCGCTGCCCGACCAGCCCTATTAGCCCTTTCCGGCTTACTTGGTCTGCCTCCCTACTGGGGTCTCAGCGTGGACTCCGCCGAAAAGAGCGTGGCGGTCTCCTCCACGATCTCGCGGCAGTGCGCCGCGGCCAGGGCCTCCATCTGCGACAGGTGATCCTGGGCCCGGGTGGAGATGTGGGCGTAGCCGACGCGGATCGCATTGGCTGGCGCCGCGCGAGGACCCGGCCGAACCGACAGCGGCGGTACTGGAGTCGTCCATCACCCGATGGTCCGAAAACGGTCCCGAAACTCAATCCCTCCACCCGACGTTTCGGTACGGGTTTCGGGACGATCGTTCCTGCGGAAACGCGATCACAGTGCGGCCGCCGCCAACCGTCCCGCAAACGACCGTTTCCGGGACGGCCCTCACGCGCCTCAAGCGACCTTGAAAAAGTGGAACCCCCGGCCCGCGCGGGGGCCTGGGGGTTCCGGTCGTGCATGAGAGGGACCCTACGTGCGCCGGGGGCGCTGCGGGCGAATGAGCAGCTGATTCTTGGTGTGCCAGTGGCACTCAAGGGCGAAGATCGGGTCGCGCTCCATGCCGTACCCGGGGTCGAGGAACGAGAGGACAGCCATTAGCGGTGAGATGGATCATGGTGCAGATGGTCACGGTGGCCCGCGGAAACAATCAAGGTCGCGTTATCGCGCCAGACTCTCCCGCCACGTTCGGGCCGACGCTGACTCAACGCCGTTGGTCGTGCACACCCGTCCTGACATGCTCGAACATCCCGTACCGCTAATGGCTGTCCCGTCGTTCCTCGACCCCGGGTTACGTCGGGCTACCTTGGGGCCGGGGCCACGCTCGGGAGCGGCGGGCCTACCGACCTGCGAGAACGCCACTAACGCCGGATCTCGTTCCAAATCTCTCTGACCCCATGCCGCGGATGCTGGCCTCGGCGCCCACGCCGATGATGAACGCCGGCCAGGAACCGCTCATCTGACCGTGCGCGGCGGCCGCCACCAGCGCGCCCAGCAGGCATGAGCCGCCCAGCACGAAGGCCCGCGCCCAGAACCGCTCCCGTTCCTCGGGTTCTCCGGGCCTGACGTGCAGGAGGGCTTGCGCGCGCTGCGCGAGAAGCGGCCGCCGAGCTCCTAGCTGCGGAAACGGCCCTCGCGGGCGTAGACGCAGGTGCCACCGCCGCAGGACGGGTCGGCGTTCCAGGCGTCGTCGTAGGAGACCGTGCGGTGCCGCTTGATCGCGCCGGACTTCACCACGGCCTGGTGGTGCCCCGGCGGCACCAGGCCGTCGAAGTGTTTCACGAAGTTGCCGAGGATGTTCCTGTAGTAGATCCGGTGCCGGGCCCAGAGGTTGCCCGACGAGCTCTGCGGGGTGCAGTTGGCGACGTAGCTCTCGGCGATGCTCTGCTTGAAGCCACCGAAGTCGAACGTGCTGTACGACTTGGCCGGCAGGCCTGGCACCCCGTCGTCGTGCCAGAGCGTCCAGCCGAAGGGCGACCAGGTGCAGGTCGACGTGCCGGAGAGGACCGCGCTCGCCGGGGAGGTCAGGCCACCCGCCGTGACCGGCTCGCTGGTAATCCTGCGCCGCTGCAGCTCGGCGGGCAGGTCGGCGCCGTGGGCCTCGACGAGACGCCGGGGGACCGCGACGTCGGGCGGGGTGATCTCCAGATAGGTCTCCAGGAGGGTGTCCTCGTCGTCACGGGCGATGAGGGGGGCGCGACCGATCATTCCGGTCTGGACCATCCCGACCTCGTCGGACGGGACGCTGTCGGTGAGGGTCACCGACAGCCCGGTCGTGTAGTCGAGTTGAGCTAAGACGATCTCGCGGTCGGACTCCTCGGTGGCGGCAGGGGCCGCGGCCTTGGCCGTGGCCATGGCAGGTGAGGGGGCGAGGAGCATGGCGGCGGCGATGGCCGCAAGGAATGGGCTGAATCTCATGCGGGCTACGTTAGGAAAGGATCTTTCAGTTGCCTTAAAGGTGAGCTCAGCGCATACGCATTCTGACCTACGTACCCCCTGTTGTTGCAACAACAGGGGGTGGATTTGGCCGGAAAGGCCCTCCGCTCGGGTCCGTGCGATGAGCCCCAAAGCAACTCTCAGTAACTGAACTGGTCGTTAGTCGCTGCGGGATGTCCTTGGCGAGGTGATCCTTGTGGACTCGCCGGAGAAGCTGCGGCCGTGGCTGCTCGGGTTCGTGGAGTCGCTCAACAGCCACACCGCGATGACCGGCCCGAACAAGGGCGGCAGACTCGCGAAGAACAGCCGACGGGGTCCCCTGGTGACCGTCGAGGCCTTCTACCGCTGGATGTACGACAACCGTGCCGAGGCAGCCTCGGTCCTCGGAGACCGGCGCTGGACCGGCCTCGGCCTGCAGCACACGGTGCTGTTCCGGCTCGAGGACAAGCCTCGGCTCACCAACCGTTTTCGGGACGGGCTCCACATGACGATCCGACAGCGGCCTACACGAGGTCGTGGTCATATCCGGCCGGAGATTCCCGTTACCGGCTGTGTCCGCAGGCCAGCTGCCCGAGAACACGGTTCTTCTCGGAAGCTTCGGGGGCCATGACGCGGCGCGACGGAGCTGTGGCGCAGTTCACATAGCCTGTAAACGGGACTCCAATCTCCCCCATTGTGACCAGCATGGACACCGCCGTATCCGGGTGGACACCTGCGTCCTCTGCAGGAGGCCGGCGGTGGGGCCTTTCGATACGGATCTCATCGATGAGGAAACCGCCCGACGGCTGCTTCTCAGGAAACCACCGCACGACCGGGCGATCGTCAATGCGACCATCGGCGAACGCTGGGTCGTTCACCCGCAATGCCGGGCACTGGCGACCGAGACTCCGGGGACCGTTGCCACGACGGCCACGTGCGCCTCGTGCAGGCGGACCCTCTTGCAGGCTGAGGTGGCGCCACGCAAAGCCGCAGATTCACGCGCCTCCTCCACACTGGCATGGCGGTGCCACCGCTGCTGGCAATGGTTGTGCGGTCGCTGCGCCATGGCGACGCGTTCGGCGATGATGCCGTCCCAGTCCCGCGACTTCATTCCGCATTTCGGGTATGGCGAGTTCTGGCCACCCGGCGCGACCGGCCCAGCGGAGATCGCCTGACAGCCGAACGCCCTCAGGCCAAGAGACCCAGCGTTTCGGGCGCTTCTATGACGGTCAACTGGCGTTCGGGGTCGGTTTCCTGGTGCGCGAACTGGCTGATCAGGTCGGCAAGGGCTAGGCCCTGCTCGGGTAGGTCCTGCAGGAGGGCGATCATCGGCTCCAGGACCTCCATCGTGGCGTCGGGCGTGATGGCGTCGTCGTCGCTGAGGTCAAGCTGGATGACGATCTCCGTGAGGGCTTTGGCGAGGGTGCGTTCGAGCGTGGTCATAGCGGGGCTCCTGGCCGGTCGTTGAGGGGCAGTGGGCCCTGGTCAGCCTGCCGCTGGCTCTGCGAGGCGGCCAGCGGTTCGGCCGAGGACTCCACACGCTCCTGGGGGCACTGGGGGTGATCTTCGCGACCGCTTGCGGGTGGCCGATCTCGGCTGCCAGCCGGTAGAAGTAGGCGGCGATACTGGCCTTGGTGGTGCCGCCTGCCTCCAGCGTGCAGCCATGCTGGTAAGCGACGGCGGCGGCCTCCTCGCGCAGGTCGTGGCTGTCCTGCAGCGCCATCGCGCCAGCGTGGCCGGAGTTCGCCGACCCGTCCAGAGACGAGTATCACGTGCAGGAGGTGCCGCTGACGGCTGCCGGGATCGCGTCGATCGATCTGAGCCGGAGCAGATGGCCGAGCTGTTTGCCGAACACAGGTCTGCCGTGTTCGAGCTCGCCGACCTGCGGCCGGAATAGCTCTTCTTGCCTGTTGTCGGCCCGCGGGCCCATGTGTACGCCGACATCGCGGCCGCCTCGATCGACACGGGCAACGCCGCTCGGGACGACCATCTCCGCCCGGCCGACTTCTCCTGAGCTCGGGACCGGTCCCGGACCGCTTGCGGTCGAATGTGCGGATGAGAAGTCCGGTACGCGAAGGTGCCATTGCTCTGGCCGCGGCGGCTCTGGTGACATCGTGCACCTCAGGCCCGACCGGGGAACGCGACAGTCCGGCGGCCACCGGCTCGCCGCCGGTCAAGCCCACCGAGCAGGCCCTCGACCTCGATGGCGACCCGCAGGCCACGGCGCCCCTGACGTTCGACAGCAAGGCGGCCCACGTCCTGCCGACCGGCCCCAAGGGCGGCTACCCCAGGATCACTCTGTACGGGCACGCGGCCTGGTTCTCGCACGCGGCCGGCGTGACGGTGTTCGACCTCGCCACGGGCAAGGCCGTCGCCGACATCACGACCCAGAACACGCCCACGTACGACCTGCCGGCGCCACGCGATCAGAGCAAGAAACAGGCCGAGCTGATCCGGGACCGCGTGCCTGGTCCTGTGCAGGTGCAGATCGGCGATGCGTCCGCCATGCTCACCGTCGTGCCGGTCAAGCTCGCCAAACAAGGCAGCGGGTCGGCCCAGGCCGGGTTCGAGGTGATCGCGGCGCGAACGGACAACGGCAAGCTGATCTGGCGACTGCCCGTGGACATCTATGGTGATCCGACCGGCAAGCTCGGCACGCTCCAAGTGTCGACCTGGAACGACGTGGCCACCGTCACCTGGACGGAGGACGGCTATGCGATAGGCACCTTCGCGGTCGCCCTGGACGAGCCCCGCATGTTGTGGCAGCGTGCGGGATTCTGGAAGATCGGCGGATCCGGCGAGGCCCTGGTGGGCTTCCGCAAGGAACCGGACGACGACTACAAGCTGGCCGGCGTCTCCTCGGCTGACGGCCGTGACCTGTGGGCCAAGAAGGTGCCGGCGGGCAGTCTCGGAACGAACGGTTCACCGTTGGCCGAGCTCGAAGAGGACGACAGCAAGCAGGCGCGGCTGGTCGAGATCGCGACCGGCGACTTCGTCTTGTCCAAGCGGGGTGGCCTGGCCAAGCGCATGAGCTGCCATCACGGCGAAGGCGGGACCGTCCTGCTGTGTGCCTCGAAGCAGGACGGGGCGCTCGCGGTGGACCTCACCGGCAAGGTCTTGTGGCGCCGGGCGGCGGGTGACGGCGCGGACGAGTGGAACGCCACCGTGGAAGCCAATTTCAAGGACGTGTTCTACGCCAAGGGTAAGGATGGAACGATCGTCATCGACGGGAGCACCGGACAAACGGTCGGCACCGACGCGGGAATCGTCCCTGACCTCGTCAACCCCTACGCCGCGCTGATCTTCACCGGCACCGGCACGGCGGTCCACCTCGCCAAGCGCTGACGGGTCGCCAAGTTGGCCTATGAGTCCTGCAGCCTCTTGGGGAGCCGGTGCACCGTGCGGCGGAGCTGGGCCACCTCCGCGCGGCAGGCGGCGCACTCCCCCAGGTGCGCCTTGACGGCGGTCGTCTCGACCGGGCCGAGCGCGTCCAGCACGAACGCGCCGAGCACGGTCGGATCGTGCCGTACGGCCCACCCTTCCGAACAACGCGCGTACTGCACGTTCTGCCTCATCACGGTGATCATCGCCATGGGGTGACAGCTCCTCAGCGTCCAGCGGCTGGCAGGACGTCAGATCAGGTCCAACGAGTTAGGCAGAGACGTCCCCCCATCCGCGCAGGAGCGCGGACGGGGATGGTCAGGCCTGCAGGTAGTGCAGGACGGCGAGTACCCGGCGGTGGTCGTTGTCCGAGGGAGACAGGCCGAGCTTGGTGAAGATCTGCGTCACGTGCTTCTCCACCGAGCCGTACGACAGGAACAGCGCGGCGGCGATGGCGTTGTTCGAACGCCCCTCCGCCATCATGGCCAGCACCTCGCGTTCCCTCGGGGTCAGCGTGCCCAGGGTGTCCGTGCGCCGGCTGGCCCCCATGATCTGGGTGACGACCTCGGGGTCGAGGACGGTCTGCCCGGCCGCGATCCGGTCGAGCGCGGCCAGGAAGTCCTTGACGTCGGCGACGCGCTCCTTCAGGAGGTAGCCGACGCCATGGGCGCCGCCGGCGAGCAACTGGGCCGCGTAACGCGTCTCGATGTACTGGGAGAACACCAGCACGCCCACCTCTGTGTGATCGCGGCGAATCTGGATCGCGGCCCGCAGGCCCTCGTCGGTGTGGGAGGGCGGCATGCGTACGTCGACCACGGCGATGTCGGGACCGTGTTCCGCCACGGCCGCCAGGAGCGCGTCGCCATCGCCCACGGCGGCCACCACCTCGTGGTCGCGGGAGGTGAGCAGCATGCACAGGCCCTCCCGGAGCATCACGGCGTCCTCGGCGATCACGATGCGCATGCACTGCTCCGTTCAGATGTGCAGGGGGAGTTCGACTGTGATCACCGTAGGTCCTCCGGCCGGGCTGTGAATGTCGATCATGCCGTCCAACGTCTGGACCCGGGCGGCCAGTCCGCGTAATCCGGATCCGGTGCCGATCGCCGCGCCGCCGGTGCCGTCGTCGCGCACCCGCAGGATCAGTAGTCCATCACGCACCCGTACCTCGATGGCGGCGTGCCTGGCGCCGCTGTGCTTGACCACGTTGGCGAGCAGTTCCGTGGTGCAGAAGTAGGCGATGGCCTCGATGGCCGGAGCAGGTCGCTCGGGCAGGTCGGCTTCGAACCGGGCGGGGATCGGGCTGCGTGCGGTGAGCGTGGCCAGGGCGACCTCCAGCCCTTGGTCGAGTGCCGGCGGGTGGATGCCGCGGATCAGGTCACGCAGCTCGGCCACGGTCTCCTTGGCGCTGCGGTGCGCGCTGTCGACGAGGACGCGGGCGCGCTGGAGCCGTTCGGGCTGGTCGGCCTGCTCGAGCTCGTCCTGGGCCATGCCCAGGCTCATGGCCAGCGTCACCAGCCGTGCCGCCGTCCCGTCGTGCAGGTCTCGCTCGATCCGGCGGAGCCTGGCGACCGCGTCCTCTGCGGCCAGCGCCCGTGCCTGCTCCAGCCGGCGGATCCGGGTGTCGCCCGGCGCGGGCCCGAGCAGCGTACGGGCGAGCATGCGCTCGGGGGCCAGGGCGAGGTGGACGCCCCACGGGGCGAGGAGCAGCAGCGCCAGTCCGGCGGCGCTCACCAGCGCCGCAACCGGCCAGCCGGGGGGAGACAGGTACGCCAAGGCGAAGGACTGCCCCCACAGGGGGCAGCCGAGCAGAAGCAGGCCGCCTCCCCACAACCCGGCGGCGGCCGCGCAGGCGAGCACGGCCGCCGGCAGACGGAGCAGGCCATGGATGACGGCGCGCCATCCCGCCACGTCACCGAGCGCCGCGCCGAGCCGGTTCAGCAGGCCAGGCCCGGCACGGAACGGGGCGGGATCGGGCACCCGCACCCCGGCCCACGCTCGTGCCAGCCGTCGATTGGCCGTGCCGAGCCTTCTGGCCGCCATCACGCTCAGGGCCAGCATCGGCACTCCGACGAGATTCGCCGTCAGGATGACGCTCAGCAGCACGAGAACGAGATGGACCAGGCCGGCTCCCACCATGAACGGCAACATCAGCACGTAAGCGAGCTCACGCTGCGACCGCTCCCGCACCGGAGTAGTGATCAGCACACGCCACCGCTCTGCTTGCCTGTCCACGCTCCTCCTCGCCAGACGCCGCACGCGTCCAGCCTGACGGACACGCACGCGCGAGAACATCCGGACAGCCCGTGGGGGACATCCCGAAACCAACACGGAGGACGTCCCGGTGGTGGTCATCCGGTCGGTGTCACCAGAGTGATCACCATGACGACAACCAAGCAGCGGCGCAGGCGCGGCAGGACCAGAGGGCTGGTCATCGGCGTGACAGTGGCGGCGCTGGCGGGAATGACCCCGGGGGCCTCCGCCGCTCGGGATGCGCAGCCGACCTGGCGGGACTGCGCCGGCCAGGGCATACCGGCGGGCATGCAGTGTGCTGCGATCGAGGTGCCCGTGGACTGGGCCAAGCCGGACGGGCCGAAGGTCAAGCTGGACCTGGCCCGGCTGCCCGCCACCGAGCCTGCGCGCCGGATCGGCAGCGTGCTGGGTATCCCCGGGGGTCCCGGGGCCAACGGGATTGACGACCTGCGGCGCGCCGCGGCCGACCTCGCCGAACTGCGGCGCAGGTTCGACCTCGTCGCCTACAAGCCGCGCACCACCGTGTGGCGTGATCAGATGCCCCCATCCTGCATGCAGCCCGGGACGTCACTGTTCGAGCCGCAGGGCCAGAAGCAGTACAAGGCATTGGCCGCAGCGATGACCAAGGCCTTCAAAGCCTGCCAGAGCGCGGACAAGACCGGCCTGTTCGCCCACATGGACTCTCTGTCGATCGCCAGGGACATGGACGCGGTTCGCCAGGCTCTGGGCGAGGAGCGGCTGAGCTTCATGGCCAACTCCTACGGAGGAGTGGCCGCCGGCGCTTATGCCCGGCTGTTCGCGCACCGCATCCGCGCCATGTATCTCGACGGAACGATCAACCAGGTCGACGGTTGGCCCGACCAGACGCTGCGGACTCTGCCCGTCCTGGAACGGGTCTTCACCCGATTCACCACATGGTGTGCGGACACTCCCGCCTGCGCGTTGCACGGACAGGATGCCGGGGCGGTCTGGCGCAAGCTCATTCGAGACGCCGATCGCAGGCCGATCCCGGTCACGTCGTCCGAGTTCGGCAAGGGCAAGCTGACCGGATGGCATCTGAGGAGTTTCGGCTTCATCGGCGACCCCGGACCGAACAACTCGCGGTGGCTCGCCTTCGCCGAGGCGGTCGACAAGGCTCGAGGCGGGGACGGGTCCGGTTTCGCCGATTTCGCTCTCGGCATGGCGCGGATCTGGGCCGCGCCCGGAGCGCTGGCGATGACGTGCGCAGATGACCGTGGCTACAGCAGCTACGCACAGCTGCAGAAGTTCCACCCTCAGGCGGAGAAGATCTCGCCGAGCTTCGGAGGAGCGTCATTCGACGCGCTCGGATGCACCGGTTGGCCGCTACCGGTCGCCAACCCGTCCCGCCCGCTGCCGACTCGCGGCCTGCCGCCATTCCTGGGAGTCGGCAGCACGTGGGGCGACTACGCATGGACCGAGAGCTTCACCAGGATGATCCCGGGATCAGCGACCGTCGGCTACGACGGGCCCGGCCATGTCATGTACCTGTCGGGCAAAAAGTGCCCTATCCAACACGCCACCACGTACCTGACCGACCTGAGGCTGCCCAAGCCGGATACCACCTGCCCTGCCGAATGACAGCCATATCGATCACTGACCCACGGATCACCCCTCAGCACCCTTCTGTCTCGGTGTAGAACACCACGTCACCGCAGGTCAGTGGCGGGTTCGTAGGATTCTGCTCCGTTGCTGCCTGGCCCCCTCCCCGCGGGGCCTGGCACGTCGGACATTCGACGGCCTCCACCGCGACCGCCGGATCAGCAAGATCACTCCTGTCGCAAAACCCATCGTGCGCGCTGTTGTGAGAACACGGTTTTGCGAGAGGTTATAGGTTCGGCGCGTGCGGGTCAGGGCGCGGTGCGGAACCGTTCAGCGTGTTCCCGCGCCCACTGGGCGAAGGTTCGCGCGGGCGTGCCGGTGACGTCCTCGACGGTGGGCAGGACCACACCGCCGGCCTCGGGCGGGTTCGTGGCCAGTTGGATTCCGAACTCCACGTAGTCCTCGTCGTATCCGTAGCCGCGCAGCCGGGCGCGCTCCGCGTCCTCGCTCAGGTGCACGAAGGCGATGTCCTGCCCGGTGGCCTCGGCGATGATCCGGGTGCGTTCCGCCGGGGTAAGGGCTTCGGGCCCGGTGATCGGGTAGCTCCGACCCTCGTGGCCCTCGTGGGTGAGCACGGTGGCGGCCACGGCGGCGATGTCGGCCTCATGCACCATCGCGCTGGGGAAGGTGGCGAGCATGGACGCGGTGCCCTGGGAACGGATCTCATCGGCCCATTCGAGAGCGTTGCACATGAACTCCGCCGGCTGCAGCAGGGTCCAGCGGATCGCACTGGACTCCAGTGCGCTTTCGATGCTGGTGGGCGACCAGCCGCCGAGGACTGTGGCCCGAGTGATGCCGTGGCGTGCGGCGAGGTCGATGATCTCGGGGCCGTTGGTCAGGTCGTCGTCGCCGCCGAAGGTGATCAGGTGGATCGCGTCGACCCCTTCGAAGGCTGCTCCGAGCGTGGCGGCATCGGTGAGATCGCCCGCCACCACCTCGACACCGGTCGGGAGTTCGGCTTTGGCGGGGGTGCGGGAGAGTGCGCGGACGTCGTGTCCGGCTTCGTGGAGTTGCGCGACGAGGTGCCGCCCGACCTGGCCGGTCGCTCCGGTGACGAGGATGCGCATGTTCGTGGGTCCTTTCGTACGGGTGTTGTCAGTCGGTGCTGGCGCGCAGGGCGCGAAGCCCGAGGACGAAGCCGAGGACGGCGGTCGTGCCGGCGGCGAGGAATCCGTAGCCGACGTCGGGGGTCGCGATCTGTCCGGCGAAGAGGTCGCGTTCGGCCTCGACGACATGGGTGAGGGGGTTGAACTGCGCGAGGACGCGGATCCACTGCGGCCCCTCATCGAGGGGGAGCAGCATCCCGGAGAGGATCATCAGCGGGAAGAGGACCGTCTGGTGCACGGTCCAGAACATCCAGTCCTGCTCGCGCACGGCGATGGCCAGTGCGTAGCTGAGTGACCCGATCCCGACGCCGAGGACACCCAGGAGCACCAGGCCCAGGACGCCGCCGCCGACATCGGGGCGGAACCCGAACGGGACCATGACCAGGACGACCACGACGGCCTGGACGACGAGCGGCACGAACTCCTTGAGCGCGCGTCCGATGAACAGCGACGAGCGCGCCAACGGCGTGACCAGGAGCCGTTCATGCGAGCCGCCCTGGAGGTCGTACTGGAGGTTCGATCCGGTCCCCGCCGTTCCGAAGAGCGAGGTCATCACGAGGATCCCCGGGACGAACCACGCCCACGGGGATTGGTGTGCGGTCCCGGTCGTCGTGTCGTGCACGACCAGGGGCCCGAAGAGAAGCAGGAAGAACAGCGGCTGGATCAGTCCGACGGCCAGGGAGAACGGGTCACCGGCCACGGGGCGCAGCTCGCGGGTCATCACGATGAGGATGTCGCCTGCGACGTTGCGTCTGCGGGGCGGGGTGATGGTGCTCATGCGACCTTCTCCGGCGTCTGGTCGCCGTTCTCGGTGCCGGTGGCGGGTCGCCCGCCGGCGTCGCGCAGGCTCCGGCCGGTGAGTTCGAGGAACACGTCATCGAGCGTGGGGAGCCGGGTGTCGGCTGCGACCACGGTGATCCCCTGGTCCCGGGCGGCGGCGATCGCGCTCGGCAGTGCCGCGCGGCCGTCGGCGACCTGCCCGGTGACCGCATCACCCTGCCGGGTCACCGTCCCGACACCGTCCATCGCCGCAAGGAGCCCACGCAGGCGCTCGGCGGAAGCGTGGTCGGTTGTTTCCAGCGTCAGCCGGTCCCCGACATGACGCTGTTTGAGCTGGGTCGGCGTGCCCTCGGCGATGATGCGCCCGTGATCGATGATGACGATCCGATCCGCCTGTTGATCGGCCTCCTCCAGGTAGTGGGTGCTGAAGACGACGGTCATGTCGCTGCGGCGCCGCATCCCGATGATGTGGTCCCAGAGGTTGTTGCGGTTCTGCGGGTCGAGGCCCGTCGTCGGCTCGTCCAGGAACATCAACGCTGGGAGGTGCACCAGCCCGATCGCCAGGTCGAGGCGCCGCCGCTGGCCGCCGCTCATCGCCTGCGTCTTGCGGCGCGCCAACTGTTCCAGACCGAGCGCCGAGAGCAGTTCGGCGGCTCGGGACCGGGCCGCGGCCCGGTCGAGGCCGTAGATGCGACCCTGGGTGACAACCTCGTCCAGGGCCCGTTGGGTGTGCCCGGCGCCATTGCCCTGGCCGACGTAGCCGATGCGCTCGCGCACCAGCGGAGCCTGCGTCCGCACGTCGAAGCCGGCGACGCGCGCGGTGCCGCCCGTGGGTGGGAGCAGCGTCGAGAGCATCCGCATGAGCGTGCTCTTGCCCGCGCCGTTGGGGCCGAGAACGGCGACCATTTCCCCGTGCGCCACGGAGAGGTCGATGCCCCGGACGGCGCGGACCTCATCACCGTCAGGAGCCCGAAAACTCCGGGACAGATTGGCAGTGCTGATCATGTGTCGGCGTACGCTCCATTCCCGCTTCGGTGGCGGTTCCCATCATCACTGGGCTTGTGGCCGCTATATGTCCACAAGTGGGGCCTAGAGTGGGCTCATGTCGACCGGCACCCGCGTCCTCGAACTCCTCGGACTGCTGCAGAACCGGCGCCATTGGCCCAGCCACGAGCTCGCGCGCCGCCTCAGCGTCAGCCAGCGCACGCTCCGCCGCGACATCGACAGCCTCCAGGAGCTCGGGTATCCGATCACCGCCACACGGGGCACCGGCGGCGGCTACCAACTCAGCCCCGGCGCCTCGCTCCCGCCCCTGGTACTCAGCGAGGACGAGGCCGCCGCCATCGTCATGGGGCTCCAAGAGATCACCTCCGGCCCCTCCCCGACGTCAGCCGACGCCGCGCTGAGCGCCATGGCCAAGATCGTCCAAGTGCTTCCCGTGCGGATCCGACGCCGCATCGACAGCCTCCGCGCCGTCGCCGTCCCGGCGCGAAACCCCGAGGCACGCGTGGACATCACCGATGTCGCCTCGTTGACGACCCTCGCCCTGGCCTGCCGCGACACCGAGACGGTGGAGTTCGCTTACCGCACCCGCACCGGTCATACCGCGGCCAGGACAGTCCACCCGCACCACATCGTCCGCGTCGAGAACCGCCTGTACCTCATCGCCTGGGACCTCGACCGGGCCGACTGGCGCACCTTCCGCGTCGACCGCATCGGTGATGCGAGCCGCACCGGCACGACGTTCGCCCCCCGCCCCCTGCCCGCCGATGATCCCGTCGAGTACGTGCGCGCCCGGATCAGGGCGATGCCCGCCAGGTATCCCGTCCGCGCCACGGTCGGGGCCCCCGCCGAAAGGGTGCGGGAGGAGATCGCGCACTACGGGACGGTGGAACCCATCGACGACACCTCGTGCCGGGTGGAGATCGCCACCGACTCCCTGGACTGGGCCACCTTCTGCATCGGAGCGCTCGAGGCCCCCGTTGTGGTCCACGGCCCACCGGAAGCCATCGCCTACATGCGCACCTGGGGACGACGCCTCACCGCCGGCACCCAAGAGCCCCCGTGACCCGCGCAACGGTATTCAGGGGCGCAGAACCGGGCGGTGCCCGGCCCCGGGGAACATCGGTACAGCGGTTAACGCCAAGCCGGTGATCTTGTTCAGTCCGGAACTCCGAGGCCGGTGACGCGGTTCTCGTACTCGCGCCGGGCTTTGCGCCGGGCAGGGACGGTAGGGACACCCTGGCCGCCGTCGAGCGGTTGGCAGCGGGCGAGTAGCTGGCGGTGGACCCCTGGCACGGCCGTGATGCGCAGGCTGTAGCCCTGGCCGCGCCGTACGGTCACCCCTTGGTCGAGCGCGGCCCGCTCGGCGGGCTCCAGGTGGGACGCGCGGAGGAAGTCCGCGACCTTGCCCGGCATGTCGAGGGTGACCGGCAGCTCCGGAGCGGGGGTGTCCTCCTGTGAGATGGCGTTGTGGTCGGGCATGAGGTCGGCGACCGCCGTGCGGATCGCGCCGCGGCTGACGCCGTGGTCGCGGGCGAGGGCAGCGATCGAGCGGCCCTCCAGGTACGCGGTGCGGACGTCGTCGGTCTTCTCGGCCGCCACGGCGGGGCGGCGCCCGCCCTTGCTGCCCTTGACCTCGGCGGCTCGCAGTCCGTCGTAGGTCAGCTCGCGCTGGAGTTCGCGCTGGAGTTCGCCGGCGGCGGCGAGGGTCTGCACCATGAACTTCACGGTGGACAGCAGCTCCCCGGTGCGCGGTTGGCGTGCGGTGAGGTCCATCGCGGAGAACGCGCCGTCGTGGATGCGCAGCGCCACCTGCTCGCGGTGGAGGACGTCGAGCACGTCGAGGATGTGCCCGGTGCCGCGTACGGGGCGGAACATCTCGGAGATGTGCACGGTGTCGCCCGGCCGCGCGTAGGTGAGCAGTTCGCGGAACTTCGGGCGCTGAAGGGGGTGGAGGCGGCTGGAGGTTCCCGGGTCCTCCTCGAAGACGACCGGGTCCTCGATCCCGGCCTCGTCCAGGACGAGGTTCTGCCGGGAGGTCGACTGCTGGTCGGTCGAGACCCGCTTGTAGACCAGGTTCGCCACCGGGGGCCCCTTCCGTACGGAGGATCGGACCCCTGTCTGTCATCAAACCCTGTCAGCAATCGCCATCGGATCTGATTGGATTCGCGCCGCCGCGAACCCCCGGATTGCACGGGTTCATTGGACGCGTCGCTCGCCTGTCGTCAACCGATTGTTTGGCGACAGGCGAGCAGGCTTCGATCCTCGGTTGCAGGGGTTGAACCCTGGTGAGGGTGTCCAGCCTGCCCGTTTCCCGCCACCCCGTTCGGCCCTACGCGCTCGCGGCCGCCAGAGGCCGGCGACGGCGCCTGCTCTTCGCCCCGAGGCAGTGCTGTCCGTGAGCGTGAACAACGACGGCCATGGCCAGGCCTCGGCTCTGCCAGTCGTTGCGCATCATGTACGGGGTGTTGAGACCACGAGCAGCCCGTGGCAGGCTCATGCCGCATGATCGATGAATTCGCGAAAGACAACCTGCACGGGAGACTGCGGCGGGACCGCAAGGTGCTGCTCTGGAAACTCGACGGCTTGTCCGAATACGACGCCCGCCGACCTTTGACAGCGACCGGGACCAACCTCCTCGGCCTGGTCAAACACGTGGCCACCGTCGAGGCCAGGTACTTCGGCGAGGTCTTCGACCGCCCTTCCCCGGAACCGCTGCCCCGGTGGCAGGACTCCAACGGCAGCGATCTGTGGGCGACCGAGGACGAGACCCGCGATCAGATCATCGGGTTCTACCGGCGCACCTGGGAACACTCGGACGCCACGATCAACGAGCTTCCCCTCGACGCCCCCGGCCACGTGCCGTGGTGGCCGGAGCCTTATGCCGACACGAACCTGTTCGCCGTCATGGTCCATGTCCTCGGCGAGTCCATCCGGCATGCCGGGCACGCCGATATCCTGCGCGAGGGCCTCGACGGCCGGACCGGGTTGCGCGCCGAACACGAGAAGCAGATCGACGAGGAAGCCCGTGCAGCCTACTGCGCGAAGATCGAGCAGGCCGCCAGGACGGCCGCACCAATCACGCCTTAGTTAGACATACCAGGCAGCCTGACATCAGCTCTCCTATCGGCGCTTGCGATTTCCGAGCACCCCGGCCACCTGATATGCCCGCGTCACCCGATGTGGGCGTTCAGTCCACGCCTTCGTCGTCCTCGTCCAGCTCGGGCGCGTCCGGGTCGCGCAGCGGGCGCAGGGCGCCGGAGGCCGGGGTCGAGGCGGTGAAGCTGTAGCGGCCGAGCAGGTTCAGGTTGCGGTGCTTGAGCGGGGAGAGCCGGGTGATGTCCTCCTCGCGGATCTCGCGGATCTCGTGGCCCTCGGCCTGGAGCTGGGCGACGGCGGCGTCGATGTAACGGGTCGTCCAGAGCACGGTCCAGGGCCTCATCGATCGCCTTGGCCTCAAGGTGCCGCATCACCGCGGTGAGCATCGCCGTGCGCTCCGGTTCCGGCGCCCGTTCCAGCAGCGGCGCCTTCGACCCCAGCGCGTACCGGGCCAGCGCCGCCATCCGGTTCGGCGGGATCTGCGACAGCTTCAGCCGACCGAGCCGGTACGCGCCGATCTCGTCCACCCGCTCCAGCGCGCGGGCGAACGCGGTGCCCGTCGTCCGCGTCGGCGGCCGGCGCAGCCGCTCCAGCTCCGAGAACCGGGAGCCCTCCGGCGTCTTCAGCGTCGCCACCATGTCGCCGGGCAGCGCCGGGTCCGCCCGCCGCGCGGCCCCCGCGACCGCGCAGCCAGCCCACCGCCTGGTTGAACAGTGCCACCGGCCCCTCGGCGTGCGTCCACGCCCGCCCGTGCAGGAACGTGCGGAACCGACGCGACCACTCCGCATCCTCGTACTCGTGGTACTCGTAGGCGTCCCGGATCTCCCACGCGTGCTCGTACGCCGTCGGCTTGCGCTCGGTGTACCGCTTCACGCACGAGACGTCCGCGATGCCGAGCTGCGCGGCCAGGTGCTCGACCACGACCCACGGCACGTCCAGCGGGTCGTCCGGGAGGAGCCGGCCGATATAGCGCACAGTGCACATCTGAAGGGCGAGACCGAGCCGACTGTGGTCCCCGCGCCGCTTCGCGATCAGCTTGCGGTCCTCGTCGTCCAGGAAGAAGAACCGCTCCAGCTCCGGCCGGGTCGGCTCCTCGTTGAACTTGCCGTACGACGCCGCTTGTTCGTCGGTCAGGAACTCCACTGGCATGAGCGTGAAGCTATCGGCGCCCGACCCTGATAAGGGATCTTCCGCCGAACCCCGCCGCCGGGCCTGTCACCTGTGCTAGACGCCATGATCACCGGCTTGGCGTTAACCGCTGTACCGATGTTCCCCGAGGCCGGTGCCGACCCGGAGCAGCGGACACGGAGGAAACACGCGCCGCCCCGGGCCCCCGGCCCACCCGCGGCCCCTTTGCGTCAACGCCCGGCGCCGGGCTGCATGGCCGGTGAGGGGTAGACGGCGAACACCCGCTGGCCGTCGAGCCACGCACTGAGCCGCCGTGCTTCGGCCGCCAACGCCTCGCGGGCCTGCGGGGAGACATCGTCATCAAGCAGGCGCAGCTCGACCACACCGCCGGGATCCTGCACCCATGCACCGACGACGCGTCCGTCGACCCAGGCGGTAGTCCCGGCGTTGCCCGCACTGTCGAATAACTGGGGTGCGTGCGCACCGAGGTAGAAGGCGCGTGCCTTCCAGCCCATCACGGTCGGATCGAGCAACGGCAGGAGCGCGACCCACGGCTCGGCGGCGACGACCGGGGCTAGATCGTCCTCGCGCAGCCACCCGACCGAGCCGTCCTCCAGGGACACCCGCTGCGCGCCGATGTCGTCCAGCGCGGTGCGGACTGCGGACTTGGTGCCGCCGAGCCACCAAGCCACCGATCGGCATCCCGCCAATGCCGGCGCGGCTGGCCGTCGTCACCCGCCCCGGGGGTGCACCGAGCTCGGCGGGTCGGTGGCCAGGGGCTGCACCGGGGGTGTCAGGGCAGTCAGGCGGGGAGTGTCGTGCTGGTCGAGGAGGGTCAGGCCGGTCTGGGTGGGGTGGTGCAGGACGCTGCCGTGATGCCGGCGTGTGGTGATCAGGCCTGCCTCGCGTAGCACGGCGGTGTGTTGGCTGATGGCCGCCGAGGAGATGTCCATGCGCCGGGCCAGGGCGCCGGTGGTGGTCACGCCGTCGGCGATGGCGGTGAGCACCGACGCGCGGGTACGCCCGAGGAGGTTGGCCAGCGCCCGCCTCGACGGGCCGCCCGTCCAGATGCCCACGGCGTGGTCGACGCCGAGCACGGCAGGGTAGAACAGGATGCAGTCGGCGGGATCGCCCGGCTCGTACATCACCAACGGGAAGCGCAGGAAGAACGACGACACCAGCAGTAGCCCCCGCCCATCGAGGGTGAAGTCGGCGTCGAACTGGTCGCCGGCATTGATGTGGAGGGTCGGCGGTATCCACCGGATGCTCGGGTGCAGGCTGGACAGCAGACCGTCGACACCGCGGTCGAGCAGGATCGTGCCGCGCTGGGCGCGCTCGGCGTCGAGGTGCGCGCGAATGCGCCCCCAATGCGGGCCGACAGCGGCATGGTGGTACGCGTCCACCGTGGACAACACCTCCCGCCGGACGTCGAGGCTCTCGACGATCCCGGCCAGCGCGGCCGGCACTCGCCCGTGATGGCCGGCGTAGAAGTCCAGCTCCGCCCGCACGGCCTGCCGGGGGCTGGCCAGGAAGGTCTCGGCGCTCTCGGCCAGGTCGCGGCCCTGCCCGGCGAGGAAGGCCATGTCAAAGCTTGGCAGCCGCGCGGGCGTGATAGCGGCCAGGACCGCGAACCGCGAGTCAAGGGCTCCCCGCACACGACGCCGCCACCCACCGAACATCGTCTCCTCTGCCCGCCCGCGCAGCGTGTACAGGCTGAACAGGGTCTCGGCCATGGGGCCCAACGTCGGCGCCACCCGCACCCGCGCCAGGTCGTCGGCCGTGAAGTGGATCCTGTGCATCCGCCCCCCATACGCGTCGGCAGCGCCGTCACAGCATGCCGCCAAGCGATCACACAAGGCCCTGAGCGGCACGGTTAAGCCAGGACTTACAAGTCTCGCGGCGCGTGATTTCTTCCTGCGACAGTGAGCGGGACGACTTTCCGCAGAAGGGACGGCTCGACCTGATGCCGGCCCACGGAATGAAAGGTTCACCTGAGCATGCGCAACCGAATCCGCACCAGGTATCTCAACGTTCGGGCGGCATTAACCACCCTCGCGACCGCCGTCGTCGTCGTCGGAGCGTTCCTGACTCCGGCCGCGGCGGCTGCCGTCGAGAAGGGCGAATACTGCGCGGTGATTTTGAGTAAGGAACCAGATGCCAACGGGGTCTCCAAGGTGCTCTCGAAGGAGTGCTCGACAGTCTCCGCGGCCGATGCGCATCGCAAGGCTGGAGTCGAGGGTGGTGTATCGATCGCGGCGGACACCAAGCTGGCGTCGCTGTACCGCCATCAGGACTACGGCGACCTGATGGTGGACCTCTACGGCCAGTACGGTCCGTGTGACCACGAGGGCTATACCTTCATCCTGGACGGCAAGTACGCCTACGCACTCTCATCGGTCATCGGCCACAACAGCTGCACCTGGTCGAAGCTCACGAGCGAGGGCGGGTACTACGAGTACCACGCGCTGCCGGTTCGCAATATCGGCGCGCTGAACGACAACACCAAGGTGATCCACCTCTGGCGCGGCTGAGCCATCCGACGCCGTACGACATCGAGACCGCCGCCCGGAGTTCGCCCCGGGCGGCGGTCTCGATGTCTGTCTCAGGTTGGACTTGATCCGGTTTGACGGACATCCGAGATCAGGGGTTTGTCCCCGGAAGGATGTCCATGATGGAGAGCATGGGGAAGAAGAAGCCGCGCCCTCGCCGCTCGTTCACGCCGGAGTTCAAAGCCGAGATCGTTGAGCTGTGCCAGCGCGGTGACCGCTCGGTCGGTCAGGTGGCCAAGGACTTCGACCTGACCGAGACCGCAGTGCGCCAATGGATCCGCCAGGCGGAGGTCGACGCCGGTCAGCGGGACGGGCTGACCAGCAGCGAGCGGCAGGAGCTGGAGGCGTTGCGGCGGGAGAACCGGCGGCTGCGCGAGGACGTCGACATCCTCAAGCGAGCGACAGCTTTCATACGAGCCAGCATGATGCTCAGGGCGTAGGTCAGCGGGCGGGTGGTGCTTGCGGCGAAGAGGTCTCCATCGGCTGGTACTCATCATCTTGTGGGTGGGCATCACGGCCCACGTGCCGCAGGAGAAGCACGGTCAGGCAGGCCAGCCCGAGCAGGACGGGGATGGCGATGGCGGCGCTCAGTTGCAGACCGTCGGCGAACGCGTTCCGGGCGTGGGTGACGAGTTCGTTGCCGAGGTGCTCGGGAAGGAGTTGGGCTGCGGCCAGGGCTGCTGGGAGTGTGTCCGCGGCTGCTGGGAGGTGGTCGGGGACCACGGTTGTCATGCGGCTGTGGTAGACCGCGTTGACCAGGCTGCCGATCAGGGCGATGCCAAGGGCGCCGCCCAGCTCTTGGGTGGTCTCCCCGACGGCTGCCGCCGATCCGGCCTGCCGGGGTGGAGCGGCGCTGACGATCATGTCGATGCCCAGTCCCGACACCGGCATGAGGCCGGCGAACAGTAGGACGGAACCGGTCACGACGACCGGTAGCCCGGCTGAGGCGTCGGCTTGGGTGAGCACGGCGAACCCGGCCGCGGCGATGACCAGTCCGGCTCCGAAGATGTGAGCACGGTGGATCTTCCCCGCCAGCGCCGACGCGACGAAGATCGCCACGGTGCCCGCGATGACCAGAGGAAGTCCCCACAGGCCTGCTGTGAGCGGGGACAGGCCCAGCACCATCTGCATGTACTGGGCCATGAGGAACTGGGTGCCCAACATGAAGATCACGGTGATGGTCAGCGTGCTCAGGGAAACGGTGAAGCTCCGGTTGGAGAACAGCGACAGGTCCAGCAGCGGTTGGGTGAGCCGCCGCTGTCGGCGGACGAACAGCACGCCGACGGCCAGTCCGAGGACGATGGCGGCCGTGGGTACCCAGGCGAAGCCGTCCTTGGCCATCTCCTTGATGCCGTACACCACCGCCAGCGCCGCCATCAGCGACATCACCGCGCTCGGCAGATCCAGCCGGGCGGGCTGCGGATCGCGGTACTCAGGCAACAGGACCGGTCCGAGCGCCACCAGCAGCACCATGACCGGCACTGCCGCCAGGAACACCGATCCCCACCAGAAGTACTCCAGCATCACGCCGCCCACCAGCGGGCCCACGGCTCCGCCGGCCATGAAGCCGGCCATCCAGATGGTGATGGCGGTCGTGCGTTGCCGCGGGTCGTGGAACATGACGCTGATCAGCGAGAGAGTGGAGGGGCCCAGCGCCGCCCCGGCGAGACCGAGCAGCGCGCGGGCGGCGATCAGTGTCTCGGCGGTGGGGGCGTAGGCGGCCAGCACGGAGGCGGCTCCGAACATGGCCGCGCCGATCAGCAGGACTCGCCGTCGGCCGACGCGGTCGCCCAGAGCGCCCATGGGGATCAGCGCGCCGGCGATGAGGAAGCCGTAAATGTCGGTGATCCACAGCAGTTGGGAGGCGCTGGGGTCGAGATCGGCACTCAGGCGCGGTACGGCCAGGTGCAGCACGCTCATATCGATCATCACGAGCATGGCGGAGAGAACAAGGACGGCAAGGCCCGCCCACTGTCGCCAGCCTGCCCGCGCGGTGGCATCGGAACGCATGGAGATCTCCTTCACGTTGGATCGTGGTGGCCGTCCGGCATGCGGATGGGCCGCAGCGCGGGGCGTGTCATCCGGTTGCTCGGCGCCAGGCCAGGCGGAGTTCTTCACGGAGGATGTCCGGGGGCTGGGCGCCCGCAATGATCCGCCGGCCGGCGATGACGAAGGACGGCACCCCGTTCACGCCGCGGCGGCGCGCCTCGTCTTCGTCGGCGCGTACGGCGTCGGCATAGTCGTGGCCACGCAGCAGCGCCTGGGCCGACTCGGCGGGGAAGCCGACCTCCTCCGCCAGAGTGGCCAAAGTCGCGTTATCGGCGAGGTGGGCGCCCTCGCCCGTGTAGGCCCGCAGCAGCCGCTCTCCGACCTGATCGCCGAGGCCGCGGTCGATGGCCGCGTGCAGCAAGCGGTGCGCGTCGAAGCTGTTGACCGGGCGGGCCTGGTCCAGGCGGTACGTCAGGCCCAGGTCGGCCGCGAGCGCGGTGAGCGCTGCCACCCCTTCGGCCGCTTGCGCGGCCGACAGGCCCAGGTCCTGCCGCATGCGTTGCGGGATGGTCAGCCGCGCCTCGCGGGAGCCGTGGGGATCGAGCTCGAAGCTGCGCCAGCATACGTGTACGGCGTCGCGGTGCTCGAACCTGGCTAGCGCGGTCTCCCAGCGGCGCTTGCCGAGGTGGCACCAAGGGCATACGAAGTCGAACCAGATATCGACCGTGATGTCAGGCATGGGCGACACTCTAGGAAGTGGGCTTACTTTGGGTAAGGACGTACCTGGAAGTAAGCTCCAGGCCATGGAGGTAGGAGACCAGGAACCGCGCGTCGTGCCTGACCCGATGAGTGACGTATTCAACAGCGACTGTCCCGGCCGAACCGTGTTCACCCACGTGACCAGTCGCTGGGGCATGCTGATCCTGGCCGCGCTACGCGACGGGCCCCTGCGCTTCTACCTCCTGCGTGATCGCATCGGAGGGATCAGCGAGAAGATGCTGTCGCAGAACCTGCGCGACCTCGTCCGCGACGGCCTAGTGCATCGCGAGGTCGAACCCTCCGTACCTCCCAAGGTCTCTTACTCCCTGACGCCCCTCGGCGATGGACTCGCCGCGTCCCTCCAGACGTTGCTGTCCTGGATCGCATCACACACCGCCGACGTCATCGCCGCTCAGCACCGGCATGACGCGCTCCTGCGCGAACCGGACCTGCCAGGGACGCCCCCCAAGAGGGCTGCCTGTTCCTCCAGCGCGCCGCCAGCGTGAACGCCAACCTCACGCTCACCCTGCCCGACCTCGCCGTCCGCGACCGGCTGTGCGGTGCCATCGTCACCGACATCTGCCGCCACGTCGCCGACGCCTACCTCACCAGCGGCTTGCTGGTCATGGCGGACAGGTGGAACACCTACATCGACACCATTGACACCACGTTCCCGCTCGCCGCCCTGCTCTACCGCCGCAGGCAGCCTGTCGGCCGCCACGCACGCAACCTCAGCAATGACCTGGTCCACCTCGAAACCAGCGAGATGAACCACATCAACAAGATCTACTGGCCAAGCGTGCAGTCGGCGCCTCGCGCAAGACGGCCCCCTCCGGCGCGGCGGTTCTCGTACCGTGCCTCTCGGCCGGCCCTGCACAGGCCACAGCAGGAAAGCCTCTCTGGGGTCATGTCTTTGGCGACCATGGGGACGACTTCTGGAACGAGATCACCACTCGGGGTATCAAGACCAAGCGCCGGGCGCGGCGCCGGGGAGCTGGCGCCGAGCTGGGATAACGGCTTCGCGACCCAGCTGGTGCCCACGGGCTGACCCAGGCGAGGGAGATCTTACGCTGCGGTGATGGCCAGCAGATGTCCGAATACTTCGTCGAAGGGGTGGGTTCGGTGCTGCTGGATCAAGTAGTAGGCGCCGCTGGGATGGGGCTGGGCGATAGGGCGGTAGGCGATCACTTCGGCGGGGGTGGTGACGCCCAGGTCGCCAAAGACGTAGTAGAGGGGAATGGGCTGGTAGAGGGCGACGAACCGTAACCCGGCGTCCAGGCAGGGGCGGGAAATGGCGTAGCGCTGCGTGTGACTGGCGGGCATGCGGGTCTTGGCATCGATGGCCACTATGTCGCCGGCGCGGGTGGCGAGCATGTCGGGGAAATAGCGCAAAGCCGAGTTCGTTCGGCTCAGTGCCTGGCGGAGGGCCTCGGGAAAGGTGCCCTGCCCCGCGGGGGTCACCTCCCAGCCGCGTCTGCTGAGTTCGTTCACGACGTATTGCTCGTGCTGAATGCCGATGTCGTAGCGCTGCTGCCAGGGGGAAGTCACAGCGGTCCTCTCGGGCTGGGCCAATCGCGAGTAGTACATAGCTCCGCTCTTTCGTACTACTCCCTCAACGACTATCATGCCCGCTATGGCGTCATACATTGATGCACGCTTTCGTCCCACGCTATGGCCGGGGACTGTAGTCCCGCCGCCTCCGTTGAGGCCATGGCCCGGGGTAGACATCGACGGTGACTGGATCACTTGGCAGCCCGGCAAGCATGTGTCCTGGAGCGAGCCCATCCAGATGGTGGAACTTCCACCTGACTTCTACCTGCGTGAGTTGCTGGAGCTACCTTCAGGGGATCTTGAGGCCACCGCCGAACTCATGCGTGTCTACGGGCCGCTGTTCAACCTCGACCTGAAGGACCTCGACCTCCATGCCGTCGAGCCGGACGAGGAGGAGCGCGTCATAACCCTCGCCAACCAAGAACCGCCCGGATGGCCCAATCGCGCCGGAATCCACCGCGATCTCATCAGCTTGCACGTTGACCTGGCACAACGAGCCATCCACACCTGGCTGGCCTGCAAACGCAAGGGCGGCCTGGAAGAGCTGGTCGAGCCAGAGGTGACCGAAGAGTGTTTGGCCCAAACCCAAGCCGACAATCCTCCGGGGCCAGGCGAACCCCCCTGGCCCCACTCGCTGGAACACCTGCGGGCCATACTCATCGACCTGCGCCTTGCGGAGATCAAGTCTGCGATGAAGGGCGCGCTGAGCCGCTTCAGCGTTGGCATCGGCGGCCTTACTGAGCGGAACCCAACCATCTACTCAGTCGCATTCCTGCAGATGTACAACCACATGGCCGAAGAAGCGATCATCCGGCACTGCGCCAACGAGCCGTGCGGACGCCCCTTCGTTCGGCAACGCGACCGCGCCCAGTACGGTCAGCACCGCACCGAGGGCATCAAGTACTGCTCTCGCTCCTGCGCCCGCGCACAGGCACAACGCGAACTACGCCGACGCAACAAGACCTAAGCCCTACGGCCTGCGCCACACCTTCGCCGCCCTCGCCCTCGACGCCGGCGCCGCGCTGCGCGACGTCCAGGACGCCATGGGTCACGCCGACCCCCGCACCACCCGCGTCTATGACCGCTCACGGCACAGCCTGGACCGCCACCCCGCCCCGCGCGTCCTGGCCTACCTCGATGAGTTGTGACGCACGCCCGGGCGGTGGGGTGGTGGGCATCGATGTCGCCGGCGTTCGCGGGCAGTGCCCTCACGACGTGGTCCGCCATGGGGTCGCGCTCGGGAAAAGGACGCCGCCTCGTCGGGGCCCGAGCGGGTTCCGTCGACCACCACGGCGGCCACGTGTTCCCAGAGCCTGGGCACGGCTTGTCCCGGCCGATCTGGACCGGCTTTGAGACACGAACGACCTCTGACCAGCAACTTGGTGGTCAGAGGTCGTTGGATCAGATGTCAGCCCTTGACATACAGGTAGTAAGTGGTGCTGGCCATGAGGCCCATGTACTCGCAGTGATACTTCTTCCACTTACCCTTCTTGATGCCAGCCTTCCCCGCCTTTGTGCACGTGCTCCTCCACCAGTACCAGTCAACGTAACGCCACTTTGCCTTGCTCGACACGGCCTGACTCGTTGTAGCGACGGCGCGACCGTTCGTGAGCTGAAGAGCGGCCGCCGAGTGCTCTGCGGGCGCGGACGCGGTAGCAGCGGACGCGGTTCCCGCGCCCCCCAAGACGGCAGTGGCGATGACGGCACCGGCCGCCGCGGTCGCCGCGATGCTGACGATCCTCATGACGGATTCCCTTTCCCCCCGGAGGAGATCGTTATCTGGAGTGACTTTGGTAGTCGTAAATGTGCGTTAAGTAAGGTTGGCGCGTACTTGCCTGACAGATATCTAGGAGTCTTCAGGCAGGTCAGCCATGTGAGGTGCCGCCTGACCAGGAAAACCGCCAGACAGGCGCGGAACAGACGACGGCCCATCTCGCCACAGGCCGCCTGATCTAGTGCGCCTCCCGTGCGCCAGCACGTCGATGGACGCAAAGTCCTTCGACGCCGTTGGCAGCGCCGGTGCCGGTGACCGTGGTGGTCACCACGGCCACACGATCCGGCGTCACGGCGTCACCCGCCGTTGGTCGGCCAGACGGTCTCGAGCGGTGCGACCCCGCCCTCGTGCGGCCAGACGGTCGCGGCAGTGGCGGTCCCGGGGCAAGAACGGACAGTCCGGCGATGAGCAGCCCGAGCGCGACGAACCGCTTGCCTCGTTGGTGCATGAACGGTTCCCCTTGTGATCACGAGATGATCCCCTTCGCGGGGGAGTGCAGTAACAGTTCACCGGTTGGGGACGCATCGTGTCTGCGTGTTTCGACCGGGAGGAAAACACCGAGGTCACGGCCGTGCACCTGGGTGCAGTCGACGGCTGAGCGCGAACGAGCTCGGTGCCGAGCGTGGTCGCCTGGTGCAGCATCAGGTTGGCCTGGCGGGTGCTGGTGTCAGCCCCGCTTGTCGCAGCACATGGGCGTGCTTGCTGGCGTTGGCCGCGGGTGCTGTGGGGGTTAGCGGCCTACGACCGTCTTCACCTCTTCTATCAGGGCGGCTGCGTCGGCAACGGTTGCCTCGATCTGCCGCGTCGACTCGCCGATGTCACCAAGTAGACGCTGAGCTCGAACGGCGAAGTCCCGCGGAGACGTGCAGAGCCATCCCGCCGAGGCGACCATGCCCTTCTCGTTGATCAGCCACTGCCCTTCGTGCCCATGTAGCGCCTGACAGGCGACGCCTACGGCCCGGAACAGACATCCGGCCGCGTAAGCGGGATCGGTGCCGGCCGCCCCATAACGCGCCAGTTGTACGGCGAAGTCTGCCTCCCACAGCCCCTCGACGAGTGCGGCACCCAGCGCTGAGGGGTAGAGGCTGGTCTCTTTCCGCAAGTCGGCGAGGTCCCCGTCCGGATCGGCCAGGACCCGGCACATGGCGACCTCGCCGGGCGTAGACGTGGGATTCGCCGCGCTCTGGGCCTCGTTCTCGGAAGTCCTTGCGTCGAGAGCTTCCGGGAATACGGTCTTCTCGGAAGCTGCTGGCCTGCGTCGATGGTCGGTAGCGGGAATTGCTGGCCGGATATGACCATGACCCCTACTCGGCGAGCAGGTCGTCCATCCTGCGCAGCATCTCCGGCGAAGCCTCGCGGCTGAAGGCGGGAGCGCCCGGGTCGAAGGCGTGCTCGCCGGGATGACCGTCGAACAAGTGGCAAAGCTCCGGATCGTCGGCAGGGCCAGCACTGGACGGGCAGGGCGCGAGGTCGCCCAGTTCCCGAACGCCGACGGCCCAGCGGAGCCAGACATCGCGTTCCCCGAACGATTGAGCCAGCGACACGTGCGGGCCCGGGTGGCCGGGCTGCAGTGCACACAGGTAGGTGGCGTTGCGATCGTGCGCTGCCATCTCATCAGCTGACAGGCGCGCCCACTCCGCATCGGTGAGCACGTTGAAATGCGGGCACTCGGCTTCGTTGGCCTCCCGTTGCAGGCCAACAGTCAGTGAGCTGGCCAGCGCGGTCACAGTGAAGGCGCGCATGATCGCGTCGTTGACGCGCTCGGCGTCGTCGGCGCTCAGGTCTACCGCGCCGAGCCGGTCGGCCAGCAAGTCGACATGGGTGGCGAAGCGGTGGCAGGCGCCGATCAGCGCGGCCACCGGGTCAACGTCGTCGCGGGGCGGGTCGGCTGCCGTGTCCTGGCCTGTCGTTAACGAAGCTGTCACCAAGTACATTCGAGCGCGTTCGCCCTGGTCAGTAAGCCGTTTGCGGAGGTTCTCGCGGATCTTTCACGGTTCCCGGACGTATCGGATCACGTGCGGTAAGTATTGGTCCGAATCTCGGGGGTTGGTGGTGGCTGACCTGGACCGGTCGACCCCCCTGAGAGAGTCCGAGTGCGATGGCGCGTGTCCTCGACGAAGACGAACTGGTCGGTCACTGGACGCTCCTGGATGAGGAGATGGAGCTCCTGGCAGGGCGTCGAGGGCCGACGAAGCTGGCCTTCGCACTGATGCTGAAGTTTCACCAGCTCCATGGGCGGTTCCCGCGCGGGCGTGGCGAGCTGCCGGACGAGGCGGTCGAGTATGTCGCCGCCGCCGTGAAGGTCCCGGCCTCCGATCTGGCGTTGTACGAGTGGGACGGGCGGACCAGCAAAGCCCACAGGGCGGAACCGCGGGTGGCCAGCACCGGGTAGCCGAGGGTGCGCAGGCGCTCCACGTCGGTACGCACGGTCCGCCCGCTCACCCCGAGGCGCTCGGCGAGTTCGGTGCCGGTCCACTCGCGCGGGGTTTGCAGGAGGGAGAGCAGCCGCAGGAGGCGGGCCGAGGTGTCCAACATTCGTCAAGCATGCCCGACCATTAGGAGCGCTATCGTCCTAATGATCCGGCAGGGTCGACGCCATGACCGAGATCGACACGGCCGAGATCCGTGATTTCCGTATCGATATCCCGCAGGCCGACCTGGACGACCTGACCGAGCGCCTGGCCCGGGTCCGCTGGACCGACGAACTGCCCGGCGCCGGCAACGACTACGGCGTGCCGCTGCCATACGTGCAGAGTCTGGTGCAGCGGTGGCGCGACGGCTACGACTGGCGCGCGTGGGAGGCGAAGCTCAACTCGTACCCGCAGTTCACGACGGGCATCGACGGGCAGAACGTGCACTTCCTGCACGTGCGCTCGCCCGAGCCGGACGCCACGCCGCTGCTGCTCACGCACGGCTGGCCGACCACCGTCGTGGAGTTCCTGGATGTGATCGGCCCGCTGAGCGATCCGCGCGCCCATGACGGCGACCCGGCCGACGCCTTCCACCTGGTGATCCCGTCCATCCCCGGTTTCGGCTTCTCCGGTCCCACCGCCGAGCGGGGCTGGAACCGGTACCGGATCGCCAGGGCGTGGGCCGAGCTGATGTGCCGCCTCGGGTACGAGCGGTACGGCGCGCACGGCAACGACTGCGGCTCGGAGATCTCGCCCGAGGTCGGTCGCTGCGATCCCGGGCACGTCATCGGCGTGCACGTCACCCAGATCTTCTCCTTCCCCTCCGGCGACCCGGCCGAGCTGGCCGGCCTGTCGGAGGAGGACCGGAAGAAGGTCCAGTTCCTGCAGTGGTGGACGGACAACAGCGGCGCCTACGACAAGCTGCAATCCACCGCGCCGCAGACGCTGGCTCATGCGCTGGCCGACTCGCCGGTGGGGCAGCTGGGCTGGAACGTGCAGTTGCTCGGCCCGAACCTCGATGCGGACTATGTGCTGACCAACACCATGATCTACTGGCTGACCAACACCGCCGCGTCGGCCGCGCGCCTGTACTACGAGGACTTCCACGCCACCGACAAGCCGGCCGAACCCACCACCGTGCCGCTCGGGCTGGCGAACTTCGCCTGGGACTTCCAGTCGATCCGCCCGTTCGCCGAACGCGACCACAAGAACATCCTGTCCTGGAACGCCTACGACACGGGCAGCCACTTCGCCGCGCACGACGTACCCGACCTGCTGGTCGACGACATCCGCGGCTTCTTCCGCCAGCTGCGCTGAACCGTGCCGACCGGGTGGTACGTGCGGCGGGCACCCTGCCGCGCGCACCCCTGAATTGAACTTCCAGGAGTACCGTCATGCAGATCCTGACCCGCCGCGCCCTCAACCGCGCCACCCTCGATCGGCAATTGCTCCTGCGCCGCGCCGACCTCACCCCGCTGCAGGCCATTGATCACCTGGTGGGCCTACAGGCGCAGACCCCGCATACCTGGTACGTGGGACTGTGGAGCCGGCTCGCCGCGTGCCGGCCAGAGGATGTCGCGGCGCTGCTCACCCAGCGCCGGGCCGTGCGGATCGCCCTCATGCGCTCGACGATCCACCTCGTCGGCACGGCCGACGCGCTCGCGCTGCGTCCGCTCGTGCAGCCGGTGCTGGACCGCGACCTGTTCGCCAACCACACGCACGGCCGGGCGATGCGCGGGCTGGACACCGGCCAGGTGGTGGCCGCGGGCCGGGAGCTGCTCGACGAGCGGCCCCGCACGCCGGGCGAGCTCGGTCGGCTGCTGGCTCAGCGGTGGCCGGACCGCAACCCGGCGAGCCTGGCCTACGCGGTGCGCAACCTCCTGCCGGTCGTACAGACCCCGCCACGCGGGGTGTGGGGCGCCGGCGGCCGGACCGTCCACGCGCCTCTCGAGTCGTGGGCAGGCGCGCCGCTGCGCGCCGACCACACGATCGACCAGATGGTCCTGCGCTACCTGGCCGCGTTCGGCCCGGCGACCGTACGCGACGTGCAGACCTGGTGCGGCCTGACCCGGCTGGCGGAGGTGCTCGACCGGCTCCGGCCCCGCCTGGTCACGTTCGCGGACGAGAACGGCGCGGAACTGTTCGACCTGCCCGACGCGCCCCGGCCCGATCCGCAGGTCAGTGCGCCCGCCCGGTTCCTGTACGACTTCGACAACCTGCTGCTGTCACACCACGACCGCTCCAGGGTGATCACCGACGGCCTCCGCCGGCAGAACTTCAAACCGCACGGACCCGTCCCTCGCCTGGTGCTCCTCGACGGCTTCACGGCAGCGACTTGGACGTTCGCCACTGCACACGACACGGCGACACTGACCGTGCACCCGTTCGCACCGCTGTCCGCGCGCGACCGCGACGCGTTGACCGTCGAGGGCGGTGGCCTGCTGGACTTCCTCGCTGCCAAAGCGTCACACGAGATCCGCTTCACCGCCCCAGGTCACCGAGACCATAGTGATCCCAGCAGCCGGTAGCCGGAGGAGTCCTCGCTGCCTCGGAACTCGCCCCCCTTGCCATGGCTTGCTCCGCCGCGTCCAGGGCACATCGCAAGGGGGGTTCGGTGGCTGCCCTTAAACCCAGAGAGCTGTTTCATAGGCGTTCGCCTATGAAACAGCCGCCCCGGCCGAAAGTATGCTGGACTTCCGCTGTTTCATAGGTCGGTGCAAACCCTTGGACGGGTGAAACGCACCCATGAAACGATCTCGGAGTGCACGACGACGGCTCGTGCCCGCCCTGGCCAAGGCGCTCAACGCGCCGACCCCGGCACTGCGCAAACCGGGCTCGGCCTGGACGGACTGCTCCGCGCTGCCGCCGGCACCCAGTCATCCGGACACGCCAAGATCGGCTATGCTCGCGCCTCGACGCTGCGACAGTCGCTGGACACTCAGCTCGACTCCCTCAAGGCCGCCGGGGTGACCCGGATCTTCTCCGAGAAGATCTCCACCCGCGCCACGAGGCGGCCCGAACTCGCCACCGTCTTGCGCATGCTGCGCGACCACGACGAACAGGACCAGGCGGAAGACACGGACGTGAGCGTTGAGCCCGTGGCGCGAGCAGGGCAGCGGGCACATCATCCAGATCTCCTCCACCGGCGGTCAGGTCGCTTTGCCGCTTGGCGGCGGGTATCACGCCTCCAGGTTCGCGCTGGAGGTCCTGAGCGACTCCCTCGCGCAGGAGGTCGCCGGCTTCGGCATCAAGGTGACGGTGGTCGAGTCCAGCTTCTACGCCACCGACAGCACCGCCGGGGCCGTCAACTCCGCGGCCGACCCGCTCCATGACGGGGTGCGCGAGAGTTTCGTGAAGTTCGCACAGGGGCTCAACGTCGGGGACCCGGCCGGGGCGCTGCTCGAGGTGGCAGACTCCGACGACCCGCCGCTGCGGGTGTTCGTCGGCACCGAAGGGCTGCGGATGACCCAGCAGGCCCACGCCGAACGGCTCAAGACGTGGGCCGACTGGGAGGAGCTGTCAGCGGCGGCTCACTGACTGCCTGGCCTCCTGACTGTTCGGCCCGGACGCCCCTCGGCGTCCGGGCCGCGGTCAGCCACAGGCCGGTGAATACGGCGCAGGCCAGCGTCACGGCACCCGCCGCGAGGAAGGCGCTGTTGAGGCCGGATTCGAAGGAGGCGCCGCCGGACTCCCGCGTATGGACGATCGCCCCGAGGACCGCCACGCCGAGCACCGCGCCGATCTGCCGGGTGGTGCTGCTGACGCCCGAGGCGAGGCCGCCCTCCTGCGGGCTGACCGCCTGGATGGCGGCCCCGGTCAGCGGCGACATGGTCAGGGCGAACCCGATGCCGACGACCGCCAGCCGCCACCACACGTTCCCGTAGCCGGTATCGGCCTGGACGAAGCCCAGCGCCAGCAGCCCCAGCCCGGCCAGCGCCAGGCCGATGCCGACGACGACGCGGAAGCCGTACCTGGCCGCGAACCGGCCCGCGTACGGGCTGACGATCACCATGGCCAGCGAGGTGGGCAGGGTCCGCAGCCCGGCGACCAGGATCGAAGTGCCCTGGACGTGGACGAAGAACTGGGAGAAGAAGAACGACGACCCCATCAGCGCGAACCCGACCACGACCATCGCCGTGTTGGACACCGTGAACAGCCGCTGACGGAACAGCCGCAGCGGCAGCATCGGCGTCGACACACGACCCTCGACCACGACGAACGCGGCCAGGAGCACCAGTCCGGCGGCGAAGCTGCCCAGGATCACCGGCGAGGTCCAGCCTCGGGAACCGCCCTCGATCAGGCCGTAGGTCACAGCGCCCACGCCCGCGGCGGACAGGACCGTGCCGGGGACGTCGATCGGCGGCGCGCTCGGGTTGCGGGACTCCCCCAGCACGCGCAGCCCGGCCAGCAGCAGGACCGCCCCGATGGGCACGTTGACCAGGAAGATGGCGGGCCAGCCGAAGGCCTCCACCAGGATCCCGCCCGCCAGCGGTCCGGCGGCCAGGCCGATGCCGCTGAACCCGGCCCACAACCCGATCGCTCTGACACGCTCCCTCGGGGCGGGATACGCGGCGGCGAGCAGCGCTAGCGAGGCGGGGCTCAGCGCCGCGGCCCCGACGCCCTGCAGCACCCGCCCCGCGATCAGCCAGCCGATCGAGGGCGCGAGCGAACACACCACCGACGCGGCCGTGAACACCACCACCCCGGCCAGGAACACCCGCCTGCGGCCGAACCGGTCGGCGAAGACGCCGCCCGACAGCAGCAGCATGGCCACCAGCAGCACGTAGGCGTCGACGATCCACTGCAGGCCGGTCAGCCCGGTGTGGAGCCGCTGCTGCATGTCGGGCAGGGCGGCGCCGACGATCGTGTTGTCGAGCAGCACCATGAACTGACCTGCGCAGGTCAGAGTGAGCAACGCTTTCACGCAAATCCCTCCTAAAAGCAGTCAATGACTGCGTTAAGAGAGACTCTAACGCAAGTCGCGACTGCGTTAAGGTGGAGATATGGATGAGCAGGGGCGGGCCAGGCGGCCCGGCGGGCGCAGCGCCCGGGTCCGCGCGGCGGTGCACCAGGCCGTTACCGACCTGGTCAGCGAGCGCGGCTACGGAAACTTCACCGTCGGCGAGGTCGCGGCCCGCGCGGGCGTGGCCGACACCAGCCTCTACCGCCGGTGGGGCAACCTCGAAGCCCTGCTCAGCGATGTGCTGCTGACCCGGCTCAACGCGCAGGCGCCGATGCCTGACACCGGCAGCCTGGCCGGCGACCTGCGCGCCTACGCCGCCATCGTGGCCCGCGAGGTCACCGGACCCGACGGCCTGGCGCTGGTGCGACTGACCATCGCGCTGTCAGGCGAGGGTCAACAGGGCCTTCGGGCGCGCGACGAGCTCCTGGCTGACCGGCGCAGGCAGTTGCAGGCCATGCTCGACCGCGCCCGCGACCGCGGCGAGGACCCGCCCGACGCACTGGGGGTGCTGGACCATCTCCTGGCGCCGATCTACATGCGCGTCCTGTTCGGCGCGGGCCCGCTCACCCCTGACTACCTCGACGGGTTGGTCGACCGGTTGCTCGCCTGATCCAGTCCGGCGCGGGTGTGTGACCGCTCTGCGCGGTCGCCCACCTCGACCGCCACCTCGAGGGCCGCGCCGTACAGCTGTTCGGCCTGGTCGAACTCGCCGAGCGCCAGCGCGACGGCGGCCAGGCGGCCATCGCCGCCGTCCGTGACCTGGCCACCGGCTCAGCTCTGGCGATACCGCTCTGGCGGCGTTCATGGACGAGAACGGGCAGCTGCCGTGAGCCCGCCGCGATGATCCGCCCTCCATCGTTACCCTGGTTGACGGTCTCTTCCCGCAGGTCAGAGCGCGATGACCCCTTCTGTCACGTGAGGCATGTCAGCTGATCTTCACATCATGTTGCGTCGGGGACCGCAGGACGCAGACGTGGATGCCCAGATCGCAGAAGCGCGAGCGACAGGGCGCGGGGATGGGCTGTTCAGCCACGTGCACAAGGCCGCGCACCGCGTTCGGGCCACGTATCCCGCCGTCGGCGTCGTGATGTTGTCGCAGTACTCGGATGCGTTGTTGCACCGACGGGTGGCCGCCGTCCTGTTCCAACTGGGTCCCGGCCGACCGGCCCGGGCGGCCCTGCCGGTCCAATAAGATCATCCGCATCGTAGCCTTACTCCGGGCCGCCGTCGCCAGCTACCGCTTCGGGCGTCCGGCCGCCGTCGCCGTCGCGCTCTACCTGACTGCCGCCGCCGTCGCCGCCGGGTACGACGGCGGGTTTCTGGCCGTAGGACGACGGGGCCCGGCTCCTGCCCGCGGCGATCGGCGTGCTCAACGCGTGGGCGCTGTGGCAGATCCTGCGCGGCCCGACCTCGCCGCGCGCCGGGGCGCTGCCGCGTGATGTGGTGTGGCTGCGGCGCCTGCTCTACGCGGACGTGGCCGGCGACTTGCTGCTCTGGGAACTCCTCGACGACGTGTCCGACGTCGCGAAGTACGCCGCGAGCTGGGCAGTGTGGGCCGCCACCATGTTCCTGCTGGTGCGGGCCCTGGCCGGGGTATCGGCCCGGTTCCGGATCATCGCCCTCGGGCTCGGCCTGACCGGGGTCCTGGCCGCGGCGCTGCGGCCGTTCGCCGAGGTCCTGCTGCCGACGGCGTTGCTCCTGGTGCCGATGGCGACCCTCGGCTGCAAGGCGATGATCATTGCCGGGCAGGGACGCGACGGGCGGTTCAGCGCCGTCACGGTCGCCATCGGCTGGACCGCCCTCCTCCTCCCGCAGCTCTACTCGCTGCTCCAGGCCGGACGGGTGACGTTCGACGGCCTGTCGCTCGCGGTGCACGCGCTCGACGGGCTGATCGTCGTGTGGGCGGCGCGCACCGCGCACGAGCTCGCCGCGCCCGGCCCGGGCGCCGCGACGCCTGGAACCGGGCGGACGCCGCGGCTGCTCGCCGCCGCCGTCGTCGTGCTCGTGCTGCCGATGGCCGTGGTCGGCGCCGAGGCCGCGATGACCTTCCCCTGACCCTCCAGGACATCGACCTGGACAACCGGCGCGCTCCCATCCGCGCCGAGGACGGCGCCGATCCTGGAAAGTGTGCGTGGTCATAGCTGACGCCGACACTCTGACCAGGGAGGTCGACGCGGCCTGCTGCAGCCCACCTCCTGCCGAACCCGTTCGGCCCGCCCGTAGCTTTCAGCAAGAAACCAACGATTAGCTTTGATCTTGGTCTGGCGGGTCATCACCGCGGCGAAGCCGAGGTTGGCGCGGATGACGGTAAAGCTGTTGTCGCGGCTGTGGCACACACGCTTGAATCAGCAGGCCACCACGGCCAGCTGCGGATGAGTCGGAAAGGAGGAGGCGCTTGATGAGTGAAGCGTTCTACTCGCACGCGAGGCTGTACGACCTGATGTTCCCGGGCGGCGGGCCCGCAGTCGACTTCTACCGGGCCGAGGCCAATCGGCAAGGCGGGCGCGTGTTGGAGCTCGGGTGCGGCACCGGGCACAAGCTGATCCCCATCGCGTCCGACGGGCATCCGTGCGTCGGCCTGGACTTCTCGTCAGACATGCTGGCTGAGGCCCAGCGCAAGGCGAACGAGCGCGGTGTGGCGGTGGAATGGACGCAGGGCGACATGCGGGCCTTCGACCTGGGCCGCACATTCGACTTCGTGTTCATCACAGCCAATTCCCTGCTGCATCTGCATGAGGCTGAGGATCTGGTGAGCTGCTTTCGGTCGGTCCGAAGACACCTGGCGCCTGGAGCACGGTTCGTCTTCGATGTGTTCAACCCGAGCATGCGCCTGCTTGCCGAAGCCGATGGCGTGCGGCGCACCCGGGAGTCGTTGTCGTTCATGGATCCTGACCGTGGCAACGTCAGCGTCGATGTCGCTGAGATCTACGCTGCGGCCGCGCAAGTTACACGCGGGACGTGGCACCTCTCGACTGACTCCGAGCCCGACTTCGTCGTCGCACCGCTCGAAATCAGGAGCATCTTCCCGCAGGAGCTGCCGCTGCTCGTCTCGCTCGGCGGCCTTCGGCTCGTCGAGCGCTTCGGCGACTGGTCCGGTCGACCCTTTGCCGTGGACACGCCGCTTCAACTCTGCTTCTGCGAGTCCGCGTGATCGAAGGCGAGAGCACGGTCTCGGTCAAGCAAAACTCGCCCTGGCGAACGACACGCGTCCCGTACCGTCGACAGGCACTTCCACAGCCCGCGTCGTACCGGGGGTGCCGGTAACGAAGCTGCCACTGTGGCCGGAGTAGCTGTGTGTAGTCGCTCGACGAGGGCGTCACGCAGGATGCCCCAGTCCTGGCCTGATCGGCCGGATCGGGGGGCTCCAGGTCTCTGGCGGGAACGGGGGGCGCGTTCCTCAAAACCCCTTGATGTGCTCGCGCGCGGGCTTCGCAACCGGCGAGCCCGGGTACGGCGCAAAGGTGGCGCGGTCGACGTGATCGTGTGGCGTACCGGCACCGCCCGGCTGCTGCCTCGCCTGCTGGAGGGGCGCCGGGCAGGGCCGGTGTTCACCACCGACCGGCGGGCCCGGGTGGAACTGCCGCCGGCCGACATCGACGCGGGCAGCGGGAAGGCGCGGCTGTCGTATCGGCGGGCGGCCGAGCTGTTCGAGGCCGCTACCGGCGGCTGGACGCTGCATCAGCTGCGGCACTCGGCGCTGACCCACGCGGCCGAGGACGGCGCGAACACCTCCACGCTGTTGGCCTACTCCGGGCACACCTCGGTCGCCTCGCTGGCCCGCTACGCCCGGGTCTCGGGTGAAGCGCTCGCACGCTGGCAGGCTGGGCGCGACCCCGCCGCACGCAAGCGGTGAAGCCCGGGGGTAGAGACAACGGCCAGGAGTCGTGTCCAGGCCGCCGTACACCGTCAACCAACGCAAGATCATCAAAGCGGTGCCGCTCTGTACTCTCAACCTTTGTGATCTCTGACGGCCAGGCCATGCGTGACCCGAGCTGCCATGTCGCTACGGGCGGGGTGGCTGTAGCGCGGTTCTGGCTGGGATGACCGAGACGGCGACGGCGAGCAGGAGGCAGATGCCGATGACCGCGCCGATGATCGGCCAGGGAAGGATCATGCTGACGGTCATGCCGATCATGTTGGTCAGCCCTGTGGTGATGCCGACCAGCGCCGTCACGGCCACCGCGATGCCGAGCAGCGCGCCGATCGCGACCACCAGGGTCGACTCCAGGGCGACGGTCCGCAGCACCTGGCCGGTGGTCGCGCCGGAAAGGCGCAGCGTGCGCAGATCGGTGGTCCGGTTGGCGGTGGCCATCAGCAGTGTGTTGGCGATGGAGATGGCGCTGTAGCCCACCGACAGCCCGACCAGGATGAGCACGAAGACCCAGACCAGTTCGTCTTCATGTTCCTCGATGCCGGCCATCCGGTCGGTGACCTTCTCGATGACGGCTCCGGTGTCCGCCGGGACGGCAGTCAGGGTGGGGAGGTAGACGGGCTCGGTCAGTGCTGATGGATCGTGGTCGCGTACAGTCTGGCGGGTCAGCAGGATGTCGGCCGGGGCCTTCTTGAGCACCGCGACCACGGTGAGCCGCAAGCTTCGCCCGTCCTCGAACACCACCGGCGCGGCAGTGCCGACGCGCCAGCCGCGCTCGCGAGCGGTCCACTCGGCCACGGCCATCGTCTGGCCACCTCGCAGGTCCTGCAGGTCTCCGGCGATCACGTCCGCCTTGCTCTTGCCTGCCACGCCGATCGCGCTGAAGGGTCTGTCGCCTGTGTAGACGGTGGTCGGCAGCGTGGAGGAGCCTCCCGCGGCCGAGACCGCGGCATCGGTGAGGCCCGGTGTGTCCTGCGGCGCGAGCACCCACTGCGCCTGGACGGCGGCGGCACGACGCAGCCCGTTGGCCCCGACGTTGGTTTCCACCATGCCGGTGACCAGCACCGCGAAACCGACCGTGACCAGCACCGGCGCCGCTGTCGAGGCGGTGCGCCGCACTGCGGTCAGTGCGCCCTGCCGCACCAGCATGCCGATCGCTGTGCTGCGGACCGGCCACGACACGGCGCGCACGAGCGGCGGGATGACCGCCGGCGCGAGCAGCGAGAGCCCGACGATCAGCGTCCCCGCCGCGTAGAAGGAGTACTGGATCACGCTGTCGGACTCTCCGGCGATGAAGACACCGAGCACCACCCCCACGATGGTGAACAGCGCTCCGAATACCCACCGGCCGGCCGTCATCGGGCGTTCGTCCACTGCGGCCTCGCGCAACGCCTCCAGCGGCGCCACCTTCGCGGCCCGGCGCGAAGCCGCCCATACGCCGAGCTGGGCCACCGCCAGCCCGGCGGCGAAGCATGCGAGCATCGGCCACAGCCGGATCTCCACGGCAAAACTCCGCGGTTGGAATCCCAGATCGACGAGGGTCTGGCCGAAGCCGGGAGCGCACGCCGTACCGACAGCGACTCCGACCGCGGCGGCGGCCACGCCGACCACAGCGCCTCGCCGTGCATCAGGGCACGCATCTGGCGCGGGGTCGCGCCCACCGTCCGCAGCAGCCCCAGCTCCCTGCGCCGCTGTGCGACGCCGAACGCGAAGGTGGAGGCCACGATGAACACAGCCGTGAACGCCACCAGGATCGCCATGCCGCTGAGGATCTGGTAACCGAACCACCGTGTCTGAACGTCTGCCACAGGTTCGGTCGCCGATCTGGCCTCACCGCTCAGGACCAGTCCTTTGGCGCCGACGACGGCTCGGGCCGCACGCTTGATCGCCGCGACGTCTGCACCGGCTTCGGCCACCAGCCCGATGACTCGCACCCCGCCGGTCCGTGCCTGGGCGAAGTAGTAGCCGGGGCCCGCGACCGTGCCGGACACCGAGTAGGACGCCGGTCCGTCGGCGGTGAGTACGGTCACCTGCCGGCCGGGTGCCAGCCCGAGCGCGCGGCTCACGACGACCTCACCGGGGCCGGCCGGGGGCCGGCCCGCGGCCAGCCGGTACGGTGCGAGCGCGGCGCTGGGCCACAGGTATCCCTGGATGTCACCCGCGACGGGCTTGCCGCCGATGACCACCTGGGCGTAGAAGACCCGGTCGGGCACGGCCGCCGCCACCTGCGGGATCCGGCCGAGCCGCTCGGCCAGGGACCGGGCCTGCTCGGGCGACCAGGGCTTGTCCGGGTAGAACAAGCCGTTGACCTCTCCGCCGGTGGAGGGTGTCTTGACCAGGACGGCCGCCCCTGCGTACCGGGCGGGAACCTGAGGTTGGGCGGAGGCGAAGACCAGTCCCGTCATGGACAGGATGCCGACCGCCAGGCCAAGCGCGAGGAAGGTGCCGACCAGGCTGCCCCAACGACCGCGCGTCAGATCCCAGGCCAGGGCGAGTGAACCGCCACCACGCCCCCCGCGGCCTGTCGCGCCCTGGACCTGCCACGCTGTGCGCGGCGCTGCGACATGCTTCTTGGCCCGCTTCAGCATGCCGCTGCCTCCAGGCTCGCCATCCGGGCTGCGATCGTCTCCGGCCCGGGGGTTCCGGTGAGCTCGTCCACCACCCGGCCGTCGGCCAGGAACAGCACCCGGTGGGCGTACGCGGCCGCGACCGGATCGTGCGTCACCATGATCACGGTCTGATTCTGGTGATCTACGATCCCGCGCAGCAGCTTCAGTACGGATCGGGAGGTCGTGGTGTCCAGAGCGCCGGTCGGCTCGTCGGCGAAGATCACCGCGGGCTTGGTGACGAGCGCGCGGGCGATCGCCACGCGCTGCTGCTGGCCGCCGGACAGCTCACTGGGCCGGTGCCTGGCCCGCTCGGCCAGCCCGACCTCGGCCAGCGCCGCACGCACCTGCTCCACGCCGGGCCGGCGCCCCGCCAGGCGGAGTGGGAGGGCGACGTTCTGCTCCGCGGTCAGGGCGGAGACCAGGTTGAAGGATTGGAAGACGAACCCGACCCGCGCGCGGCGCAGCAGCGTCAGCTCGTTCTCCGTCAGCGTGCCGAGGTCAGTGCCGTCGATGACGACTTTGCCGTCGCTGGGCCGGTCCAGCCCGGCGGCGCAGTGCAGCAAGGTGGACTTGCCCGAGCCGGACGGGCCCATCACCGCGGTGAAGGTGCCTGGCGCGAATCCGGTGGTCACGGCGTCCAGCGCTGCCACCGCCTGGTCGCCGGAGCCGTACACCCTGCTCACCGACCACAACTGGACCATATCTGTCGATATCATGCCTCAATCCAACCGGCGCGGGGATCTTGGCACATGGGCGCTGAGGCGAGAAACGCCGGTAGACCCAGCACTACCTCCGGTCCAACACGATCGCCGCAGCCAACGGCCGGCTCATCACGGCCCAGGCGCGGATGCCGATCGTCGCGCACTGGGGCGATGGCCTGCTGGCCTCGGTGGACGGGCTGCGGGTCGTGGTCCCCAAGCGCACGATCAGCGTGAGGCCTTCGCCGAAGTACTACCACTTCAAGCGCGGGATCACCTGGCTCAACGCGGTCAACGAGCAGGTCGCCGGGATCGGGCAGATGGTCGTGCCGGGCACCCCGCGCGACTCGCTGCACATCCTGGACACCCTGCTGAACCTGGACGCCGGTGGACGGGCTGCGGGTCGTGGTCCCCAAGCGCACGATCAGCGTGAGGCCTTCGCCGAAGTACTACCACTTCAAGCGCGGGATCACCTGGCTCAACGCGGTCAACGAGCAGGTCGCCGGGATCGGGCAGATGGTCGTGCCGGGCACCCCGCGCGACTCGCTGCACATCCTGGACACCCTGCTGAACCTGGACGCCGGCGCGCGGCCGGAGATGGTCGCCACCGACAACGCCTCGTACTCCGACATGGTGTTCGGGCTGTTCTCGCTGCCCGGCTACAACTTCTCGCCCCGCTTCCGGGACCTGGCCGATCAGCGGTTCTGGCGGGCCGAGCTGCCCGGGGTGGCCACCGGCGGGTACGGGCCGCTGGAGCCGCTGGCGAGGAAGGCGTCGGCGGCCGCGGCGAGGCTGACGTGCCCGCCGCGCGGGGCAGTGACCTTCGGCGCGGCGCTCATGCAGGCCACCGGGCGGCGATCGCTGCGCCGGCGAGGGTGATGTACCGGATGACATGCCGGAGTCGCGCACCGCCCCGGTGAGGAGTTCTCCTGGTCGCCGCGCCGCCGTGATCGCTCATGTACATGAGGGGGTTGTGCTGTAAGGGGTAATGACAGGGACCCTCTCCAGCCCTGATCGGGCGTCACACCCTTCCTATGCTGGGGTTATGGACAATCGGGCCGAAGTCACCGCCTTCCTGAAGTCCCGCCGCGACAAGATCACGCCTGAGCAGGCGGGTCTGCCCGCCTACGGGCAGCGGCGGGTGTCCGGGCTGCGCCGGGGTGAGGTCGCGATGCTGGCCGGGGTGAGCGTTGAGTACTACACGCGGCTGGAGCGTGGCAATCTCGGCGGGGTCTCCGACAGCGTCCTGGACGCCCTCGCCCAGGCCCTGCGGCTGGACGACATCGAGCGGGACCACCTGTATGCCCTGGCCCGCGCGGCCAACGCCCGCCCGGCGCGGGCGCGACGCCGCCCTGCCGGGGCCGCTGTGCGGGCCAGCGTGCTGCGCATCATCGAGGGCCTGCACGACCAGCCGGCGTACGTGCGCAACAACCGCATGGACATCCTGGCGGCCAACCCGCTGGCCCGCGCCCTGCACTGTGAGTGCTTCGAGCAGGAGCCGGCCAACACCTGCCGGTTCGTCTTCCTCGACCCCCGCGCCGCCCGGCTGTACCCCGACTGGGAACGGGTGGCCCGCGACGGCGTCGGGGTGCTGCGGGTCGAGGCCGCCAAGAACCCCTACGACCGTGAGCTGTCGAACCTGATCGGAGAGCTGTCCACCCGCAGCGACGCCTTCCGCACCCTGTGGGGCGCGCACGACGTGCACGTCTTCACCGAGGGAACCAAGCGGTTCCACCACCCGGTGGTGGGCGAGATGGAGCTGACGCACGAGTCGCTGGACCTGCCCGGCGACGATGGGCTGTCCATCACCGTCTACAGCGCCGACCCCGGCACCCCGGCCGCCGACGCCCTGAAACTCCTGGCCAGCTGGGCAGCCACCCAGGACCATGACGAGGCCGCGGCGCAGGCTGACACCGAGAGCTGACGCCAGGCACCGTCCGTCCGGCCCTCGGCCTGCAGCCGGGCCCAAGCCCACTGGCCCGACGCCAAGGAATGTACGCGCGTGTTTACAGCCGGCGCGCGAGACATGTCGTTCCCATGCCTGCTCCGCCACCGTACTGTCCGTGCGCCGTACCACAGCCGACGGTGATTGTCTTCGTTCCCCGGTGCGCGGCGCGTTTCCCGCAGGAGGGGGTCCCTGCTGTTACCCCTCACAAGCGTGACTGTCTGCCGGGCTCGGCTGCTGGTTTCGTGTATTGAGGGCGGGCCTGAAGGGCGCCTCCCGCACAACCCTCGGCGCGCATGCCGCTTGCCGGAACGCCTTCGGATGACCAGGGCCCGCGCCACCCTCTCTTGAAAGGATCGTCAGTGAGTTCCCCTTCATCCACGAAGCCGGTCACCTCGGCCGCCGTGCGATACCGCACACTCGGCAGTTCGGACCTGCAGATCTCGGAGATCTCGCTCGGGTCCTGGCTCACCTACTCCGGCGGCGTCGAGGCGGACGCCACCCGCGCCTGCACCGAGGCGGCCTTCGAGGTGGGCATCAACTTCTTCGACACCGCCAACGTCTACGGCCAAGGAGCCGCCGAAACCGCGTGGGGCGAGATCCTCTCGGCCCACCCCCGCGACTCCTACATCCTGGCCACCAAGGTGTGGGGCCAGATGTCGGACGACTCGGCCGATCAGGGACTGTCTCCGGCGCAGATCGCCAAGCAGATCGACGCCTCCCTCACCCGCCTGAAGACCGACTACGTCGACCTGTACCAGGCGCACCGCTTCGACCCCTCCGTGGCGATCGAGGACACCATCGAGGCGTTCCAGAAGGTCGTCGAACAGGGCAAGGCCCGCTACCTCGGCTTCAGCGAGTGGACCCCCGAGCAGATCCAGGCCGCCATCGACCTGGCCGGCCCCGAGCTGTTCGTCTCCTCCCAGCCGCAGTACTCCATGCTGTGGCAGGCCCCCGAGGCGGAGGTCTTCGGCCTGTGCGCGGCCAACGGCATCTCCCAGATCGTCTGGTCACCGCTCGCCCAGGGCGTCCTGACCGGCAAGTACAAGCCGGGACGGCCCGTCCCGGAAGGCAGCCGGTTCGCCAGCGCCACGATGGCGGTCTCCCAGGACCTCGTCTACAGCGACGCGACCCTCGAAGCGGTCCAGCGTCTCCTCCCTATCGCCGAGCAGGCCGGGATGAGCATGGCCACCCTGGCGTTGGCCTGGGTGCTGCGCCGCGGTGAGGTCGCCTCCGCGATCATCGGTGCCTCCCGTCCCGAGCAAGTGCACGCCAACGCCGCCGCCTCCGGCGTGGAGCTCTCCGACGACCTGCTGGCGGCCATCGACCAGGCGCTCGGCGACGTCCCCGTCGCGGAACCGACCCTCGCCCCCGCCGCCCTGCCCGGCGTCAAGCACCGCTGAACGTGCACCGCACCGTCGTCGGATGCGGTGTCACCTGACGCGGTGACACCAGTACCGACGGCCGTACTCGCGCTCACCACCAACCAGCAAGGGAACTCTCACCCATGACCGCACAAATTCCCCAGGTCACCCTCAACAACGGGGTACGGATGCCGATACTCGGCTTCGGCGTCTTCCAGATCCCGTCCGAGCAGACCGAGCAGGCCGTCACCGACGCGCTGGCCGCCGGCTACCGCCTCATCGACACCGCCGCCGCCTACCAGAACGAGGAGGCCGTCGGCCGTGCCATCGCCGCCAGCGGCATCCCCCGCGAGGAACTGTTCGTGACCACCAAGTTGTGGATCTCCGACGCCGGCGAACAGGCCGCCAAGCGCGCCTTCGACACCTCACTGGCCAAGCTCGGCCTGGACTACCTTGACCTGTATCTGATCCACCAGCCCTTCGGCGATGTCTACGGCTCCTGGCGAGCCCTGCAGGACCTCAACCGGCAAGGGCGCGCGCGGGCCATCGGAGTGTCCAACTTCTACCCAGATCGGCTCGTGGACCTGATCGACCACAACGAGATCACGCCCGCGGTCAACCAGATCGAGACCCACCCGTTCTTCCAGCGCACGACCGATCAAGACATGATGCGCAAGCGCGGCGTCCAGCTCGAATCCTGGGGCCCCCTCGGCCAGGGCCGGGACGACCTGTTCACCAACCCCATCCTCACCCGGATCGCCACCGCACACGGCAAGACCGTGCCCCAGATCGTCCTGCGCTGGCTCATCCAGCGCGACATCGTGGTCATACCGAAGACGATGCGACCCGACCGCATGGCCGAGAACATCGACGTCTTCGGCTTCCAGCTCACCGGCGACGACATGACCCGCATCGCCACTCTGGACACCGGCGCCAGCAGCGCCTTCGACCACCACGACCCCGAATCCGTCAGCTGGCTGGGCAACCTCCGCCTCACCTGATCCGTACAGCGCCGAGGAGGATCTTCCACACGGTGGTCAAGCCGCCTCGGCGCTGTTCGTACGCGGTAGCCGCGGCAGTGGTCGTTGAGAGGGCGGTGAGGCCATGGTCAGCCTGCTGTCGGCTCGGCGAGCCGGGCCTCCAGATCGGCGATCATCTGGGACAGCAGGCTGTTGTTCTCCTGCCGGCCCGCGGGCGAATGCCCCTGCCGGGAGCCGATTCGGCCGGCCGGTCAGGCGTTGAAGACGGCCTCGGAGCGGTCGCGGTTTTCGTGCAGGTCCCAGTACAGGGGGGGGCGATCTGCTCGGGTCTGGCTGTCGGGATGCCTTCCGGGCCGCCCCGCCGATCCAGACGTTGATCGCCGCCCAGCTGCTCAGCGAGGTAGTCCACGACCTCGGCAGGGATGGCGAGGGTCGGGGAGAAACCGCCGCAAGAACCGGACCACACCGAGCTGGACAGCGGATCCGAGCCGATTGTGATCTCTGCGCTTGGAATCGATCACCTCACGGTCGGCGTCATCGAGGAAGAAGTATTTCTCCAGCTGAACGCGCGTGGGCGGCCCCTGAAACGAGGCAAACCCCGCAGCCTGCTCATCGGACATGAACTCGACCGGCACCGTGAACCTCCCACAGGTCTACGACAAGACCCTCGAAGGCTTCGGGTAGCGATCATCGGCGGTCAAACCGATGCTCACCAGGACAAACGCTTAGCGCACGATCCGGTTCCAATGTTCCTCAGACCCCGATGCGCCGCCCAGGGGTGGGCGGTTCGATCCGTTCCTTGAGGAGTTCCTCCCGCACCCGCTCGGGCCGTCGCTCGGCGGTGCGCGACGTTCTCGCCGGCCACACCGTCACCTTCGTCGCGTCCGCGGCTGTGCAGGGGCGAAAGCCGAGGTGCATGCGGATCTGATTGCGGCGGTACTCGATCATGGAGCCGGATCACTCCTAGAACCCGAGCTGCGAGGCAGGCACCCGGACCTGCTTCGCCACGTGCTCGAGAACATCGTCGGGCAGCTCCGCGCCTTGCCGGCGACGAGGTCGCGCTCTTCGTCCAGTGCTCGACCAGCTCGTCGATATGCATCGGGGAGTGTCATGTCTGCCCAGCACTGACCAGGCAAGGCTCAACAAGCCGGGCTCAATGCCGTTTGGGGTCATGACACGTTTCTCACCGGCACCCCGTCAACGGAAAACGGGGCTAGGACGAGGAACGCAGTTCTGCAGCCACCGCCCGCTCCCGCAACTGCGCCGCCTCCGCCCGTACCGTCTCCAGCTCAGCCCGCATGTCCTCGAGCCGTATCCGCTCCAACCTCAACTCCCCCAGCAACCGATCCCGCTCCTTCGCCGCGGCCTCAGCCCGCGACTTCTCCCGGGACACCTGCTTCCGCTCCCGGGACAGCGCCGCCGAGGACTCCGCCGCCTTCTCCTCCAACCGCGCCACCTCCGCCGCCGCCTGCACGGCATCCTTGAGCGCCACCGCTCGATCCCGCTCCGCCTCGGCCGCCGCCCGCTCAGCCGTGACGGCCCGTTCCACTGCCCGATCCCGTTCCTGCGCCGCCGCCTCGGCGCGAGCCTTTGCCCCGGCCACCTCCCGCTCGGCCTGCTCGCGCGCCCGCACAGCCGCCGCCGTCTCGTCCCGGGCCCGGTCCCGTTCCTGTCGCGCCTGGCCGGCGTCCTCTTCCGCCTGTACGGCCTGCGCCCGGGCCTCGGCGGTACGCCGCTCCGCCAGCTCAACTCGCTCGGCCAGCTCCTGAACGGCCTGATCCCTGGCCTGCTCCGTCAACTCGACCCGGTGCAGCGCCTCCTCGGCCCGCCGCTCGGCCGCCTCCGCGCGCCGCTGCGCCTCCTCGGTTGTCTGCAACGCCTGCCGTTCGGTGCTGGCCGCCTCCCGCAACGCGGCCAGCGCCTGCTCCCGCGCTCGCTCGGCATCCCCCAGGGCCGTCTCCCGCTCGCTTTCCGCCTCCTCGAGCCGCGCCCGCATCTCGGCCGTCTGCCTGCGAGCGTGCTCGGTGGCCTCGCGCGCCAGCCGTACCTGCTCGAATGCCTGCTCCCGCTCGGTGCGCGCGATCGCGACCCGCGTGTGCGCCTCGGCCTGCACCGCGCTCAGCTTGGCCTCAACCCCCGCCGGGCTCAGCTCCTCGGCCAGCGCTCGCGCCAGCGGCTCGATGGCCGCGGCCAGCCCGCTCTCCATCCGGTCGTACAACTGCTCGGCCCTGGCCAGCGCCCCCTCCAGCCCCGGCGTGGCCCTCCGCAACTCCCGCTCCCGCTTGGCCGCCGCCTGACAGTCCTTCTCGGGACAGTACGCCTTGGGCCGCCCTCTCCCCCGCCGCTGCTCGATCGGCGCTCCACAGTGCTTACAGGGCGTCACCACGCTGGTCTTTGCAGTCACGGCGACAGCATACCATTTTCGATTTTCTAGAAAATAGAAATCGAAAATGATGGTTCGTTGCGCCAGCAGGTTGCCTCGATAACTTGCGAGAAGGCAACATTCCCGCAAGTTATTGCGGATTGCCACGAAGTTGTCCTGGGGTAATGCCATGAGGTGTCAGTGCAAGTGCCACGAGGTGTCAGCAAGATCATTTGAGTAAGGCCGCCAAGCGCGGCGCCCCCCAAGCTCCTGACGCTATTTTTGCAGGTCAGTGCCCATGCGTGGGCGGAAGCTGCGGCGGATACCTGGCCGTGTCTTCATCCCCTACGTTCAGCGCCTTGTGAGCGTTGACACTACGGTTATGTGGCGCTTCGAGAGCGGTATCCATGCGAAGGACGCCCCACGCGACTGACAAGCGGTGGCAATGTTGCCATGGACTGCCAGGGCCGCGGGGCGAGTGACCTGCTGTTATGCCACAAGATGTCAGCAGAGAATGCAGTGAATGTCAGCGCGGATCCTTCGGGGAGCCCGCATGTAAGCGTGGAGTTCATGAGCCCCGGGCCTCGCCTCTGTCTCATGCGTCCCGGGGCACGGCCATGTTCACGAGCCCAGGGGCTGTGCCGTCAAAGATCCGCGTCGCCCAATGTCATAGATCCGCGTCCCCACTGCCATAGTCCTGCGCGATCGCTATTGCTGGAATGACGGCCAGGATTGACGCGGCCTCGCCGCATTCCGGGGCACCACTCCCATGTCGTCGACCACCAGATGGTGTCGCTACGCCGATCCGCAGTGTGACCAGGGGTTCGGGCCTGCGCAGGTACACGGCCTGGATGCACGCAGAGCGTTCGTGGCCGCGGCCGCCTCACACCCCTCGAGCAGCAATCACCATGTCGCGCCACGTGTCTTGGCAGGCCTTTACCGACTCGCTGGTAGCGTTCCTTTCGATTCCCCTACTTGCTTCGGTGGGTAGGTGCGGGCCTCGCCCATGGGCGGGGCCTTTGCGTTGTCACCGCATCCCCGGCGGGCGCGTTGCCGAATGCCTCGATACGGGCCTTTCCTGGTCGTCCGGATAGGCCTTTGGGCAGTTAAAGACCGACGTTGCGCATGGCGTTGTCGCGCCAGCGGTCGACGGCGCGGATGTAGCGCAGCACGACCGGTGAGGCGGGGGCCCAGCGGCCGTGCTTGGCGATGACGGCGACCGGGACGCCGGCGGCGTAGGCCACGGTGGCGCCGCCGGCGCGCAGGCTGTGCGCGGTAACGGTCCCGGCGGAGGGCACGCCGGCGCGAACGGCGAGGTCGCGGACGATGACGTTGACCGCGTCGGCGCCGAGCGAGGGGCCGAGACGGCCGTGCCGGTTGATCCGGCGCAGCAGCCGCCCGCCGTCCTGTCCGGCCTGGTCGAGGACGTGCAGCCAGTCGCGCCAGGCGGCGACCGGGTCGGTGAGCGGGTGGCTGCCGCGGGGGATGGCGATGGTCTCGCCGGCCGAGTCCTTGTCGGTCTTGGAGGTGCGGATGGCCACTTCCAGGCCGTCGGCGACCTCCCGCACGTCCTCCCGCTGCAGGGCGACGAGCTCGCTGCGGCGGCCCATCAGCGCCAGGCCGAGCACGAGCAGCAGCCGGTCGCGGCGCCCGATCGGCGTGGCCAGGTCGCAGGCGGCGACCATGGCGCGCAGCGCGTCGATGGTGATGGGCGGGGCCTCGCGCTGGGCGCGGCCGCCGGCCTCGGCGCGCTGGCGTTTGTAGGCGCGCAGGGCCAGGCGGGCGGATTCGGTGGCGGGTCGTCCGGTGTGGCCGGCCAGCCGGTGCATGGTGCGCACGGCGGCGATGGCCTGCTCGATGCTGGCCGGGGCCTGGCCGGCCTCGCACAGCTGGGAGGTGTATTCGGCCAGGGTGTGGGCGGTGGCGGGCAGGCTGATGCGGCCGTGCTGGGCGCACCAGGCGGTGAAGGTGGCCCACTGCCGGGCGTAGGCGCGGCGGGTGTTAGCCGGGACGCCGTCGGCGATCCGGGCCTGGGTGCGGGCGCTGAGCGTGTAGTCGGCCGAGGTGTGCGCCCCGGTATTTTCTGGAAGCGCGTAAATCGGCGGCCGCTCCCCCGTCGCCGGTGCCGGCAGCGTCTCGTGTTCGTCGCGCACGCCCGTCTCCCGCCCGCTCCCACGCCCGCCCGGCACCGGTCCAGTGCCGCGATTCTGACTCGCGATAAGGAAGGTTATCACGGGTCAGGCGTGTCCAGGAAGCGTTCGCGAACGCACGAAACAGATGCGTTCGAACGCTGCGAACGATAGTCTGCGGTCTGTGGCAGACGATCAGGAAACTGTGGTGGCGAGCGTCCCGGCCGAGACCGATCAGACGGGCGCTAAGGGGACGGATCGGCAGGAAGCGGAGCCGCGATGCGCCGGTCCCGGCTGTGCCAAGGCGCTGCCCGGGCGCAGCAGCCGCGCCAAGTACTGCAGCGACGCCTGCCGGGCCGCCGCCTACCGGACCCGCACCACCGCGCACGCCGCTCCCGTCGCCAACGCGCTGCTGCGCGCCCACGACCTCCTGGCCCCGCTGCTGGCCGCCGGCGAGCAATGGCAGGCCGCCCAGGAAGCCCTGCGCGCCCAGCTCGCCGAGCTGAGCACCGGCGCACTCACCCAGGTGGAGGCCGCCGAACAGGCCGCCGAGGAGGCGCGCGCTGCTGCCGCGGCGGCCGAGCAACGCGCCACGACCGCGGCCAACACCGCCGCCAGTCGGATCGCCGCCGCCGAACAGGCCCGCGCCCAGGCCGAGACCGCCCGCGAGCGTGCCGAGGAACGCGAGCAGGACGCCTGGCGGCAGGTCGGCGAGCACCAGGCCGCCCGTGCCCAGGCCGAAAAGGTGGCCAGCGAGGCCGTTGAGCGGCAGCAGCAGGCGGAACGCGACCGTGACGCCGCCCGCCAGCGAACCGCCGAGCTCACCGAGCTGCACACGGCTGTGACCACCCGCATCACTGAACTGGAACAAGAAGCCAACGACCAGCAGCGCGAGCTCGCCGGCCTCCACCGCCGGGCGCAGGAGCAGGAGACCCGGATCCGCAAGGTCGAGCAGGAACGCGACCAGGCCCGCGGCACTGCCACGGCGCACGCGCAGGAGGTCGAACGGCTCCGCCGGGAACTGACCGCCGAACAACAGCGGCGCGAACAAGCCGTCACAGCGGCCGCCGTGGCCAATCAAGCCCACGAGGCCGCCGCCCAGGCGCGAGCCGACGCCGCCAGCGAGGCCGATCGGCTTCGTACTGAGCTCACCAACGCCACCAGCGCGCTACGGACCGCTCACCAGCAGCGCGAGGAGGCCATCACCGCCGCCGCCGTGGCACAGGCTCTGCTGCATGAGCAGGAGACGTCACGCCCACCCCGCCATGTCGGCCCCGATACAGGTCACCCCGCTCCCACCGCTGCCGACCATTAACTAATAACCCTTGAGTCTTTGTATCGCTGCGTGACGCCGGGGCCGGCGTCCGTCCTAGTGCAGGCGTGCGAGCCAGCGGCCGTGCGCGGTCCAGCAGTCGGCTTCCGCGAATCCGCCGGCCAGCGCGATCCGCCGGATGTCGCTCGCCGAAACGGTCGCCCAGCCGAACCATTCCCCTGCAAGTGGCCCCCGGCGTAGCCGGAGCCGGTCGACCCGGCTCCGCGTGCCGGGCGGCGCGACCTCGGCCACGATCGTGCCGTCCGGTCGTAGGAGCTGCCCGACCCTGTGCAGTAGCGCCTCGGGGTTGCCGCCGATGCCGATGTTGCCGTCGGCGAGCAACGCCGTCGCCCAGCGGCCGCTGCCGGGGACGTCGTCGAACACGTCCCGGAGCAGGGCGAACCCTCCGGCGCGGCGGGTCAGGGCGACGGCGCGTGGAGTGATGTCGATGCCGAGTGAGCGGATTCCGCGCCGGGTCAACGCCGCCGTGAGACGTCCGGGGCCGGAGCCGATGTCCAGCGTGGGGCTGGAGCAGCGGCTCAGGATTTCCTCGTCCCCGTCGATCGGCTCGAACCAGCGTGCGGTCTCCAGCGTGACGCGGGTGCCGTCCACGTATTCGATCTCGGCGGTCTCGCCCGCCAGGGCGTCGGCGTAGATCTCCCCGATCATCGGCTCAGCTCCCGCAGCGTGGCGGCGAAACAGGACGCGGGCGCTGCGGCGGCGACGGCGACGGCGTCCGCCGCGGTGTCGACATCGGTCAGCTCGGGCAGGTGCTGAACGGCCAGCCCGGCGCGTTCGAGCCGGTCGAGCTGGTGCTTGCCGGTCTCCGGATGCGACATGGGCACCCCCAGGAGCAGCGCCGGGTCTGGTCGCCGCAGGCCGAGCAGCCAGAAGCCGCCGTCGGCGGCCGGGCCGTACACCGCGTCGTGCTGCTCCAGTGCCTTCCCGGCCTCGCGCAGCAGCTCGGGGGTGACCTGCGGGGTGTCCATGCCGATCAGCACGACGGGGTCCTGCCGTAGCCGGTGGGCGTCGGCGAAGGCGGCCGCCAAGCGCTCGTCCAGGCCCACGCCGCGCTGTGGGATCACCACGAATCCCGCGGGCAGCCAGCGGCCCGGCAGCCCGTCCAGGGCGAGCACCCGCTGGGTGGCCGGTGCCGCGGCGACGGCGCGCACGCTGTCGCGGAGCGCGGCCTCGGCGAGGGCGGCGGCCTCAGGCGGGCTGTACGGCGGGGTCAGCCGGGTCTTGACTCTCCCGGGCAACGGTTCCTTAGCGATGATCACGATCTGCGCCGACGTGTGGTCGACAGTGTGATGACTCAGCGTGCTCAATCCTTTCCAGATGTGGACAGCAGGTGATCCGCCACCGCGAGCAGGGCGATGGCGGCGAGGACGATGACGAGGTTGAGGCCGTAGGCGAGCGGGAGGATCGACAGGTTGTCGGCCCGTCGGCCCAGTGCCAGCACAGTGGGGAGGGTGGCCAGCGTCAGGGTTACCGCCAGGATCAAGGCGGTCCGCACGGGCTGGGGCCACCGGCTGATCACCGTGCCGGCCGCCGCCACCCCCGGGGCGAGCAGGGCGTCGTGTACGACGAGGACCCCGCCGAACCACAGAGCCCATCCGATCAGGACGCCCTCCAGCGTCAGCCCGGCCAGTCCGAGGACGATCAGGGCGCCGCCGGCCGCGTAGCCGACCCATCTCATGTCACTTTCACTTCCTTGACCCACTTGGTCTGCTGGACGCCCGGCCGGTTCGGCGCGATGAGGCGCGCCGGGAAGCCGTGGTCGGCGTCCAGCGTCTGCCCGTTGATCCGCAAGGCCAGCAGTGTCAGCGGATCGGTCCAGTGAGGTGGGCGGATCTCGCTGGTCCGGTACGCCCCTGCCCGTTCCAGGGACTCGACGATGACGAAGGCGTCCGGGGAGGCGCCGGCGGACAGGAGCAGGTCGCGCAGCCGTACGCCGGTCCACTCGCACTCCACGCTCCAGCCCTCCACGCACGAGATCGGCAGGCGCACGGTGTGCTGCGGCAGCCGTAGCAGGTCGGCGTAGCCGAGCGACAAGGGTGTGCGGACGGCACCCGTGACCAGCAGCCGGTAGCCGGGGGCGGGGACCACGCCGGCCGCGGCCGCCGATCTGTTGACGGGCACCCCCTGGGGACCGACGCGGGGATCGCGCGGGGCCAGAACGGCCAGCCGTGCCAGCGGGGTGACCGCCTCGCCCGCGGTGACCAGGGCTGTCAGACCACAGGCCGCGGCAACGGTGAACAACAAGCGCCTGCGCTCAGGGCTCTCCACACGGGTCCACAGGTTCCGCCTGACCTTGGCCCACTCGTTGGCCACGTGGATCAGGAGCGCGCCGTAGACGACGTAGGTCGTCCAGTAGTGCGCCTGGAGGAAGCCGAACGGCCACGGGTAGACGTAGGCGATGTTCAGCGTCCCGGTGACGAGCTGGAACAACGCGCCCGCCACCAGGAGCAGCACGCACAGCCGCTCGAGGGCGTGGCCCGCGGAGCGGAACGGGGGCCACTGCCAGAGCTTCGGGTAGACCGCCCACAGCTTCGCCAGCAGCAGCGGAACCGTGGCGATCCCACCGATGACGTGCAGTCCTTGGGTGACGCGGTAGAGGTTGACCGGCCGGGCGGGCCACAGCAACCAGGCGGGCGGGTGCTGCAGGAAATGGCTGAACAACCCGGTGACGAAGGCGACGGTGAAGCTCACGCCGAGCCAGGCGCTCAGCTTGGCGGCCACCTGCTCGGAGCGCAGGCGGCTGGTGAACTTGGCGGAGAAGGTTGTGAGGTTCATTGGCGTACTTCCGCTTGGTTGGACCGGCGGACGGCCCAGCCGATCAGCACCGCCAGTGCGGCCGCGGCGTAGAACGGGGTTCCGAGGCTGTCGGGGGCGGCCGGGCCGGCGGTGTAGGCGACCGCGCCTGCCAGGGCCACCCCCAGCCATTCCCACCGTCCGTCCATGGCGGCCAGCGCGACGACCAGCAGCGCGTACCAGGAGTACCCGGGCGTGAACAGCAGCAGGAGTGAGCCGCTGACCAGCAGCGCGCCCTGCCAGGGCCGGTCGGCGTCGCCGTAGCGCAGGACGAGGAGGACGACCAGGCCGAGCAGCGCGATCGCGACATAAGGCGCCCACGAGTCCGGCATGACCAGTCGCAGAATCACGTAACGGTTGCCGCCGCCGGGTCCGTCGTAGCGCTCCTCCTTGAGGTAGCCCGGCAGGTATCCCGCCACCGAGGCTCCCGAGGCCAGCACATACGGCAGGTAGGACAGCGCCACCACGAGCGCGGCGGGCACCACGGTGCCGAGGACGCGCCGCCATGCTCCGCCGTTGGATAGCACGCCGTTAGCCAGCACTCCGGACAAGGCGCCGGGAAGCGCCGTTGCGGGCAGCAGCTTGGCCGCCACGGCCGCGCCGAGTAACGCGCCGCGAGCGGAACCGGCGCGAACGGCGCCGAAGGCCAGCACCACCAGCAGCACTCCGAGCATGTCGACGTGCGCGTTGTTCACGGCCTCGACCGGTACGGCTGGGCACCACGCCCAGTACGCCGTCCGGCGGGCGCCCGCGAGCCGGAACAGCACCGCCAGCGCCAGCACGGCCATCACCAAGCCGCCGACCTGGAGGACCTTGTGCCGCGAACCCTCCGGCGACAGCCAGTGGATCAGCAGGAAGTACCCCTGCGCGACCGGCGGGTAGATCGTGGGCTCGGTGGGGCGGTTGATCCGCGTGCAGCCGCCGGCGGGCAGGGGCCACAGGTCGTTAGCGCCGCAGCCGGGTGGGAAGAGCCAGGCGTCGCGCAGCCGGACGAGCGCCGGGTCCGACGGCGGGTGGTCGTAGGGAGAGATGCCCGAGGCCTGCACCCGGCCGTCCCACGCGTACCGGAAGGAGTCAGTGCTGCTGCTCGGCGGGGCGGCCAGTCCTGTTGCCGCCAGCGTGATCCCCCCGGCGATGACCAGCGCGCCGAGCTGCCGTTCGGGCACCCGCCGGGCCAGCCACACGGCGGATGCGAACAGCGCCCAGGCCAGCAGATACCAGCCCAGGCCGGGCGGCCCGGCGGCCATCCTGAGCAGGACGGCCGCCAGGGCGACGAGGGCCCCGCTGACGAGGAGCAAGCTTCGACTCACAGGCGGCAGCCTCGCATCCCGCGACCAATTCGGGACCGTGTCGGCATCTCCTGTTCGCCCTCCGTAAGAACCCTTACGAACCGCTTACGTCGCTTCGGCGCGGGCAAGGCGGCGGGTAGCGTCGGCCGCGTGAGAGTGATGGTCACCGGCTCGGCCGGTTTCATCGGCGAGCATGTGGCCGAGACCCTTAAGGCGGCGGGTCACGATGTCGTCGGCCTGGATCTGCGGGACGGCGCTGACGTGCGTGACGCGGACCTCCTGGACACGGTGCTGCCGGGCGTCGATGTCGTCGTGCACCAGGCGGCCAAGGTGGGTCTCGGCGTGGATGTCTCCGATCTGCCCGACTACGCCTCGGTCAACGTGTACGGCACGGCCGTCCTGCTGGCCGCCATGGCCAGGCATACGATCGGGCGGCTGGTGCTGGCGTCCTCGATGGTCGTCTACGGCGAGGGGCGTTACGAGTGCGCCACACACGGCCAGGTCAGGCCCGGCCCCCGTGCCGTCCATGACCTGGAGCGAGGCCGGTTCGACCCGGCCTGCCCGCGGTGTCGCGAGCCGGTGCGCTGTGCGGTGATCGAGGAGGACGCGCAACCCGATCCGCGCAACGCCTACGCCACCAGCAAACTTGCACAGGAGCACCTGGCCGCCAACTGGGCCAGGGAGACGGGCGGGAGCGCGGCGGCGCTGAGGTATCACAACGTCTACGGGCCGCGCATGCCCCGTGACACCCCCTACGCCGGGGTCGCGGCCATCTTCCGTTCCGAACTGCAGGCGGGCCGGGCGCCGAGGGTGTTCGAAGACGGCCGCCAGCTCCGTGACTTCGTCCACGTGCGCGACGTGGCCAGGGCGAACCTCGCAGCCATGGCTGCGCCCGCCCGGCCCGGCGAGCTGCGGGCCTGGAACATCGCCTCCGGCACCCCGCACACCGTGGGAGAGATGGCCTGCGCGCTGGCCGCCGAACGGGCCGGCCCGAGCCCGCAGGTCACCGGGAACTACCGGCTGGGCGATGTCCGCCACATCGTGGCCTCGCCCGAGCGGGCCGAGACCGAGCTCGGCTTCCGCGCCGAGATCGGCTTCGACGCGGGTATGAAGGAGTTCGCCTGGTCATGACGATCGACGTGATCCTGCCCTGCCTGAACGAGGAGGCCGCGCTCGGCTGGGTGCTCGGGCGCATGCCCGACGGCTACCGCCCCATCGTGGTCGACAACGGCTCCACCGACCGCACTGCGGAGATCGCCCGCGACCTGGGGGCCCGGGTGGTCCACGAACCTATGCGCGGCTTCGGCGCCGCCTGCCATGCTGGATTGCTGATCTCCTCCGCCGAGCTGGTCTGTTTCATGGACGCCGACGCCTCGCTCGATCCCCGCCAGCTGCCCCGGGTGGCCACCCCTGTGCTGGACGGGCGCGGCGACCTCCTACTCGGACGACGTGTGCCGCAGACCGCGGGAGTCTGGCCCCCGCACGCCCGGCTGGGCAACACCGTCCTCGCCCGCAGCCTGCGCCAGCGCACGGGCGCGCCGCTGCACGACCTCGGCCCCATGCGAGCGGCCAGGCGCTCGTCGCTGCTGACGCTCGGCCTTGCCGACCGCCGCTTCGGCTACCCCCTGGAGATGGTGCTACGGGCCGCCGCGGCCAACTGGCGGATCACCGAGGTGGACGTGGACTACCTGGCCCGGACAGGACGCTCCAAAGTGACCGGCACTCTGCGCGGGACGCTGCGCGCCATCGCCGACATGCGACGGGTCATGGCCGAGATCCGGCCCAGTTGACGGCGTGAGGCCGGAGTGGCGGACGGCCTAGTGGCCCGTCACGCAACCTTGGTCGGGTAACTAGTGTCATGCGCCTGAAATTCGTCGGCAATATTTAGCGAGGGATTCGAGGATCTCTTCGGCGGTCTTGGTCCAGACGAACGGTTTCGGGTCGTCGTTCCACTGATCCATCCAGTCGCGGATGTCCTTCTCCAGCGCTTGGACGCTCTTGTGGACGCCGCGGCGGATCAGTTGGTCGGTCAGATAGCCGAACCAGCGCTCGACCTGATTGATCCAGGAAGAGCCGGTCGGCGTGAAGTGCATGTGGAAGCGAGGGTGGCGGGCCAGCCAGGCTTTGATCGCCGGGGTCTTGTGGGTGCCGTAGATGCCCCTATGTTTGTCAAGCCGCATCCGGCAGGTCAGCGATGGTGCGGGGTGAGCTGGCCGGCCGGTGGGTGAGGTTGTAGATCTCGCGGGCGACGTAGCGTTTAATGCAGCGGATGACTTCTCGGCGGGTCTTGCCCTCGGCCAGGCGTCGTTCCAGGTAGTCGCGAGTGCGCTGGTCCCAGCGCAGGCGGCTGAGCACGATGCGGTAGAGGGCGGCGTTGGCTTGGCGGTCACCGCCTCGGTTGAGCCTGCGCCGTTGGGTCTTGCCGGAGGACGCTTCGACGGGGCTGACGCCGCACAGCGCTGCGAAGGAGGCCTCACTGTGCAGTCGTTCGGGGTTGTCGCCGGCCGTGATGAGCAGGGCGGCGGCGCAGTCGGGGCCGACGCCGACGCGCTCCAGCAGCTGCGGGCTATGGGCAGCGACGGCGTCCCGGATGCATCTCTCCAGGTCGCGGGCCTCGGCGGTGAGTTGTTGAATGCGGCGGGCCAACAGCCGCAGCGTGTAGACAGCCGCCGAATGGGCGGGGGCGGCGTCATTGGTGTCGGGTTCGGCCAGGTCCGCGCAGCTGCGGATGAGGGTCTTGGCGCCCAGTCCGGCCAGCGACTCGCGCAACACCGGATCGACGTTGATCAGCACCGCCTTGAGCTGGTTGATCGCCTGGGTGCGGGACTTGACGGCCGAGTCCCTAGCCAGCTTGAACACGCGCATCGCCTCGACGTGCCCATCGCCGGACTTGGGCACCGCGGTGGCTCGCTCGGACAGCGCTGCCCTGGCTGCGGCCTCGGCGTCGACCGCATCGGTCTTGCCCCTTCGGCGGCGGGTCGCCTTGTCCGGCTGGTTGACCTCCACCACCTGGATGCCCGCCTGACGCAGGTGCCGGGTCAGCGCGGCCCCATAGGAGCCGGTGCATTCCACGCCGGCGCGGATCACCAGCCCAAATCCTCGCGCCCACCCCAGCAGCGACCGATAGCCGGCAGCCGTGGCGGGGAAGGCCTTGCTGCCCACCAGTACACCGACGGCAGTGAGCACGGCCGCGACGTGCATGCCTTTGTGGGTGTCGACTCCCAGCAGCACCGGTGTGGCGTCAGCCGTGGCGTGGCCAGGTTGGGCAGGGTCGGGCATGCGGGTCATAAGTGGTCGCGCTCCTGATCATTGCGGGGCTGATGGCCAGCGCCGAGCCGGTGAGGGCGGTCAGGACTGTGACGGTGCCTTCAAGGCCAAGCCCCTATCGGGACACACTCCACCGGATCGACGCATGCGCACCGCCCCCGATCAGGCCGACAGATCTACGGCAGGACACCGAGGCCAGTTGTCGCACGGGTCAAGCCTGATCCGAGGTGGTACGCCCCTGATCCTCACAGAGGTCGCAGACTAGGTTCAGGGCGTCCTGTGGGGTTCCGGTGAACCAGGGTGCGGCCTCGTAGCGGTCGTTGCTGGAGGTGTGGATGGCCAGC
>NZ_JBITMP010000048.1:0-88466 GCF_044466425.1 Nonomuraea sp. NPDC049400
CTCGATCTCTCCCCACGCCCGGTGACCTACATCGATCACCTTGGCACACGAGGAGAGACCGACACGAGATAGATCAAAAAACACCAGCTACCTAGACCTTGGAGACAAGGTCAATATCGCTGACATGGCCGCTGTGGTGATCGCCGCCGCGGTAGCTGCAGCGGCGGTCGTTGCCTGGTACAAGCTGCCTCGGGCCGCCGCCTCCGTTCCGATCAGAGCCGACGTGACGGCGGCCGCCGGGGTGCTGGCCGGCATGGTCCGCCGACAGTGGGAGGCCGAGGCGCGGCACCGATCGCTGGATGACCCCGAACCGATGCCGGTGCGCTGGCAGCTCACCAGCGACGAGGCGGTGATGAGTCACCCTCGGCTGATCAGCCAGGCGGAGTTCGCGTTCGCTGGCCGCAGCGATGACATTACCGCCCTGGCCCGCGACTTCCGGGCCCTGACTCGGAGACGACTGGTCATCACCGGCGGGCCGGGCACGGGCAAGACCACCCTGGCGGTGCAACTGCTGCTGCGCCTGCTGGCCACCCGCACGGCCGATCAAGCCGCCGCCGAGGCCGCGGAGAACAGCGAGGTGGTCCCGGTACCGGTGCTGTTGCCGGTCTCCGGCTGGAACCTTCAAGTCCATCCCCGTCTGCAGGGCTGGCTAGCCGACCGCCTGAACCAGGACTACCCGGCGCTCAACGCCCCTGAGTTCGGGCCCGGCGCGGCCGCCGCGTTGGTCGACGGTGGTCACATCCTGCCTGTCCTGGACGGTCTGGATGAGATCGGCGAACACGCCGCTGAGGTGATCGCAGCGCTGAACGCCTCCCTCAACGCCGGCGATCAGCTCATCGTGACCAGTCGCACCGCCGAGTTCGCCAGCGCCGTCACCACCGCGGGCCGTCCGCTGACCGGCGCCGCCGTCATCGTCCCGGCTCAATTGAGTCCGCAGGCCGCCGCCGACTACCTGCGCGCCTGCCTCCCCGCCCACCCCACCGTCGCCTGGCAGCAAGTCTTGGATGCGCTGGAAGCTCGCACCGTCACCGGGCTGACCGCCCTGGCCACCACACCACTCGGCCTCTGGCTCCTTCGTACGATCTACACCGTACCCGGCGCCGATCCTTCGATTCTGAGCGGACCGCTCGGCAGCAACACCGCCGCGCTACGTGCACATTTGCTGGACCGGCTCATCCCGGCTCTCATCGTTGCCCGTCCGCCCGGCACAGAGCCTGGCGACCACTTCCGGCCCCGCCACCGGCTCGACCCCGACGCCACCCGCCGCTATCTGACCTACCTGGCCCGCGCCTTCTCCCCATCCGCCACCCGCGACATCGTCTGGTGGCGGGTCACCCAGACCAGTCCACGTCTCATCCGAGGATTGACCAGAGCCACCATCGGGCTGGGGGTGGGCCTTTCCTATGGACTCGTTGGCCTTCCATGGGTGTTGGTGCCCGGTGGGGAGAACGGCGTGCTCGTTTTCGTGCTCGTTTTCGCGGGTTTGGCTGCCGGTGGCGGCTCTCTCGCGGCCAAGGACTGGTACGGCGATGTGCCGGGACATGCCAACTTCCGTCTCCGTGGACGAGTACTGAGCCTGTTCCACATTCTCCGACAAGCGTTGCTTGGCGCGATTATCGCCGGCCTTGGGGTCGGGGGCATGGCTGCCTACATTTACTCGCTCGCCACCAAGCACAGTTTCGGATCGGTGAGTGATTTGCCGTTCGCCCTGCTCGGCGGGGTCGGCATCGTAGGTACAGCTCTGGTCTGCATCGCTGAGTGGGCGGAAGTGCCTACATCCACCTCAGTCAGCACTCCGCTATCGACCTGGCGATCCGACAGAGCTCTTATCCTGGTCCGAATTTTGGCACACTCGCTGATGTCCGGGTTGATCGTCGGTATAGGCGTGGCAGTTGTCGGCGGAGTCGCTCCCGGATTGACGCTCGGGCTCGCGGCTGGGGTCACCTTTGGCCTGTTTAGCGGAATATACTACGGTGGTCATCACGCCTGGGTGATCTCCCGCATCAGCCTTGCCTGGCTGGCTGTCATGCAAAAACTCCCCGTCCGGTTCTTGAAGCTCCTCGACGATGCCCACCGACTGGGGCTGCTACGCGCTGTTGGCCCGGTCTACCAGTTCCGCCACGGTGCGCTCCACGACTACTTGGCTGCCGTGCAACTTGATCAGGATTGATAAGCGACCGACTTGCCGCAGCGGCTCCGGATTGCTGTCCCCGAGCCGCCCGCCGACTGACGCCAGCCCCGCTAGCGCCATCCTTCAATTCTCAGCGGCCTCGGCGCGACTGCCAGCAGCCTCTTCCTCTACCTCGCCGTCGCCGCCTACCACAGAGCGGGCCGTCACATCGGACGGCAGTCGGCTCATCCACAGCAGCGCCACAAAGAGCGTTGGATGAGCTGATGCCTTTCCCGCAGCAGAGGTGCGGAGAACAGTCGAAGGAGCGACCGAACCGGGTTCGGATCGTACTATCACCTTGAATGACGTTCGGTCGATCTAGTTAGACAGCCATCTAATTGATAGTGCACAGGTAGGAGCACGGCTCCGGTATCAAGTTCGGTGACGCCAGACATCCGTGTCTGACGCGCTTGCAGATGTCAGAAAGGCACGGGGGATGTCAGCGGACCTGGCAGCAGGCCATCGGAGATGTCAGTAGGCGGGTGTAAGGCAGGAGGTTCGGCCCGGGTGACGTTGGGAGCGCCCGCGTGGTCGCGGCCAACCGGGGCGATCGCTTGGAAAGATTCCTGCTCTCGCAAAACCCCGCCCGTCGCCGGGTCTTCGTCACCCGCTACATGCGCCAGGGCCTGGGCGATGAGTTCGGCGCCCGCGACGCGATGTCCGCCGCCCGCACCGCGATGACCGCGATGAAGGACATGCACCGCGCCACCACCTTCGAGGCCGGCAACGACAAGTCCATCGCGCGCCAGGAGTTCGGCACGATGGCCAAGGCCGTCGACGAGTGCATCACCAAGGTCTCCGGCATCGACAAGGTCGGCCCGCAGGTGGTCAAGCAGGAGAACACCGGCCTGCTCGCCCAGATGATCGCCGAGATGGAAGCCCGGCTCACCGAGTCGGCAGCAGGCTGACCAGGGCCGCCTCCCGAGTCCTGACAGCCGCCCCGGACACGCTTCGAATCCGACGACCAGTTAGGAGCCCATCGTGACCCCGCTCGAACGCATCCTCGCCAAGGCCCTCACCGAGGTCGTCATCCGACTGGACCTCGGCGACGACGACGCCATCACGCCCGAGGCCACGATGGAGGGCCTGGAGCCGGTGATCGCCCTCCTGCAGCGCCTCTCCGGACAAACCGGCGAGCCCTTGCCGACCTGATCAGCCAGTTCGCGCATCAGGAAACCGACCCCGAACGGCATTTGACTGTCATAGAAGCGCCTGAAACCCAGGGTCTCCTGGTCTGAGGGAAAGCACGGTGTGAGCGCGCGGCAAAAGACGGCGCCAGGCCAGCCAGCTGCCCGCGTCCTCGGGATCGTCAGGCAGGACGTCCACCAGCAGATTCGCGGCCGTCTGCCGCCAATGGTCGCGCTCAGTCCCTGGGGGCTACGCGATCACTATCAGGTTCAGCGACACGCACTCAGCTTGTTCTTTATCCTCTGGATCGTTGTGCTGAGCGGCGGGTTGATCGTTTCGCGGACAGCAAGACGGCCTTGAGTGGGTCATGTGCGGTGTCGAGTCGCTGCCGATCACTACAAGGCCGTGAAGGTGAGTCTGCTGAACGATGCCGCCTGTGTCGAGTCCTCGAGGGTGTTGTCCCGGTTCCGGAACGACGTCTACACGTGCCTTCGCGCACGGGCCGATGCGTTGTTCGAACTGACCGACGCGCTGTGTCCGCGACGACGCCCACAACGTGCCGAACGATGTCCTCAACCTGGGCGGACGTGCGGTGCACGGAATCGGTCTGCAGCTCTCTCGGCGTTGGCCGTCCGGCCTCGGGGCTTCCGCTCAGGGATGTCATTTCGCATTGAGCGCGAGCCGTACCAAGGTTCGTACCCTCTCGACCGGCATACCGGCGACATACCACGCTCTTCTAGCGTGACTTCCCGGCAAAGCAGGTAATGCACCTACTCCCGAGGAGCACCCCATGACCAGGACCCGACGATGGGCAACCGCACTGGCCAGCACCGTTCTCCCCATGACGCTCATCCCTCTGGCCGTGTCGAGCGCCTCAGCCGACCCCGTCGGGCCAATCCCGGAACGCCCTCGCTACGTCTATTCGATCAAGGTGACGAGCGTCCACAACGGCGCCGTGCTTTACAACAAGCAGCTGGCGAGCTGCTCCGCCGGGGTCGGTGGCACCTGCTCGATCTCCAAGTCGTTCTCCGTCCAGCGCACCATCCAGCTCAGCCTCGGCGTTACCCGCGGCTTCGTTGCCGGCCAGATCGGTTTCAGCAAGGCCACCACGCAAACGGTAACCGCGCAGTGCAATTCCAAGCCGTTCACCAAGCGCGGGCAGGTGTATCGGGCCTACCCGCAGGGGATCAAGAAGCGCTACAACATCATCAGGAAGACCTACGTCAAAGGCAAGCTGACAAAGACCACTACCTCCGCCGGGGTGGCCTTCAACCCCCAGGGGGTCTCCTGCTCCCTGAGCTGAGCACCTGACACAGACCGGTCTGCAGACGGGCGTGGCGCTACGCCCTCTGAAATGATCCCTCTGGCCCAGCGCCTTTGACCGTGGACGTCGTAGCTGGATGATCTCGGCGTGTCTGGCCGGGACGTGAAAGGCCGCGCAAGATCATGGAGATGTGTCGTCAACATGGGCGCGCGGCCTTGCGCCATTCTGCCTTCACGGCATCACCCGTTTAGCTGGTCGGCTGCGACCACGACGCCGTCCTGGCCGGCCTCGCCCTGCCCCACTCCTCTGGAGCCGTCGAAGGCAAGGTCTGCAAGATCTTCTAAGATGCTCAAACGACAGGTGTTTGGACGAGCTGGATTCCCCTACTCCGCAAACGAGTGCTTCTCACTCCCTGAACACCACCACGCTCCGTGATCACTTCACGGACTTTGATCCAGATCCTGAGTTCCGGCACCAGATGCCGCTGAGTTTCGGCACCAGCGGAATCTCGCCGATCTCGATGTTCGTGAGTTTGGGCGCCACCCCTCGGTGGGGGCGGGATACGTCTGTCGTCGGCCAGCGCACCGCTCACGCACGGTGACGGGTGTCGGAGGCGGGACGCGCCTTGTCTGCGGCAGATCCGCATGGGTCAGAATGTGCCGATGACGATCTCCGCTGACGACTCCGGTCCGGTCCGGATTGTGACGGCCGTTCTTCGCGACGGCGATCGGGTGTTGCTGTGTCATCGAAGCGCCGGACGCCGTTGGTATCCCGACGTGTGGGACCTGCCGGGCGGTCATGTTGAGGAGGGGGAGGATCCGAAAGAGAGCCTTGTCCGCGAGCTTCGGGAGGAGTTGGGAATCACGGCATCGGAGCCGTCCAGCCCGCCGATGCATGAGATCCGGACCGCGAGGTTCGACATGCAGATCTGGTTGGTCGACAGGTGGACCGGAACACCCGTCAACGCCGCGCCGGACGAGCACGACGCTGTGGCGTGGTTCGAGGCGTCCGACCTTGACAGCCTGCGTCTCGCCCATGAGTCGTATCTCTCGATGCTCACCGCCGTGCTCGTCACGTGACGTCGCTCCGGAAGCCAGGGGTGCGCGCCCATCGGCAGATCCGCGCACTCGCACCCGGCTCGGTTCATGATTGATTGCACGGAGGGTGAACGGGCTCCGGAGCTACCGCCGGCGCCACCGGCGCGCAAGATCCACAAGTGGTGCCGGTTCTCACGAACATCTCGGCACGCGGCGCCGCCAACGTGGCGCCGAAACATCTGGCGCCCAACCTCGCGAACGAAGCCACATAGCTGAGCGACGCAGCCCATCCGAATGCGTGAGACCTTCGGGGACAGTGCCCACATCCCGGCGATACTTGCCATCAAAATCGAGTTGGCGGTGTGTCAGGAGGCGGATTGGTGACGGCGCACCTGGCGGGGATGAGCGAACGTGAGTACTTCGCCCACGTGGCCAAGCGGTTGGGCATGTCCGTGGTGGGATCGAGGCTTACTGGGTGTTGCGCGCCATTGGTTTTACGAATTCCGCCTGTTCGGATCGGAGAGGATCACGTCGCCACCCTGATCCACAGTGAACTGAAAGCTGCCTCGCCAGCGAGGCATCTTGCGTTGGAGCCCTCGCAGTATCGCGATTGACTCTTCATCGCTGAACCCTGACGTGAACCTCCAGTCCAAGCCCGAGCCAACGACGTCGCTAACAAAGACAACCTCCGCTGCCAGCAGGACGCGGCGCCAGTCATCAATAGATAGGGCGGACTCTCTGTCGATGCGCTTCCACAGACTCCGAGTGTCGCTCGCAAGCTGCCCTGCATCGGCGAACCCCATCGCCACAGCGAACTCTTGAGTCGGTCGGGCCGGACCACCCCAATCCAGCAGCGCGGCTCGAAGAAACGCCCGCTCCCGATCGTCCAGGTCAACCGTGACAAGCCGTTGTTGATCCACCTCCGAAGACTCCCACACCTCGCCGTCCATGTGACACCCGCTCATCGGCAGAAGAGGACGACAGAACGGATCTGGCGCCCTGCATGATCGGTCAGTCAGCGGCTGCGGGCAACCAAGATCCGTAAGGCAAGCGTCATGTCGTAGTCACGATCGTGCCGTTGGACCTTGCATGGTTTCGGTCCCCGACGTGCTCAACTCCAGTGACGCCTCGTGCTCAAGCCGAGCGTCGCCTAACAACTGGGGTTGAGGGCTTCCTGGACGGTTATGACCAGCACGCGCTGCGTCATGGAGGTCCTGGTCTGAGCGGCTGGCGGGTGGCTGGTCGCTCGGCGGGGCCAGGACTGCAACCACGGCTGGCATGGGCAGGTGCGCCATATCGCTCTCCCCGACGGGTGGGAGCAGTGGGAACTGACCCGTGAAGAGGAGGCCAAGGTCATCCAGGTTCTGTTCACGCTGCTGGATGAATTCCTCACTGCCCGGGAGGCGTCGGACACCCGTGGTTCCTAGACCATCGGGCGAGACAGGGCGAGCCGACGCCGCAGCGTGTCGATCTCGATAATGATCACGGTGACCTCGTCGCCGACCTGAACCGCGTCGCCTGATACCTCTGGGGTCGAGGCGGTGAGTTCGCTGAGGTGAATCAGGCCTTCAATGCCGTCTGCCACACGGATGAAGGCACCAAAGGGCACCACTTTGGTGACCGGGCCGTGCAGGATCTGCCCCACGTGAACGCGGCGCGCGAACTGCTGGAACGGGTCCGGCTGGGTGGCGCGCAGCGATAGGCGGGCTTCGCCGTTATGGGTGTCGAAGACGAGGACTTCGCAGGTGATGTGCTCTCCCACGGAAACGACCTCGGATGGGTCCTCGAAGCGGTGCCAGGACAGCTCGGGCATGGTGATGAAGCCGACGCCGGGGAAGACGGGGTGGTCGGGCCCGTCGTCCAGATCGACAAAGACGCCGAAGCGTTCGATGGCGGCCACGGTGCCGGACAGCCGCTGTCCCGGACGCAGTGACTTCAGATGGGCCCATAGCTGGGGGTTCTCGGTCGCAGACCGCGAGAGCCGAACCTGTCGCTCGGGGAGATCAACGGCGATCACCTCGGCAGAGACCCGGCCGCCAACTTCAAGGATGTCGGCGGCCGAGCCCCCGAAGGACCCCCAGGAAAGATCGAGCGGGCCGATGACACCGACTGGAGCGGCGGCGAAAGCGTCGAGAAGCACGGTCGTTCCCGATCGCGTGATCTCTGCGACGGTCCCGGTGAGGACATCGCCGACGTTCACGGTCCTCAGGAACGCGGCGAGGGACGATTCCTCCTCCACGGTCCCCATGGCTCCAAGACTAGACAAGTTCGAGCCCTGAAGCCCCAGTGCCCAACCGACGCACATTCATGGCACTTGATCTTCGGCTGCGCACTGCCAACTTCGATGACGCGAACGCTGGTACTTCAATATCCGTCGAACTGACAGTGCCCAGGTCCGGGGCGGGTCTCACTGTCATCTTCGCTGCTTCCAGACAGAATCCCTCGGCAAGCTCTTCGTGCTGACTGCCGCACTGGCTGACCAGCTTCACGAGGGTTCGATCCCACGGCATCCAGATCCCTGAGAGGGTGTTTGCCAGCAAGCACCTGATCACGGTTCTTCGTCCCCTATAGGCTCCCTCGCGTGATCATCTGGCTGAACGGAACCTTCGGCGCAGGCAAAACAACCACCGCCGCGGAACTCGTCGAGATCGTGCCGACGGCAACGATCTTCGATGCCGAGCAAGTCGGTTTTATGTTGCGTCACGTGCAGGGCCTGCCGCGGCTGGGCGACTTCCAGCACTGGCCCCCTTGGCGAGGACTGGTAGTCCAGACGGCCACCCACCTGCTGGACTATCTCGGTGGAGTGCTCGTCATCCCCCAGACGGTCCTGATCGAGAAGTACTGGACGGAGATTCGTACTGGCCTGGGCAAGGCTGGCATTCCCCTCCGGCACTTCCTGCTGCACACCGACCGTGACACCCTTGCCCACCGCATCGAGACCGATCCTGTCGAGACCGGCGCCCGGCAGTGGCGGCTGGAGCACCTTCCGCAATACCAGAAAGCCCTTCCCTGGCTGCGGCGCGAAGCGGAGGTAGTGGACACCTCCGCTCTTCTTCCGAAACAGGTGGCCGAGGTCGTCGCGACGAAGGCGGGGATTGGAGACACCCGCACGCGTTTAGACACTTGATCTTCGGCTGGGTACTGCCAACTTCGATGACGCAAACACCGGTATTTCGAAACCCATCGAAGTGGCAGTGCCCAGGGGGAGTAGGTCTCACTGTCACTTTCGCTGCGTCCAGACACTGGACATTGATCTGGCCATCGACGAACACATCGACAACCCCATCCCGGCGGCCCTGGCGATCGCCAGCCGGATCACCAACTTCATGATCACCCCGCGGCACTATCCTCGGCGCCGCCATACCCGGCGCCTACTTCTGATCCGCCTTGACCACCCTTCACGATCTCGGCACCATGCCCGACATGAGTGTCGGCCTGATCATCGCGATGCCTCTCCGCCAGTGGGGGCTCATCGACGCATGCATGGACAACGACGCCAGCGTCGAGACAGTGGACGGCAATCGCCGGCGGGCAGACCTCGCCCGCAGCATCCGAAGGGCCGGTTGGGATCAGATCGCCCACTGGACACCCGACGTTCCCGGCTCCGGCTCGTGGCCGCCACCGGACGAGACCGTGAAACCCAAACTCACAATCGCCCAATGGCTACTCACGATCGATGTCCTCGAACGCTGGGCCCCAGCCGCTGAACGCACTGGACGTCACGATAGAGCTGCTCAAGAACGCGAACTCCGAGAACTGATCATCTCTCGGCTTCAAGCGCACGGCGTTCAGCCTCACTGAGGCCCCGCACCATGCTCGCCAACGGGAGGAACTCAAGCGATGAAGCAAGTGCCGCTCCCTGACAGGGTGGTGTTCGTTGATTGGCACGGTGTGCTTTCCTGCGACCCCTTCTGGGCGTCCATCCGAAACAACGCCCGGCATCCGCTTCACTTACAACTCGCGAAGAGCCTTGCGCCGATCTTCACCGGCGAAGGGGCCCACGCCTGGATGAAGGGTCAGGTGTCCTCCGCTCAGGTGATCGCAGGCATGGGCATCAAGCTGGACCGCCGGTTCCGCGACGACTTCCTCCAGCGCCGGCTACTGGCCGACTGCGCCCGGATGAGGGTCAACGTTCCGTTGTTCGAGATGCTCCGCGAGGTCAAGACGAGTGCCTCGATCGTCGTGGCCACCGACAACATGGACTGCTTCGCCGACACTTTCAGGCGGATACGCAAGACCCGGCGCCTGACAGGCCACCGTTCGGCGGCAACGTTGGCCGAGTGGGCCTTCGTCTGCGACGACATGATCTGTTCCAGCGACGTTGCAGCATTCAAGAGCGAAGATCCGGTCACTTTCTTCGGGCCTTGGTTGAGTCGGCACGGCATCACCTTCCACGACGCGCTGCTCATTGATGACCGAGAGGACAACTGCGCCGCCTTCCGACAGCAGGGAGGAACAGCACTGCGCTGGAGGATAGGCGCCGACGACATCACCGAGGCCGCAACCGCCCTGAGGCGATGGCTCGACGCGCCTGCCGAGTCCGAACTCCTCTGCGCTGCCGCCCGAGTGAGGAGAAACCCCACCCGGCTGGCCGATGCGAAGGTGAGAGCGACCGCTGAACGGGTCGCGGCCGGCCGCGCGGTCGCAGGCTGGGGTTATCAGCTGGTCGGCGAGCCGGTGCCGCTGGGGTAGTTGGTCAGCTTCACCGCCGGACCGCTGGTGGTCCGCGCGGTCGTGCTGCATCTGTGCTGGACCGGCGCACTGACAGTGGACCTGACCCGGCCGCTGGAGGACGCCAGCCTGGTGCAGGCCACGGTGGCGAGCAGCGGCGCAGGGGCACGGCAGTGAGCGGAGACAGCCAGGCGACCGGCCGGTGGCTGGTGATGGGCGCATGGGTGTGGTTCCACGACGAACGCCACCAGGTGGTCGGCCGGAGCGGCAGCGAGGTTCACCTGCGGTCGGCCGATGGGGCGTGGACATCCATCTACATCGCGCCCTTGATGGCGGCGCCCGGGGTTCCGTCTGGTCAGCGAGAGCTCGGCCGCGTCGGCCTCCTCTGCCGTCGACTCCGGGGCGTTGCCGGACGGCCTGCCGGAGGGCAAGGCGGCGCAAGCGGCCGTGCCGTCCAGCTGCGTCCGGGGACGCCCCGTACCCGCAGGGGGCGAGCGCAGAAGACCTGGTCAAGCCCTATGCGGGAGTTCGGGTACCTGACACGTCTCCACGTCATCCGCTACGATAATCGCCGATAACGGCAGGTTGATCATCGTTGACTGCTCGCCGCACTGTACAACCCCATCGATATGGCCGCTGACAGCGTCGGATCGCCCTGACAACCAGGCAGGATACAGGTGTCGGCACTGATCGTTCACCGAACCGAGGACTTGATGTTTCCCCTACGCACATGGAGTGGTCGCCGCCCTGGCCATTCCGGGTACAAGACTCTGAGCCTTGATGGTCTACCTGCCTGATCCGCGTCTGTGACGGGCGTTCGCTTATGGAGAGTCGCGTGGCTTCCCTCGGAGACGATGACGGATTTCGCGGAGTCGGAGAGGCGGCGGATGGCCTGGTCAAGGCCTTCGTCGCGGACGACGGGCTGCTGGAGGGACTGTCCGTTGGGGCGCGGGCCATGAGGCTCGCCCCAGAGGTCCTGGCGAGGCACGTCGTGACCGCCATACGGCAGGCGCAGGAAGACCGCCGCGGACAGCTCGCCGAGAAGAAGGCCGAGGAAGAAGCCAAAGCGGTCGCCCTGGCTGAAGCCCTGGATGCGCGGCTCGACGAGTTCGAATCCCGGCATGATCGGGAGTTCACTCAGATCACCACAGCTTTGTACGAAACGGTCCGGAAACTGGAGGGCTGATGAACGAGTTCTCACATGACGGGGCGATCATCGATGCCGAAGGTCGCCGGGCGGCGGGCCGCAATATGGGAGTGCTCGCCCGGGAGTACCGCGAACTGCGCCAGCAGTTGGACGCCATCCTGGCGAATGGTTGTGGCCTGTCCCACGAGGAGATCTGCGTTCCCTACGCGAAGTTGGCAACCAACCTGAGAGCAAAACTCGCACGGATCGCCGACGACCTGGAACACGGCGACTCCGGCCAACTCACCATGGCGGCGAACAACGACACCGCCGAGGAAGCCGGTCTGGAGTACATCAACCGAGTGAATCAAGCTCTCGGAGGCTGATCATTGGTCTTGTTCGAAGCCGGCTGGCCGAGCAAGGCTGATGAACGCCGAGATTCCGTTCGATGGCGAGGAATGACGTAAAGCGGTCGCCAGAGGGGCGAAGATGAGTGATTCGATGATTGCCCAGGGGCTTGCGATTCTGGGGCTTCCGCCGCTTACCGATACGGGTCCGCTTCGGGAGCGGCTTGCGGAGTTGCTGGGTCCGGTGAGCTCGCACGAGGGGTTTTCCGGGGGTACGGCGCAGGCCCAGCAGAGTGCGGCCGCCAATCAGGGAGTCGCCGCAGATGCCTCGAACGCCTTCGTAGAGGGCCTGATGGGCGACATCGACGAGCTCCAGCAGCGGCTCGCCGTCGCCATGAACAACATGGCCACCGCGGGGAACGCCGTCGATTGGGGCAATGCCGCCCTTGGCTTCCTGGCGGTCGCCGCGTGTACCGCCGTCTATATCGTGGCCACGAATCCCGCCATCGGAGCTCGGCTGCTGGCCAGGCTCAGGGCGCTGGCGAGCAAGGTGATGCTCAATCTTGACAAGATGAGGCAACTCGTCGGCCGGATATTCGGCGGGCTGATCAAGGAGGAAGCGCGACCGTCGAGCAGTCTGGGAGCGCAGGTCGTGCGTAGCCGGATTCCGCTGGGCAGAGCGGAGGAGGCGGTGGGGCGCGCCGGGTGGAAAGTCCAGGGCATCGAGGTTCGTATGGCCACAAGGGGAGTGTCGTCGCCTGAGGACGCGGCCTACTACGCCGGTCAACTGAACAGGGCGGGCCGCCCCCTCAACGGGGCCCGACAGCATTTGGACGACGCCCAACGCCGTGTCGACGACGCCTGGCGAAGTACGCGCATACCAGAGGAGGGGCCGCTGCCTCCAGATGTGGCCAACCTGCTAAGAACGAGAGCCGACGTCTCCGCCGTCCGGCAGCAGGAGCAGGCTCTTCAGGAGCATGTCAGCAGACGTGTCGCGGAGACCACGGAGGAACAGTGGGGGAGAATGGACCCAGAGGAGTTCCTGGCCTACTACAACGGCAGAACGCCGCCTTCCGCCTTTGGGTGACCCGCTCCGTCGTGTGCAGGACAGGGCGCATGGTACGTGGTCAGTGCAGTCGGCATGGTCCCGCACTGAGGTAAAAGGCGTTCGCGGTGGCCGGCTTGCCGAAGCCGGTCCCGCCCGGCGGGAATCGCCGATTCGGGCGTCGATCTGAGCTTCGTACCGCGCGGGCTGGGCTCGGGCCGTGCCCTTGACGGCGGAGGACGTCGACCAGTTCGAGGCCTGCAGGCCGCGCCTGGAGGCCATCGCCTACCGGCTTCCGGCTCCGCAGGGGAGGCCGGGGACGCCGTGCAGGAGACGTTCCTGGGCTGGCAGGCCGCCGATGTCGACCGCATCGTGCTGCGCTACTTCATGAACCAGCGCCGCCACGACCCCCGGGCCGGAACGCTCTGGCACGAGTGCTGCGACGACTATCACCCCACCGCGGCCAGGCGCACCCCACCACCTGCACCCGCCCGAGACCGTCGAAGACCTGGACTTGCCCGAGGCCGCGCTGCCGCTGGCCGGTGAAGGCCAATGCCCTTCGCAGACGATCACAGGCGTCCGGTCCCCCTTCCAGCGACAACGGATCGTGATTGCGGCATAGCTGGGTGAATCACCCCTCGCCGTCTGGCGTTGGGGCTTGAACCACACAGCCCAACGAGTCGTTCGCCTCTTGGGCTGGTCGGTGGCGGTATGGAACGGATCCCTGACAGTTTGGCGTGGATCTTGAGCGTCTGCGTAGGGCGGGCGACCATCCTCATGGAAACGGCAAGGAAACAACCGCTGCTCTACTACTGATCCGCATGACGTACCGAACTTCACTGACGGCACTGGCCCTGGCGCTGGCGGGGTTGGCGGCGCATCCGCTCGCGGCGGGCGCCACCGCTACCGTCGCCGCGAGCGCGAGCGCCACCGCGAACCCCAGCTCGAGCTCCGGCGTGTCGTCCGTGCAGTGGAAATCCTGCCCGGCCTACTCCGATGAGGTGATCCGCAGCCTGGGCGTGGCGGAGGACAAGGTTGCGGCGTTCCGCTCCTTGATGAAGCGCCTGGAGTGCGGCACGGTCAGCGTCCCGCTGAACCATCGTGACCCCGGCGGGCGGAAGATCGACATCGCGGTGACCCGGCTGGCCGCCACGGACGAGGCCCACCGGCTCGGCGCCATCGCCGTCCTGCCGGGCGGGCCGGGCAACAGCGGATACCTGGACCCGGTCCTGCGGGCCGCGCTCAGGAACGAGGAGATGGCGGGGCTCAACGAGCGATACGACGTCATCGGCTTCGACCCGCGCGGGGTCGGGTACAGCACCAAGGTCGCCTGCACCTTCTCGCCAAACGGCCCGCAGGAGCCCGGCACGCTGACCAAGGAGGCGGCCAGGAAGATATACGACGCCCAGGTCGCAGCCAACCAGAAATGCGGACGCTCTGACCCCGCCTTCCTCGGACAGCTCACCACCGAGAACGTGGCCAAGGACCTGGACCTGGTACGGACCGCGCTGGGTGAGAGCAAACTCAACCTGCTCGGCTTCTCCTGGGGCACCTATCTGGGCATGGTGTACCGCAGCCTGTTCCCCGGGCACACCGGACGGGCCTTCCTGGACAGCGTGGCACCGCCGTGGACCCGTATTGACGAGCACGCCAAGGACAGTGCGGAGGCGGCCGAGCGTAACTTCGGGCGCATGGCCGCCTGGCTGGCCCGCCGCGACGGGACCTACGGTCTCGGTGCCACCGCACGGACGGTGCGCGAGGAGGTGGCGAAGCTGGTCAGTACGTACGACAAGAGCCCCAAGACCTACACCGACCTGCAGCGGCCCATCGACGGCTCGGCCGTCGCCGACCTGGCCAGGCGCAACTCGACCGAGTGGGTGCGCGCGGGCAAGGCGCTGGCCGAACTGCGGACGGCGACGGGCACCACCGCCCCGCCCACCGTCAAGGAGCTGCTCGGCGCACCGATGATGGGGACGCCCGTGCCCGGCGCGCCCGAACCACTGAACAGGACCATGAACCTGGCCGTCGCGTGCAACGAGGACAGCAGCCGAGCCGGTTTCGACACCGCCTGGCGTGACTACCAGCAACTCGTGAAGCGCCATCCGGCGACCGGCCGGTCCTGGGGACTGCCTGTCATGTGTCCCGGCTGGCCGCTGCCGGTGCAGCAGGCCACGTTGAAGCGGAGCAGCGGGTCACTGGTGCTGGCGGGGCACCTGCACGAGTTCATGTCCGTCTACGACTGGACGCTGCAGACGCGGCGCGCCATCGGCGGCACCGTCTACACGGTCGCCGACGACGTGCACGTGTCGACCACCCGGGTGCCCAAGTGCGCCGCCGACGTGGTGCGGTACTTCGAGACGGGCCAGATCGGCAAAGGTTGCGAGGGCAGCACAATCCCGAGCTGATCATCGGTTACCGGCCCGGCGACCTGCCACGGGTCGCCGGGCCCGACGCCCTGGCGGCGACGTCGGGGCCTACGGCCCACCCGCCCGGGACCGCGGCGCGCACCCGGTTCATCCAGGGGCCACGTAGCTCTCGCGGCGCGCCCGGGCAGGTTCCGTCCGGTTCAAGCAGAGACTCTCACCACCTTGCCGAGCCACTACGTCGTGCTGTTCTCCCGGCTCATCCCGTGCGGGGTGTGGGGGCGGTCCACATCATCAAGGGCTGCTGGAGCAGGAGAGCGAGGCGGCGCCCAAGGAGATCCACGCCGACACCCCCTGGTACGCCGCCGCCACCGCCAGCACTCCGGCCATCCAGCGCTTGGCCGCCACGGTCATCGCGACGCCGCCCACTGCTCGAGGTGATCTTCCCGCTGCGGAAGTCGCGGGGCCGGCAGCACGCCACCGTTCGCCATCGCCTCGCCGACGGGCACTGGTCAGAACCAGTTTGCCTCTGGCCAGGCGTACGAGCTCGGCGGCGACCGGCCGGCTCACCATCAACTGCGCCACCTTCACCGGGCCAGGCACCTTGTGGCTTACGCCCGCCCGCTCCTCCGCCGCCGGCAGGTTGAGTGTCTCGGTCTCGAAGAACGCCACCGACGTCTTGCGGCTGAGCCTCGTCACGCACGCCACGTCGATCAGGACGTCCACACCGCGCAGCGCGTCGTCGAGACCGGACCTCGTGGCCCTGCCCGCGCGCCCGCTCGACCACCAGCCAGTCCGGCACGCAGCACACAACCCTCTCCGGTCGGCGAGTCCAACTACGGGTCGTTATGCCTGGGCGCGGACATGGCATGGGGAGATTCCGACGCGACCTCGAACCATTGACCGTGTAATGGCGTCAAAACAAGATCACAGCATCAGAAAGGGCTCATGTGATCATCTGGTTGAACGGCGCCTTCGGGGCCGGCAAGACGGCGACCTCCAACCAACTGATGTCCCTGCTTCCCAACGCTCGCCTCTTCGCCCCCGAAACGGTGGGCTACTACGTGCGGCAGGTCATCACCAAGGAGATTGACGGCTTCCAGAACGGGCCAGCCCTGGCATGGTGATCCGCAGGCGCGCCGCACGCACCACGCAGCGAATCGACGTAACCCGCCTTCCCGAAGACATCGTGGCGCTCATCGATGCCCTCGAACCTGGTGAGAGTTTGGTCGTCACGCGTGATGGCGGGTCGATCGCGGCGATCTCCAGCACTGTCGACGTGGTGCAAGGGGCCATCGTCGATCGCGATGCGCCGGATGACGCGAACGATCAGGTGCCGACGAACTACGAGAACGTGACAGTCGTGGCCACCGCGATGGAGCTGTCGACGGCGGCTCGGCTGGCGCTGTCCACCCAACTCGGAACGGACTATGTCGTGCTCGACATGCACGCAGCTCCCAAAACAGCCGATGTGCTGCTAGTACCGCCAGGAAGCCCGCAACTGATCGGAGCGCTCCGATCGATGTTCCCTGAAGCCCGGGTCATCATCGCCGAAATCGAGGACCACGCACTCGGAGTTCAGTACCACGGCCCCGTTCGGCGACTGCTTGACGCCGGCGCCGATGCGTATCTACCTCCGGCGAGCCTCTCACACCTGGCCAGGCAGCTTGACTACACGCTGAATCAAGGGCGTGAGATCGCTGGTGGCGCCGCTACACCACTCCAGATCGCACCGGCCGTGGAGTCAGCAGGTCCAGACAACGAATGACGCCTCGCGCATCCCTTTGATGGAGCCGTCTAGCAACGGCTCGCCGTACCCAAGGAATCGGGCCTATGAGTCAATTGCGCACACTATCTGCCACAGAAATCCCTTCGGAACGACTCCTGCTTCGCAAAGCGCACGATGCCGACCGTGAAGGATTCATCGAGCTCTTTACCGATCCGGAGGTTCAGGCATACATCGGTGGTCCCCAGCCTCGGAGTGACGTCGAGCAGCGCTTCGATGCCGCCGGAACCGCCAACGCGACAACCAGGCCTGGCAATTATGTGATCGCGGACAACACGACGAACCGGCTTATCGGACTGTTGATGCTCGCCCGCCGGTCGAACGATCGCCCCGGGCATGTCACCGAGGACGGCGAGGAACTGGAACTGGGCTATGTACTGCGGCGCAGCGCATGGGGCGCGGGGTTCGCATTCGAGGCCGCAACGGTCGCGTTGCGCGCCGCGGCTGACGAACTGCCCGACCAGCCGGTCCTGGCCGTGACCCAGACCGCGAACAAGCGATCTCTGAAACTCGCCGCCCGCCTTGGCTTCCGCCCCATCAGCACGTTCGAGGAGTTCGACGCCGAGCAGACGCTCTGCATGGCTCCCCTGTCCATGTTCCGGATCTGATCTCAGACCAGCACAGCGGCCCTCGGACCAGGAGCCCTGGGGTTTCGGCTGCTTCCCAGGTCGTCGGCTGCCGCTCGGGGTCGGTTTCGGCTTGCGCGCACTCTGCGGCTCGCCGTAGCTTCGGGAGTCCTGCGCCGTGTTGACCGCAAGCCCCGCCCCGCGCACCCCCGCCAGGTACGCGCGCCCCGGCCGCGCGTGCACGGCCGGAGGTACTGCCCCGGGAAATGGTGCCTGGACTCATCGCAGGCCGTATCAGTTGAGCCTCAGCCGGACGAGTCGTTCACCTCTTGGATCGGGAGGACGTCTTCACCGGCGGAGGAAGGTCGGGGCCAGCGCGTGTGCCAGCCGCCTCTTCCAGACGTGTGCCTGGCCCTGGACCTGCGGATACTCGACCTGGAACTCATCCCAGTCCACGTCCCAGCTGCGAATCGTGTCCAGGTCGAACTCCGCTGCCTCCCGCTCGCCCAGCGCCTCCTCCAGAACCTGCCGGAGCAGCTCACCGGGCAGCGTGACGCGCTCGGCCAGCAGTACGGCGTCGTACAGGTCCTTGCCCTGAGCCCATATGTCGGAGGCCAGCCAGAGGATCTTCCAGGCCAGAGACAGCTCGGGGGTGGCGGCCTGGACAAGAGTCGGCTCGCCGCCACCCGCCCGCGGGATCAGCGCCGTGACAGGCGGGACCGGCAGCCGCTCGTTGAAGACGAAGTCGAGCTGAACGGTCCCTGACGGCAGGCCCGCGGCGTGCCAGGTGAACACCAGACGCTGCCCCGGTGTGCGATCGTAGGTCCAGATGTCATCGACGCGGATGCCGGTGGCCTCGACGGTCACCGCGCTGGACGCGTTTGGATCGTCCGCCACGGCGCCGATGAGCCCCTTGAACATCTCCGCCGTGAACGAGCTCTCGAGCTCGACCTCATGCGGCACCACCACCCAGTCGAGGTCGCCCGGATCCCGGGCCTCGGCCCCGATCCACGCCTCCAGCAGCAGGCTGCCGCGCAGCACGAGGTTCTCCGACCAGGGCGAGCCCGCGACGATGCCGACCAGGTGGTCGATCGCCTCCCGCCGCGCCCGCCGCCAGCGCCGCCCGGTCTCCTCGTCCTCGAAGGCCGGCTCTCCGGCACGGAAGGCGTAGGTGAACTGCTTCAACGCTGGATCGAAGATCCGCGGCTGGCGGACGCCGTCACCACGCGTGAGAGGCAGGTACGTCACCGGGACGTCAGGGGATTCCTCCGCCGGCATGTCGTAGCGGTCGGACACGGGCTGCTGCTTCTTCTGCTTGCGTCGCGACGTCATCGTTCCTCGATCCAGCCGTTGTCGATGCCGGGGTTGTCGTCGTGCACCACGAACTCCTGCTCGCTCTCGAGCACCGCGAAGCCGGCCGACCTCAGCTCCGCCAGAAGTGCGTCGAACCGCCGTCTTGCCTCGGGCAGGCCGACGTTCCTGCAGCGCTGCGTGACGAACCGCTCCTGGGAGCCGTCGCCACGCAGCCGCCTGGCGTTTCGCGACACGTGCGCCGAATGCCGTCCGGCGATCGTGGCCAGGGCCGCCGGGTCATCGCGGACCGCCACCTTGGCGTGGTGCTCGAAATAGCACGCGGCCAGCGCCGCCGCCGCCTCCGCGCTCGCCGGCACGTCATCGTTCCACGGCGCGGCCTCGATCTTGACTCGGACGACGTCGAAGCCCGCCTCACGCAGCCGCGCCACGCTGATCGCGGCGGCGGCCCGCTGGCCGGTCAGGGTGCCGCGACCGGTGAAGGTGAGCATGGGCTGGGAGGGGACCTCGCCGCGGGCGAGCACGATGTGGGTGAGTTTTCCGCCGTTGCGGGCCGCCCAGGGGGCCAGACGCTCGAATGCGGTGCCGGCCGCGACGGTCACATGGACGTCGAAGACGCCTGCGAACTCCAGGCCGGACGGCGATCGTTTCCCCATGACCGCACATCGTTCCATCGGACGACGCCCGGTTCGACCAGTTTTCTCCGCGGTTAATGCAGGGGCGACGTGTACTCCCTGTAGTACGTCCCTGAATGGTCGAGGCGAATGCGTACTCGTAGCACCAGGTCCTTTTTCGCAGAGCCGGGTTGCGGACGGGTTCACCGTTTCCCGGATCGGAAGAGCAGCGCGGCAGCCGCAGCGAGCACGGGGACCACGGCGGCCAGCAGGCCGGTCGACGCCCACGGTGTCTCGAACGACAGCCGCGGCGGTGCCTCCCAGCCGGAAGAGGTGGTGAAGGGCCAGGCCAGCCCGTCACCGTGCCGCAGGCCCTCGTCGTAGGGGAACGATGGGTTTCCTGCGAGGTAGCGAAGCAGCGCCTGGTCACCGATGTAGGCCTCAGAGTTCGAGCGGTCGTCGGTCCGCACAGTGAAGTACGCCAGCCCGCGTACGCACCACACCGGTGTAGGCGCGCAGTCCGTAGGCGCAGAACGGCGGGCCCAGCAGCAGTTTCCGGCCGGTGGGGCTGACTCCGGGGCCGCACAACTCCACGATGCCACCCGGGCTCAGATAGTGGACGTGCCCCGCCACTGCCCAGGGCTCGCCGGGTGCGTCCGCGGCCTCGGGCTCGGCGTTCCAGGCCTCCAGCCGTACGCGGGCCATCCGCGCCTCGACCCGGCTCACCAGGTCGACCGGGCCCAGCGCGACGCCGCCGGGCTCGGCCGGCAGCACGCCGAACCCGCTCTCCCGCTCAGCGTCGTCGCCCAGGCCGGATGCGTCGTACAGGCCGAAGCGGCCGTACGAGATCGGTACCTCGTCCTCGACGTGGCGGATCAGCTCGGGCATCCTGTCCCTCCACCGGTCTGCACTGTCCCCGCTCCGGGAGCCCTGTCGAATCCACATGTTCGGCGGCGCCAAAAGCCCGGCCGACGACGATCGATATCGTCGCCGGCCGGGCGCGTTGAGGAGGTGCTATGGGGCTTTACTGCGGGGCGTCGAAGTTCCACTCGGCGCGGGCACCCGGGCCCACGACAAGGGTCGAACGTCCGATCCGCTCCTCGTGCCGAGTCGCCACGGACTGGTTGAGCGACATGGCGACCTGCTTCAGGCCTGCCTGCTCACGCGCAACGGAGTCGAGCTGGATGGTGGTGCCACCGCCGGACGCGATGGCGCCGCCCCCGGTGATCGCGACCTCGAAGCCGCCGGCTCGCAGCACCGGCACCGTGTTGGCCAGGTCTCGTGCGGGGACGCCGATGCGGATGTAGGTGATGTCTCGCATCAGGTGGTCCTGGTAGGCGTCGGGCAGGTAGCGCTCCCGGCTGACGTCACCGGTGTAGCTCTCCGGCTCGGTCTGGCTGCGCGGGTCGGCGAAGTACTCCGGGAAGTACTCCATCGCCCACGGGTCGAAGGCTTCGTACTGGGCGGAGGTGGTGCGGATGGTGTCGAACCACGGGATCGGGACGCCATCGCCGAAGTCACGCGTCTGGCGGTATTTGGCCGGGTCGGAGATGCCCTGGGCCTTCAGCTGCTCGGTCACCTTGGCCAGGTCGCCGGCGCGCTCGGTTGAGACGGCCAGTCCGGCGGAGCCGAAGAGGGCGTCCTGGCCGGGCAGGTCGCCCTCCCCGAACAGCTCCATGTAGGTCTCGCGGCCCTTGAGGTAGCGGCCCTTCCAGGTCATCCCGCCACCGGTCGTGGTGCGGACCTCGAAGTTGGCGAACTCGCGCAGGTAGGCGGAGTTCTCGACGGCGTCAGCGGTCGCGCGGTCCACCACGCTGTAGGCGTGGTTGTAGAACAGCAACTGCTTCTGGGACGACACCTGGGCCTTTTCGGCCTGGGCCGTCCCCACACCGCCCGCGAGCGCGACGGCGCAGGTCGCGGTGAGAGCGGTGATCATCCGTAATGTCCGGCGAATCAGCATGGAAGTGATCTTAAAGCGAGGATGATCACCTTCACTATCGTTTTGACAAGACCCATATGGCCAATGTGGCGACCCTATACCGGCGATGTGGCGAGCCCGTCACGTCGCTTCGGCCGGTCCGACGACGGGCTCCAACCCACATCAAGATCAAGAACGTCGACTCGGCGCTGTGTCCGGCATGGGGGTCGGCCTGATCATCGCGATGCCCCTCCGTCAGTGGGGGCTCGGGGGGTCAGGTCGCAGATGTCGCGAGCGTTTTGATCGTGAAGTCGATCGCCGTGGCGAGCCGTCCGGGATCGTGGCCGGCGCGTTCGCGTACGCGCAGTCCGAGCACCGTCGTGAACAGCAGCTCCACCGCGGCCTCGACGTCCAATGTGGCGGGCAGGTCGCCGTCGCGGATGCCACGGCGGAGCAGTGACGCCAGCGTTTTCCTGGTGACTTCGAACGCGGCCTCGGTCCTCTGCTGGACCTCGGGGTCGGTGGTGCCGAGCTCGGCAGCCGTATTGACCACGAAGCAGCCGCGACCGGCCTCGTGGCTGATCATCCAGATCAGCCACTCCCGCAGGATCTCGAGGCTGGGGCCGGGGGCGCTGAGCTGCTCTTCGGCTTGCGTGGACTCGGTCGCCCGATAGTGGTCCAGCGTCCGCAAGAACAGTGTGTGCTTGTCGTTGAAGGTGCGATACAGACTGCTCTGCTTGAGCCTGAGCTCGGCGCCCAGGTCGCGGACGGACGTGGCGTTGTAGCCGCGACGCCAGAACAGGTGGGTCGCCTTGGCGATCACGTCTTGCTCGTCGAACTCCCTCGGCCGCGCCATGGTCACCACTCTACCAAGATTGTGGAGCGATCGTTCCCGTATTAAGGTGTGCCGTCATATGGGAGCGATCGCTCCCGAATGAGAGAGAGGAGATCCGGCATGACGGCAACGGACCCTGCGATGACCGGGCGAGACGCGTCAGCGAGGAATCATTGGGTCGCGGTGTCCGCCGTGGCCTTTGGCACATTTCTCCTGGTGACGGCCGAGCAGCTGCCCATCGGGCTGCTCACCCCCGTCGGATCGGCGCTGTCGGTCTCTGAGGGCGCGGCGGGGTTGATGGTCACGGTCCCCAGCATCGTCGCCGCCGTCGCGGCGCCGGTGGTCCCGGTGCTCGTCGGCAGGATGGACCGCAGGCTCTTGCTCGTCGCCCTGATGGGGCTCATGACGGTCGCCAACCTGGCCTCCGCCCTGGCCCCGGACTATCCGCTCCTGGTCGCCGCCCGCGTGCTGGTCGGGGTGGCGATCGGCGGGTTCTGGGCCATCGCCGGCGGTCTGGCCGTCCGGCTCGTCCCCACCCCGCTCGTGCCGCGGGCCACGGCGATCATCTTCGGCGGCGTCGGGGCCGCGAACGTCTTCGGCGTTCCCATCGGCACGATGATCGGCGGGCTGGCGAGCTGGCGGATCGCGTTCGGCGCGCTGAGCGCCCTCGCGCTGGTCGTGCTGGTCGCTTTGCTGGCCGTGCTGCCACCGTTGACCGCTGCCCAGCCCGTCGGGCTGCGGCGGCTCGCCGACCAGTTCCGTAACCAGGGCGTACGGGTCGGCATCCTGGCGACCTTCCTGATCGTGACCGGCCACTTCGCGGCCTACACGTTCATCAGCCCGGTGCTGGAGGACCTGTCCGGCATCGATGCGCAACTCGTCGGGCCGCTGCTGTTCGGATTCGGCGTGGCGGGCGTCGCGGGGAACTTCGTCGCGGGTGCCGCCGTGGCGAAGAGGCTCCATCGGACGGTGCTCTCCATCACCGCAGCCTTGGGGGTGACCGTGCTGCTCTACCCCGTGGCGGGGCTCACCGCCGCAGGCGGGGTGACGCTGCTCGTCGTCTGGGGCCTGGTGTACGGCGGCGTCTCCACGAGCCTCCAGACGTGGATGATCAAAGCCGCGCCACAAGCGGTCGAGGAAGCATCCGCCTTGTGGGTGGCGGTGTTCAACCTTTCGATCGGTCTCGGCGCGTTGGCCGGCGGCACAATCGTCGATGCCCTGCCACTGCAGGGCATCCTATGGCTCGCCGGCGTTCTCGTCCTGGCGGCCGGGGCGGCAGTGTGGAGTGCACGCCGGAACGAGAGCCTTCGCTGACCCGTCTCCCGGTCCGGTTTCGGGCCGCCTTTGAGCGCTCGGACGTGCGAGCAGGGGCTGCCATAGTAGTCAGATGGATCATCGTTCCCGCGCCTGGGCGCGGCGGCGGCTGCGGTCGCTGGGTTGGCTGGAGTTGCTCAACATCCCGCTGCAGGCGGTGGTCTGGTTCGGCTTGGTGGGGTTTCCGGTGACGGCGGCAAACAGCGTGGGTTTCGCGTTGTTCGCGCTTATCTTGCTGGAGGGGGCCGGGTATTGGTCGGCCAAGCTCCGCCAGATCGCCACGCGAACCAGGTCCCTCCCGGGAGCCGGAGTCTTCGTGGTCGCCCGCGGGGGTAACGTTGCCGTGCTGGTGGCTGGATTGTTGTTCGTCGTCTGGGCGGTGGTGGCCGATCCGGGGGCTGGAAGCTGGCCAGGCCTGGGGTTCGGGCTGTTTGCGGTGCTGGAGCATGTTAACTACTTCCACGTCCAGCTCATGTACGACACTGCTGAGGATCTCCGCAACCTGCGCTCGCGTGGCCTGCGCCGTGCCCATCTGGCCCGCGATCTCGCAGTCAGAAAGCGTCGTCTTGTCGCGCCTCCGATGACGAACGGTGGCTCCCGAGACTGACACTCCTGCGTTCGCGGGACATGGAGACGGGCTTGGCCTGATCATGTCCGTTGCTGAAGGCGCGGCGGCGATGCCGACTGCGCAAAGCCAAGGCCCGGGGGTTGCCGCAGCATCCGCCGGGCTAAGATCCGTGGTGATGAGCGCCGACAGCAGTGTGCCGCCGGCTCCCCGTCTCGCCGACATCCGGTCCCGCTGGCTCGGCGCCGCCGTCGCCGGCCTTCACGCCGACCCTGCGGTGGCCGGCGCCTGCCTGGTGGGCTCTCTCGGAGCCGACCGGGCCGATGACTGGAGCGACATCGACCTGCTCATCGTGGTGGATGACGCGGTGCTCGACGACTGTGCGGCACCCGACCGCCTTTCCTTCGGCCTCGGGAAGCCGGCGGTCGCCTTCGATGCCCGCCACAACGGCCCTCGCGGCACCAGGGCGGTCAGCGGGCAGTATCTCGTTGACGGACTTCCGCTCTGGGTCGACTGGCACATCCATCCGATCTCCAAGGCGATCATCAAGCATTGCGGCTGGCGCTTGTCCCGATCGCGGGCAAGCGGATCGCCCGCCGGTCACCGGAAACGGCCCGGATGATCGAGTTCATCGTTGCGGCACTCGGCCTGCCCGACAGCGTCGCCGCCGGGCACGCTTACCTCGACCTTGTGGAAAATACCCTCGGCTGACTTACGCATGATTGACAGGAGCCGGGGTCCGGTCAGCGTGCCGGGCCGGTCGCAGCCGACGATGCGTGATGATGGCGCTTATGGCATTGGTGACGGAGTTCACGGAGTTGTTCGGGGTGCGGCATCCGATCGCGCTGGCGCCGATGGGCGGATCGGCCGGCGGGGCGCTGGCCGCGGCCGTCTCCAGCGGCGGCGGGCTGGGGATGCTGGGCTCCGGAAACGGGGACCGGGACTGGCTGTCCCGCGAACTGCCGATCCTCGCGCAGGGCACCGACAAGCCCTGGGGGGTCGGCTTTCTGACCTGGGCGATCGAGGTCGGCGCGGTCGAGTGGGTGCTGGAGCACGGCCCCAGAGCCGTGATGCTGTCCTTCGGTGATCCGCGTCCGTTCGCTGAGCGCATCCGGGCCTCCGGTACGGCGCTGATCATTCAGGTCACCGATCTGGAGGAGGCCCGCCAGGCGGTGGACGCAGGCGCCGACGTCATCGTGGCGCAGGGCACCGAGAGCGGCGGGCATGGGGCCCGGCATGGACGGTCGACGTTGCCGTTCGTGCCGGTCGTGGTGGACCTGGTGGCTCCGGTACCCGTGCTGGCCGCAGGAGGGATCGCCGATGGCCGCGGCGTGGCCGCGGCCCTGGCTCTGGGCGCCGCCGGGGCGCTCATCGGCACCCGCTTCCAGGCCACGGCCGAGGCGCTGGTCGACCCTTCGATCGCCAAAGCGATTGTCGAGGGACGCGGGCAGGACACCAGTCGCAGCAGCGCGCTGGACATCGTCCGTGGGTCCCGGTGGCCGTCGAAGTACACCGCCCGTACGCTCGGCCATCCGATCCTTGATCAATGGCTGGGCCGAGAAGCGGACCTGGCCATGGACTCCCAGGCCAAACAGGACTACCAGGAGGCCGTGGCACGTGGGGACGTCCCCCCGTTGCCGGTGTGGGCCAGCGAGGCCATCGATCTCATCACCGACCTGCCATCCGCAGCTGATCTTGTCGCCACTTTGGCCACGCAAGCCGAGAACGCGCTGGACCGGGCGGGTGGAAACCGGCTGGAACGGTCTGGCGAGGCGGCCACGGACCGGACCGGCCTGCCACAGGCGACGGACCTCCAGTCAAAAGCCGCGGGCGGTCGCTGAGTACCGGAGCGATCCAGGCGAGATTCGAGGGGGCGCCGTAGGGTAGCGGAGTGGTGACAAAAAGTAACGAGAGGGAGCGTGGCGATGCGAGCCGTCATCTCTACAGTGATCGGGATGGCCATGGCCGCCACCGGTTGCACATCGGTGGGGTCGTACCCTTCGCAAACGTACATGCCGAACAACGGGGCAAACGCCGACCTCAAGGGCATGCTGTACCTACGCAACGCCTTCCTGCTGAGCGGCACGGAGGAGAACTCGCCGTCTCCGCAACTCGCCCTGTACGCCGTGCTGATCAACACCGGCAGCCAGCCGGTCCGGCTCGACGGGATCACCGCCGACGGCGGCTCCGTACAGCTGGCAGGCCCCATCACCCTGCCCCCCAACCAGCCCGTCGGCACCGGTGACAAGCCCATCGGCACCGTCACCGGCGTGCGCAGCGCCACAGTGCCGATGACCTTCGCCTTCAGCGGCACCGGTCCCATGCGCGTGAACGTCCCGGTCCAGTCGAGAGCCGGAGAGTACGCCAACCTGCCCACCGCCACTGCGGGGTGATGACAACCCGCCGGGTCACTGCTTCGGTACGAGGCCTACGTCGAACTGCACTTCCACCTCGTCGCTGAGTTTGAGCGCGCCGAGCAGCGCCGAGTACGGCCGGATCCCCCATCGGGTCTGCACGATGGTCGCCGAGCCGCGTACGCGTCCCTCGGACACCGAGCACTGGACCGAGACGGGCTGCGTGACACCGACGATGGTGAGGTCGCCCTCGACGCGGAACGACTCCGCGGTCCCCTCCACCCGGGTCGACCGGAACATGATCGTCGGGTACTTCCGGACGTGCAGGATCTTCTCTCGAATGGTCTTCTCGATCTCCGCGTGATCGGAGGTCGTCAACGGCTTGACGCCGCCGGTTCCTTTCCTGACTTCGAGCGAATCGGCGTCCGCCTCGAGGGCCACGGAGGAGCCTGCCGGGTAGGCGGTGTCGACCGTGGCGTCGCCGCGCCAGCGGGTGACCTCGATGGTGAGATCATGGCCGGCCTTCGCCCCCAGCCCGGTACGGGTCGTATTGACGAGGAGCCGGCCGGACTCGGGGCCGAACGTGTGGTTACCAGCGGAGATGCTCACCTTGTCACGCTAACCCGCACCTGACGGGTGCGCGGTGACACGTGCCGTCAGCTTGGCGAATCTGGGGCTGCCGGTTGCGTTTCAGGGGTGAAACGCGAGCCGGCCGGGAGCCGATCAACGGGAGCACGGCTCTGCATCCTCGCCACCCCAACCGATGCGGACATTTGACATGATTCGGCCATGCCTATCGACGCACATCTGCTCTTGCTGTTCACCGCGACCACGATCATCGCCATGATCACTCCTGGGCCCGACATGCTGTTCGTCCTGGGCTGCGGGATGCGGGGCGGCCCGCGCGCCGGCTTGCTCGCCACGGCCGGGGTGGCCACGAGCGAGGCCGTCCACGTCGCCGTGGCCGCCGCCGGGCTCGCGGCCCTCTTCGAAGCGGTGCCGGTGGCCTTCACCGTGGTACGCATCGTCGGCGCCGCGTACCTGATCTACCTCGGCGTGCAGATGCTGCGTAACCGCAAGGGCGTCGAGAGTGAGATGCCCGTGGCCGGCGGGGGAGGGATGTCGGGACGCCGGGCGTTCACCAGCGGCCTGCTGACCAACCTGCTGAACCCGAAGATGGTCACCTTCACCATCGCCTTCCTGCCCCAGTTCATCAACCCGCAACTGGGCCAGGTCTGGCTGCAGTTCGCCATCCTCGGCGCCATCCTGATCGTGCTGGAGTTCGTGGTGGACGGCACGGTCGGCGTGCTCGCGGGCCGGATCGGGGGCTGGCTGCGCCGCCGGCACGCCGCGCGCCGCCGCGTCGACATCGCGACGGGCGGCATCTTCATCGGCCTGGGGGTACGGCTGGCCGTCGAACGATGAACCCCGGCCGCCGTGGCAAGCCGTGCAGACGATCTACTTCACGTTCGGCAACAAGCGGACGCTGCTCAAGGAGCTCGTGGACGTGTCGATCGCCGGCGACGACGAGCCCGTCGCGACGATGGACCGGCAGTGGTTCCGTGAGGCCCTCGCTGCCGCGACGGCCGAGGAGCAGTTGCGGCTGCACCTCGGCGGCACGCGTAAGGCGCTGGAGCGGGTCGCCCCCATCGTCGAGATGCTCAGGGCCGCCTCGGCGGCCGACGCGGAGGTCGCCGCGCTCTGGGGCTACGACACCGACCCGAGGTTCACCGTGCTCTCGGCCGCCGCGCAGGCCCTGGTGACCAAGCCGGGCGCGCGCGAGGGAGTCCCGGCCGGGCATGCCGCCGACGTGCTGTTCGGTCTGCTGAGCCCCGAGCTCTACCTGGTGTTCGTCCGTGATCGGGGCTGGTCACCCGATCAGTGGGAGCGCTGGGCGCACGACACGCTGAGATCCCAGCTCTGCTCCCGCTGAGGTGTCCCGCGGCGCGAGCCGTCGTTCTCAGGCTCGGGTGAAGACAGACGCCCGGAGCTGGGGGTAGAAGTCATCCGGCAGCGGGCCGAGCTCTCGCCAGCCGAGCTTGCGGTAGAGGCTGGCGGCGGGGGCGTGGGGGCTGGTGATGAGCCACGCGGTGGGCCAGCCGGCGGTCATCCGGGTGAGCAGGTGTGACGCGATGCCCTGGCCTTGGTGGTCGGGGTGGACGAAGAGCTCGGCGACCTCGAAGGCGCCGCGGGTGAGCTCGGTCGTGGCCGGCAGCCCGAATGCCGTGATGAGGGCGTCGTAGATGCGGTTGCCGGTCAGGTCGGCGGGGGTGGGCCAGCCGTAGCAGACGCCCGTGAGCCGGCCGGTGTGGTCGCTCGTGGTCAGTGCCGAGAAACCCGGGAGCGCGGCGGAAGCGGCCAGTTTGGCGGGGTAGGCGCCGAGCTGTTCGGGCGTTTCCGACCATGGGGGCGCGGCATAGCAGCGCTGGTACAGGTCGATGATCTGGGCGGACAGCGGGGCGATGCCGGGTCCGTCGTGGCGGTCGTACGGGTGGATCATGCGCCAGATCCTAGTTGCGAATGATTTGCAATAGCAAGAAGTCGCAATAAGCCACTGGATGCCCTGTGAGATAATGACCTCCACGGAGCCCTCTCGGCCTCGGGCGCAGCCCGGGCGAGAGGGTTTTTTCATGCCCGCGGACGCAGTGACGCTCTGCCTGCGGCGGGCGCCCCCGTTCACCTGATCAAGGAGCTTTCCCATGGATCTCGGTCTGACGTGCCCTCGGTTCACCTGGCCCGGCGGTGACGCCGCCATCGCCGGCAGATTCGCCGCCGTCGCCCAAGGCGCCGATCAGGCGGGACTGCGCAGCCTGTGGGTGATGGACCACTTCTTCCAGATCCCCAACTTCGGCGCCGCGGAGGATCCGATGCTGGAGGCGTACGGCGCGCTGTCCTACGCCGCCGCCCTGACCAGCCGGGTGAGCCTGGGCGCGCTCGTCACCGGCGCCGTCTATCGCGAGCCCGGCCTGCTGATCAAGCAGGTCAGCACCCTGGACGCGCTCTCCGGCGGACGCGCCGTCCTGGGCATCGGCGCCGGCTGGTACGAGCCCGAGGCCCGCGGTCTCGGGCTCCGCTTCCCGCCCCTGGCCGAGCGGTTCGAGCGGCTGGAGGAGACGCTCCAGATCGCACGGCAGATGTGGAGCGACCAGGACAAGCCTTACGAGGGCCGGCACTACCGGCTGGAACGTACGCTCAACGCGCCACAGGCCAGCCCGCCCATCCTCATCGGCGGCAGCGGCGAGAAGAAGACCCTCCGCCTCGTCGCCCAGTACGCCGACGCGTGCAACTTCCTGCACGGCGCCGACGTGCGGCACAAGCTCGCCGTGCTGCGCGCCCACTGCGAACGGCTGCGACGGCCCTACGAGGAGATCGAGAAGACCCTCCACATGCGCATCCCCGAGGGGCAGAGCGTCGAGGAGAGTGCCCAGCGCTGCGGGGAACTGGCCGCCTTGGGCATCGACCACGTCATCGTCGCCGTCCCGGACGCGGCCGACGACTCTTGGCTGGCCCACCTGGCCGAACTCGCCGTTCGGATCGCCACCATCACCCCGCTCGGCCGCTGAGCGCACCACCGTCAGGGCGGATCGGCTTTCTCCGATCCGAGACTTGGTGAGGTCTTGGAACCACCCATGCCAATCCCCGAACCCCCCGTGCACAGGCTGCTACGACTCGCGTGTTCGACTGGGTGAGGGGATTGGCCCATGAAGACTCAGCGAGGCCGGTCGATTACCGGCCGTATCACGCTGTTCACCGGGGTGGTCGCGGCTCTGCTGTCCGCGCTCCTGGCCACGACCGTCATGATCGCGGTCCATCGGTTCGCCACGGGACATCTCGTCGGGGAGCTCGCCGCCGCCGGTGGCCGCGTGGCCCATGAGGTGGAGCACCACCAGGTGGTCACGCCGCTGGTCGAGCACGAGGACCCCAACCTGCAGGTCGTCGACGCCACGAGGCGGGTCGTCGACGCGACGCCGCAGCTGCGGGGCAAGCCGGTCATGGCCGGTTTCATCCCCGACGGCAAGAAAATCGTCAGTGGCGTCGTGTGCGGCGGGGTCTTCCCTTCCGGCGAGTGCAACATCGTGGTCGCGCAGTCGGCTTTGCGGGACGGACAGGACTGGGTCGTCTACAGCGCCTCTCCCGTCGTCCCCCTGTACGTCGATCCGTGGCTGGCCGCGACGGTGATCGGCGCTGCCACGCTGATGGCCCTGGCCATCGCCGGCATCGGCCGTCGGGTCGCCACCGCATCCCTCAAGCCGGTGAACGCCATCCGAGCGGAACTCGACAAGATCACCGAAACCTGCTCCGACCGGCGGGTGCCCCTTCCGCGGAGCCGGGATGAGATCTACGACCTGGCCGACAGCGTCAACCGGACGCTGGCCCGGCTGGAGGCCGCGATGAAACAGCAGCGCCACTTCACCTCGGACGCCTCCCACGAGCTGCGTACCCCCATCGCCGCGATACGAGCCGAGGTCGAGGACGCCCTGCACGCACCCGAGGAGACCAGCGTGCCCACGCTTGGCAACACCGTGCTGAGCAGCCTGGACCGGCTCGAGGCGATCGTGGGCGACCTGCTGACCATCGCACGGCTGGAGGCGGGCAAGGGGGTCGAACGCGAGCCGATCGACCTGGCCGAATTCGTGACCTCGGAGTGCGAGAGGCGCCCGAAACCGAACAAGAGGCTCGAGTACTCGCTCGAGCCCGGCGTGGTGGTGACCGCCGACCGGTTCCAGCTGTCGCGCCTGCTCACCAACCTGATCGACAACGCCGAACGGCATGCCGCCAGCACCATCGCCTTCCACGTACGGCATGCGCCCAGCCCCAAGCGTGACGCCCAGCGCTTCCCGCGCGGCATCGCGATGCTGGAAGTGGCCGACAACGGGCCCGGCATCGACCCGGACAAGCGCGAGCTCGTCTTCCAGCGCTTCGCCCGGCTGGACACCGCCCGCGACAGGGACGCCGGAGGCACCGGTCTCGGCCTGTCGATCGCCCGGCAGATCGCCGAGGCGCACTGCGGAACCCTGCAGATCGAGGACAGCCCGCAGGGCACCCGGTTCGTGCTGCGCCTCCCGCTCGACTAGCTGCCCCTTTGGTGTCATAGCAGGTCAATGGGGTACTGGCCGGAGCGCGGGGGAGTCCGGCACGAGCTGATCGCGCCACGCGAAACCTTCATGGCCTTGAGACGTCCGCCGCTTGTCCGGCACGAATCTCGACCAGTCATGTGAGGGGACGCATGAGCAGGAAATCCGACACACTGGCCCGCGCGCTGGGCTGGGTCAGCCTGGCGCTGGGCGCGGCGCAGCTGGCCGCTCCGCGCATGGTCAACCGCCTGAGCGGCGTCGACGACTCCCGACTCGCCAGTACGGTGACGCGGATGGCAGGCACGCGGGAGCTGATGCACGCGGCGGCGCTGCTGGGCAGCCGCCGGCCCGGACCGTGGACCTGGGGCCGGGTCGCGGGCGACGCGCTGGACCTGGCCGTGCTGGGCCGGGCGATGGCGAACCGCTCCGGCCGCTCAGCCCGCTCCGGCCGCTGCGACCGCTCCGCCCGCAGACGGCGGCGGGCGGTCGCCGCGACGGCCGCCGTGACCGGCATCACGGCCCTCGACCTGGCCACCGCCCTGTACTCCTCCGGCCTCGGCGTCAGGCGGCCGATGCGGCTGCAGGCCTCGATCACCGTCAACCGGCCGCGCGAGGAGGTCTACGCCTTCTGGCGCGACCTCGAGAACCTGCCCGCGTTCATGCTCCACCTCGAGTCCGTACGGACCACGGGGGAGCGCCACTCGCGGTGGCGCGCCATGGTCGCGACGGCGGACGTGGAGTGGGCGGCGGAGATCCTGGACGAGCAGGCCGGCGAGCTGATCGCGTGGCGGTCGGTGCGCGGCTCCATGATCAACACGAGCGGCTCGGTGAGGTTCACCGAAGGGCCCGCAGGGCGCGGCACGACGGTGCACCTCACTCTGGAGTACCGCGGCCGCGGGCGGGCTCTCGGCGCCGCCGTGGCCGGGATGCTCGGCGAGTACCCGCAGCAGCAGGTCCGCGACGACCTGCGCCGCTTCAAGCAGATCATGGAGACGGGAGAGGTGCTGCTCGCCGAGGGCAGCCCCGAGGGCGTCCGGCTGCTGAGCCGGCTCAGGCAGCGCCCCGCCCAGCCGGTGGGAGGGCGGTCATGAAGGCCAACTGCTGGATGGGACGGAACACCCTCGAGGTGCTGGACGTGCCGGAGCCGCGGATTCTCAACGCCCAGGACGCCGTCGTCCGCGTCACGTCGACCGCCATCTGCGGCTCCGACCTGCATCTGGTCGACGGCTACGTCCCGACGGTGAAGAAGGGCGACGTCCTCGGCCACGAGTTCATGGGCGAGGTCCTGGAGGTCGGCTCCGCGGTGACGAAGCTGCGTCCCGGCGACCGCGTGGTCGTGCCGTTCCCGATCGCCTGCGGCCGCTGCTTCGCGTGCGCGGAGGGCCTGTATTCGATCTGCGAGAACTCCAACCCCAACGCGGGCATGGCCGAGAAGCTGATGGGGCACGCGCCGGCGGGGATCTTCGGCTACTCGCACATGCTCGGCGGCTTCGCCGGCGGTCAGGCCGAGTACGCGCGCGTGCCGTTCGCCGACGTGGGACCGATCAAGATCGAGGACGACCTGCCGGACGAGAAGGTGCTGTTCCTGTCCGACATCCTGCCGACCGGCTACATGGGCGCCGAAATGTGCGACATCAAGCCGGGGCAGACGATCGCGGTCTGGGGCGCGGGACCGGTCGGGCAGTTCGCCGTGGCCAGCGCCTACCTGCTCGGCGCGGGCAAGGTCATCTGCATCGACCGCTACCCGTACCGGCTGGACTACGCCCGGCGCGCGGGCGCGTACACCCTCAACTACGCGGACGTGGACGTGCTGGAGGCGCTGCGCGACATGACCGGCGGACGCGGTCCCGACGCCTGCATCGACGCGGTCGGCATGGAGGCCCACCACCCGACCCCGGCCATGTACGGCTACGACCGCGTCAAGCAGGCCGTGCGGATGGAGACCGATCGCCCGTACGCACTGCGCGAGGCCATCCTGGCCTGCCGCAACGGCGGCGTGGTCGCCGTCGTCGGGACCTACGGCGGGCTGCTGGACAAGTTCCCGATGGGCTCGCTGATGAACCGGTCGCTGACGCTGCGCACCGGCCAGTGCCACGTCCAGCGCTACCTGCGGCCGCTGCTGGACAGGATCCGCGCCGGCGAGATCGACCCGAGCTTCGTCATCTCGCACCGGCTGCCGCTCAGCGAGGCCCCGTACGGCTTCGAGCTGTTCAAGAACAAGCAGGACCACTGCAACAAAGTCGTCCTGACGCCCTGACCCGCCCCGAGCCGCTCTGGGCGGCCACCGCGATCCGCGTGGCCGCCCGGCGGCCCGGTCTGCTCAGCGGGGGGCGGGCTCGCGGCCGGGCGGCTGCCGCAGGCGCTGCTCCGGCTCCGGCGCCGGCGGGTTCTGCAGGGTGACCGGCTCCGCGTGCAGCGGGAACGCCTCGCCGTGGTGGGTCAGCGTGATCGGCGGGCCCTCCAGCAGCCGGTAGCTCGTCGTGCCGCTCGTGACGCCGACGTGCAGCAGGCTGCCGCGGTAGCGCAGCCGGAAGGCCAGCCGGGTGATGCCCGGCGGCAGCCTCGGGGCGAAGCGCATCCGGCCCTGGCCGGCGCGCATCCCGCCGAACCCCGCGACCAGGGAGATCCAGACTCCGGCCAGCGAGGCCATGTGGAGGCCGTCGACGGTGTTCCGCTCCAGGTCCGCCAGGTCCATCATGGCCGCCTCGCCGAGGTAGCGGTCGGCGAGCTCGAGCTGCCCCACCTCCGCGGCGATCACCGCCTGGGTGCAGGCGGACAACGACGAGTCGCGAACCGTCAGCGCCTCGTAGTAGGCGAAGTCGCGGGCCTTCTGCTCGGGCGTGAACGCGTCGCCGCGCAGGTGCAGCGCCAGCACGAGGTCGGCCTGTTTGACCACCTGCCGCCGGTAGAGGTCGAAATAGGGGAAATGCAGGAGCAGCGGGTACTGGTCCGGCTTGGTGGCGGCGAAGTTCCAGAGCCCGTGGCGGGTGAACCCCTCGCTCTGCGGGTGCACGCCCAGCCGCTCGTCATAGGGGACGGACATCGCGCTCGCCGCGTCGCGCCACCTCGTGATCTCCTCCTCGGTGACCGCGAGCCGAGCCGCCCGGTCGGGATGGCGGGCGGCGACCTCGGCCGCCTCGCGCAGGTTCCGCTGGGCCATCAGGTTGGTGTAGACGTTGTTGTCGGCGACGGCGCTGTACTCGTCCGGCCCGGTCACGCCGTCGATGCGGTAACGTCCGTCGGCGTCGTGATGGCCGAGGGCGCACCACAGCCGGGCCGTCCCCGACAGCAGCGGCAGGGCGGTGTCGCGCTCGAACGCCGTGTCCCCGGTGGCGTCGACGTACTGCGCGACCGCGTGGGCGATGTCGGCGTTGACGTGGAACGCCGCGGTCCCGGCGGGCCAGTAGCCGGAACACTCCTCGCCGTTGATCGTCCGCCAGGGGAAGGCGGTCCCGGCCAGCCCCAGCTGCGTGGCGCGCGCCTCCGCCGTCGGCGCGGTCGACTTCCGCCACGACAGCGCGTCCGCGACGGCCCGCGGGTAGGTGTACGTGAGCACGGGCAGCACGAAGATCTCGGTGTCCCAGAAGGCGTGGCCGTCGTAGCCCGAGCCGGTCAGCCCCTTGGCCGGGATGGGGCGGTCCTCCAGGCGCGCGGCCGACTGCAGCAGGTGGAACATCCCGAAACGTACGGCCTGCTGCACCTCGGCGTCGCCCTCGACCTCCACGTCCGCGCCCTCCCAGAACCGGTCGAGGAACTGCCGCTGATCCGCGCACAACCCGTCCCAGCCGACCAGCCGGGCGGCCGCCAGCGCCGCGACCACCTGGTCGTGCATGGCTGGCCGGGAACGCCGCGCCGACCAGCCGTACGAGAAGAACTTGACCAGCCGCAGCGGCCGGCCCGGCGAAAGCCGCGTGGCGACGGTCACCCGGCTGACGTCGCCGCCGCCCTGCGCCTCGATCCGCGTGTCGTCCGGCCCGTCGATCTCGTGGCACATGGCGGCGCCCACCCGCAGGCCGCTGGCCCGGGTGTGGTGCACCATGACCGCCACGCCGTCCTTCGCCGGCATGTTCTCCTCCAGGACCAGCGGCGACTCCAGAGGCGCGGCCTCACGCGGGTCGCCGCCCACGTACTGCCGGGTCTCGTTGGCGACGAGCTCGGACTGCACGACCACGTGCCGCGGCTGGTCGACGGCCTCCACCTCGTACCGGATCGCGGCCACCGCGCGGTGCGTGAAGGACACCAGCCGCGTGGACGTCAGCCGCACCCGGCCCCCGGTCGGGGAGCTCCACAGGACCCTGCGGGTCAGCGTGCCCGCGCGCAGGTCCAGGACCCGCTCGTGCTCGTGCAGCGTGCCGTATCGCACGTCGAACGGCTCGTCGTCGACCAGCAGCCGGATCACCTTGCCGTTGGTGACGTTCACCACCGTCTGCCCTGACTCGGGGTAGCCGTAGGCCGTCTCGGCGTACGGCAGCGGCCGCACCTCGTAGAACCCCCCGAGGTAGGTGCCCGGTTCCCCGTACGGCTCGCCCTCCTCGAGGTTGCCGCGCAGGCCGAGGTGCCCGTTGGACAGCGCGAACACCGACTCGGTCTGTGCCAGCACGTCCAGGTCGAGCCGGCATTCGCGCACCGACCAGGGCTCGACCGCGAACGCCGGATGCTGGATCATCGTGCCGCCTCAGCCCGCGGCTCCAGTAGCTCGGCGAGGTCGCTCACCACGATGTCGGCGCCGTGCTCGCGCAACGCCTCCGCCTGCCCGGTCCGGTCGACGCCGACGACGAAGGCGAACCTGCCCGCCCGGCCCGCCGCCACCCCCGCCAGCGCGTCTTCGAACACCGCCGCCTCCGACGGCTTCAGCCCGAGCGCCTCGGCGCCCGCGAGGTACATGTCCGGGGCCGGCTTGCCGGCCAGGTGCCGCTGCCGGGCCACGACCCCGTCGACACGAGCCTCGAAATACTCGGTGAGACCGGCGGCCGACAGGACCTTCGCGGTGTTCGCGCTCGACGACACGACGGCCCTGCGCAGCCCGGCGTCCCTGGCGGCCAGCACGTACCGGACGGAGCCGGGAAACGTCGCCACGCCGTCCCGGTCGATGACCTCCTGGACGAGCGCGTTCTTGCGGTTGCTCAGCGCGTGCACGGTCAGCGCGTCCGGGGGATCGCCCGGCGACCCCTCGGGCAGGCTGATCCCGCGCGCCCGCAGGAAACTCCTCGTGCCGTCCAGCCGTTCCTTGCCGTCGACGTAGCGGTCGTAGTCGGCGACCGCGTCGAACGGCACGAACGGTTCCCCCGTCCGCCCGGCCCAGCGTTGCAGGAACTCGTCGAACATCGACTTCCACGCGGCGGCGTGCACCGTCGCGGTGCGCGTCAGCACGCCGTCCATGTCGAAGAGACACCCGCGGACTCCGTCAGGCAGCCCGAGCATCAGCCCCCCGATCCGGCACGTGTTCCGTACCTGGCCGCTGACTACCCCGCATCCCCCGCTTCTCACCGGGGCGTCTGGGTTTCCCCGCGCCGGGCCGGCAGCGGGAGGGCGGCGAAGGCGCACGTTGCCTGGGTCCGGGTTGCGGCCACGCACGTCTGGGGCGCCGCCGATGTGATCGGTGGCGCCCCCCACGTGCTTGCCGGATGGATCGCGTCCGTTACGCCATCGACGTCCGGTTCCGGAGTTGATGTGCCTTCCGGTCCTCCCGGATCTCGAAGTCCATCGCATCCCCTCATCTGGGGTGTTGCGACGACCACCGGAAGAGAAGCCGGGAGGGGCGGGCCTTTTTGCGTTAGGAGCCCGTCAGCGGGTGGCCGGCATCTGTGCCGGCGCCTCCTTTTCGCCTGCCCGCATCGGTCCGCCGGCCGGCGTGGTGTCAATCTGAATTCATGTCACCCCGCGGCTTAAAGGACTTGCGCTCGAACTTGTCGCGCTCGTAGTCAAAGTCGTGGTGCCTATGGCGGTCGTAGTCGAAGGTGAAGTTGTGGTTGCGGTTGAAGACCAGGACGTCGGCGCTCTCACGGTGCCGGCGCGGAGGAGGTGGCGGGGGCACGTACCGCTTCTCCTTGTGGACCTGCGGCGCAGCCTGCGGTGCGGGCGCCGGTGGCCCACCGGCCTGGAAGCCCGCGCTGGCTGCGGCTGCGCCGAGTGGAAGGAACATGAGACCGGCGACCGTGCCGGTCAGAGCTAGTGCCGCGAACCGCCCATGGCGTGGGGTTCGTGACCGCCGACTTTCAGTATTCACTGCTCTGGTTTCCGTTCATTGGGTCGATAGGCCTGGAATCTGGCACCCGCCATTTCGGCGGGCATACAGATTCGACAGGCACTCGGACGGAAACAGACATACCCATACGAGATATTAACAGTTACCTCTTTAATCTCAAACAACTCGTAAAACCTAAAGGATGTTATATAACCATGATTTGATGTTTGAGAACGCCGTTGCCCGAAGCCGTCGGCTGGGGCCACCGGCACCACCGGTCACGAGGTCAGGAGGGCGCAGGCGCTCGTCGAGCTGAGCTCCTCGCACAGCGGATCCAGAGAGTGCTTTGGGTTCGGTGGTGCGGTGTGGCTGGTTCGACTGCCTCGTCAGTTCGATGTTGTTCGTGTCAGGAGGTGGATGCGCAGCTTGTGCAGCTGTGGCATCAAGCCGTAGATGACGATGGGGACGGCGATGGTGGCGAGCACGAAGGTCCGCAGCACTGGCGTCATTGTGGCGAGCCAGTCGCCGAGGGAGAGGTTGAGGACGGTGAGGGTCGGGAAGACCGCCAGCCAGATCATTACGGCGAGCTGGTGCTTGGTCGGTGGACCTGCCTTGACGGGTGTGGTGCTGTCGCTGGCGTTGGGGGTGTTGGTCATTGTCTGTTCCTGGTTCTCTGGCAGTTGTGGGGCGTTCTTGGGGTTGTTCAGGTGGTGGAGCCGTGGTTGAAGGCGTGGACGGCTTCGCGCACGTCGTCTTCGACGAGGTCGGCGTTGATGGCGATGGCGGCGGCGGAGCCGGCGCCGGCGGCGGTGATGACCTGGGCGCGGGGGTCGACGACGTTGCCGGCCGCCCATACGCCGCGAACGCTGGTGCGTCCGGTGCTGTCGGTGGTGACCCAGCCGTCGTCGGCGGCGCAGTCGAGTCCGATGAGGAGCTGGTTGTTCGGGAGGAAGCGGGGAGGCACGAATAGTGCGTCGCGCGGTACGACACAGCCGTCGGCTATCTGGACGCCGACCAGCTGGTTGTCGTCGATGACGAGTTGCTCGATGGTGCCCTCGGTGACGCCGATGGCGCGAGCCAGCAGCTCTGAGCGCTCCGCGGTGGTGAGGGTGTCGGGCGCGGTGAAGTAGACCAGGTCGTGGGTCCACTGCCGGACGATCTGGGCGTACCGGACGGCACCGGGGGTGCCGCCGATGACGCCGAGCCGGCGGCCGCGGACCTCGTGCCCATGGCAGTAGGGACAGTGCAATACGTCGCGAGCCCACCGGTCCGCCAGGCCCGGGATGTCTGGTAGGTCGTCGCGCAGGCCGGTGGCGACCAGCACCTTGCGTGCGGAGATGCGTCGCCCGTCCGCGAGCAGGGCCCAGAAGCCGTGTCGTCCGTTCTGTGCGAGTTCGGTCACCTCACCGAGGACGATGTCGCCCCCGTAGCCCTCGACCTCCCCTCGACCGACGGATAGAAGGTCCGCGGGATCCGTGCCGTCGCGGGACAGGAAGCCGTGCATGTGTGTGGCTGGGGCGTTACGTGGTGATCGGGAATCGATCACGACGACCTTGCGACCCGCGCGGGCGAGGACGAGGGCTGCGGACAGGCCGGCGGCGCTTCCGCCGATGACTGCTACGTCGTACTGACTCATATGCACCAGCCTCGGGTGCTGTCCGGTTCTGGCCAATCGATGTTGCCGTTTCTGGGAAAGGCGAGTGAGATGAAGTTGTGAACGGTACGGGGGCACGCGATGTGACGAGCGCGCGCGGTGGATTCGGTGCAGCCGTCGAGGCGGCGGTTGATGGCGTTGGTCCGCGGCTGAGGAGGGTGCGGGCGCAGCGTCGGATGACGTTGACCGGGGTCGCGGAGGCGACGGGCATCTCGAAGAGCACGCTGTCGCGGCTGGAGAATGGGCAGCGGCGTCCCACACTGGAGCTGCTCCTGGCGCTGTCCCGGACGTACCGGGTGCCGTTGGACGATCTCGTTGGTGCCCCGGATGTCGGCGACCCGCGCATCCGCCTCAAGCCCGGCCGCGTCAAGGGGCGGGCCGTCATTCCGCTTACCAAGCAGCCCGACGGGATGCAGGCTTGGAAGATCGTCATCCCGACCAGCATGGTCGACCCCGAACCGCGAGCGCACGACGGGCACGAGTGGATCTACGTTCTGGCCGGCCACATGCGACTTGTCCTCGGTGTCGAGGACTGGGTGCTCGGGCCCGGCGAGGTAGCCGAGTTCGACACTCAGGTGCCGCACTGGTTTGGCAGCACCGGGCAGGAGCCGGCGGAGATCCTGAGTATCTTTGCACGGCCGGGCGAACGCATGAGCGTCCGGACGCGGCCTCCACGGTCGTAGTCGACGGTCCATCAGCGCGGTCGGAACCGCCAGGTAGGCTCCACGTCGTCCGGGGTTGCGGGTCAGGGCGTGAGTCGGGCGGTGCGGACCGGCCGGGTGATGCCGTCGAGCGGAGAACTCATGGGCACCCTCGGGGAAGGCGTCGTTCCACGGCCTGACCGGAGCCGCCGGTCATCGCGGGTGGCCGGCGGCATGGAGGCGGTCATCGCCATCGGTCTCCGGTAGGCACGCACGTACTTGCGCCACACGTACCGCCAGGGGGCGACCGCGAGGATGACGACGACCAGGGAACAGCTGACAGTGGTCTCGGTCGTGGCCGGGTCGAGGTCACCAGTGGTGGCTTTGGGGAGGGCGACCAGACAGAGCCAGAGGAGCTTCCAGGCCGTTCGAACAGCAGCAGGGGCAGCAGCTTGACCCGGTGGCGCAGCTCGAGGAAGATCAGCAGGGACATGGCGGTGAGGAGGCACAACGTCATGCCCTCGTAGAGCGGCAGGGCGTCAGCCTCGGAAAGCAGCGGCCACTTCACCACTGCGAGTCCGACACCCATGAGGAGGTAGCCGGCGCGCATCAGGTGCAGGCGGGTCAGTGACAGATCGATCACGGTCGTGGGTGCCGCACGTGTGGCGACGGACATGGGTTTCCCTGTTCAGACGGGATCGGCGGTTGCGCCGGTGAGCGTGTAGTTCGGATGTGTCGGCCACGTTCGCCGTCCAAGCCCGAGATTTATAGATGTTGCTGGGAATCAGCGTCGTGGGCTGTGTCGGTGGGCGTGACCGAGATGAGGGTGGCGCCGAGGTCGCGGACCTTGGCGAGCAGGCCGTGCAGCTGCGACTGGTCCGTCACGACGCCGCGAAGGGTGGTGGCGCCGTCGTCCTCGTGGGTGATGGCGAGGCCGCCGAACCAGGTCGACCAGTGCTGGTCGAGGTGCCCGTGGATGCGGAGTTCATAGCGCATGGGTGCATGGGGGTCGTGTGGCATGGTCAGTTCCCTGCCCGTCGCGGCTCGTGCTCGCCGTACCCGGTGGACTTCGGGTCGGCGGATGATCCATTCGGCGATGGCGGCGTCGATCAGCCAACCGGAGCTGACCGACAGAGCGGTGCTGAGATCGCCGGTGCCGAAGATGCCTTCACCGATGCCTTCACCGCGTCTTCAGGGACGATGACCTGGAAGCCGAACTCGTCGGCGAACCGCGCCGTCTGCTCGACGCCGAAGTTCGTGGCGATCCCGGTGATGATCAGAGTGTCGATGCCGCGCGAGCGCAACGCCTCCTCCAGCCCGGTGTCGTGGAAGGCGCACCGCCTCGGCCAGGTCGAGGGAGCGGGCCACCACGGCGGGACCGGCATGCGGCGCCGTGGGCTGCTCGACGATGCGCGTCATCAGGTCGATGAGGATGAGCGCGGTACGCCGCTCCAGCTTGTCCGTGATCGACATCGTGGTGGTCACTCGACGCGCGTCAGGACGGTGTCCTCGGCCAGGAAGATCCGCCCATCGGGGTGGACCGCCAGGTTCTGCGCCGGCCGGTCGAGCAGCAGCTTGCCGGTACGGCCGGTCAGGTCGATCTCGAACAGCAGGTGCCGCTGGACCAGGGCGTAGATCCGGCCGTCCGCGGCCGGACGGGCGAGCTCGCCCGCGGTCGAACCCGTGTCCGGGGCCAGCTGCAGGCGGTGCACCACCTGCCGGGAGGCCACGTCGAAGGCGAAGAGCTGCCCGTCGGCGAGTCCCCACAACAGGCCGGTGGAGTCCTGGAGGAGCGCCGGGATGGCCGGGGCTCCGGGGACCGGCGTCATCTCGAAGGCCTTGCCGGCCGAGACGGTCCAGCCGAACAGGCGGGCCTCGGGCTGGGTCGGCGTGGGCGTCGAGTAGCCGCCGTGAATCGACGTCCCGCCGACGATCGTGCCGTCCTGGTAGGCCAGGCTGACGATGGACTGGTCGGTGACTACCGGCAGGTGGACGGCTGCCGCCAGGGTGGTCTTGTCGACGATGACGAGGGCGCCGTTCAGCGTGGTCCCGTCCGGCATGGTGCCGTAGGCCAGGTCGGTGCCCGCGTCGGTCATCGCGCGGATGCGTACCTGGTGCTGCGCCTTCAGATCGGTGATCTTCACCGGGTTGTCGGCCGTCCCCGGCGGGCCGGGCGCGTACTCGGGGCTCGACCAGGGCAGGGACGGGTCGTAGCGGTACAGCCGGGAGTCCGGGTACCCGCCGATCCAGACGGCGCCGCCGATCTCGCGGATGCTCTCGATCTGCCCGAAGCTGTGATAGTCCGCCTGTCCGGTGCCGGGATCGATCTCGGCGAAGCCGCTGAGGAACCCGCCGGCGTACACGGTCCCGCTCTGACCGGCGTGCAGCGTGAGGATGAGGACCGGGTCGCCGGGCACGTCGGTCTGGACGAGCTCGCCGCGGCCGGTGATCGGGTTGTGCCGGAAGAGCGCGCCGCGCCACAGGAGCCCGGTGACCGTCTCGCCGGGCCAGTCGCGCGTGCCGAGGTCGGCCCATCCGATGCCGCGGTTGTTGGCGACCCGGCCCATGATGTCGGGGCCGACCGCGGTGAGTTTCCCGGTACGCGGCTGGTAGCGGGTGAGGCGGTTGTTCCGGGTGAAGTAGACCTCGCCGCGCCGGCCGGGCGAGGAGACGTCGAGGCCGGCGACGCCGTCGATGAGGTCGATCCACTTGCCGGCCGAGATGTCGTAGACGCCGAGCTTGCCGTTGATCGCGGTGCCGAAGCGGGCGTAGAGCTTTCCGGCGTAGGCGTTGAGGTCGTTGACGAGTTGCCCGGTCCCGTCGCCGAGCCCCTCGGGGAGGGGGAGCTCGCGCTTGGCGCCGGTGTCCTTGTGGATGGCGATGACGTGGGCGTCCGGCAGGGTCCCGGCGTAGATGTAGGACCCCCAGACGGCGATGCTGCGGACGTACTGGAGGCCGGGCAGGAGCTGGCCGTAGTCACGGACCCGGCCGGTGCGGTGGTCGTAGCGGAAGACGCGGCCGCCGGGATAGGTGCCGCCGTAGAGGCGGTCCTCATCGTCGATGGCCAGGCGCCAGATGTAGTGCTCGGAGGGGAGCGGGCGGCCGAGGTTCTCCGGCGTGCTGCCCGGGCCCGGCTTGCGGCGGTAGAGGGAGCCGGTGTCGTAGGTGCCGACGTAGAGGGTGCCGTCGCGGGTGGCGACGACCGCGTACGCGCCCGGCGACCCGGTCAGCGGCTGGGTGAGCACCGTCTTGGCGGTAGCGGGGTCCACGGCGTTGAGCTTGGCCGGTTCGCCGGTGGCGACTGACCACAGGACCTTTTTGCCGTGCGGGCCAGGCGCCATGGCGCCGCCGACCAGCGTGACGTCCTGGAGCGGGGAGCCGAGCGGCGTGACGGACACGGCGCGTGCCGGGGTCGGGATGAGGGCGGCGCCCGGCGCCAGGATCGCGGCGGCTAACAGGCTGCGGCGGGTGAGCATAGCGGGGTCCTCCATCTTCGGCCGGGACCGAAAGGCCCGTTGGCAGGAGATCTGCGGCACCCATGAGAATATCGGTATTGACCGAAAGTACGTCAATGCCTCTAACTTGATCTTTAACCTGTGCGTCGAGGACGGGGGTTCGCGGGTTTCTTCGTCGTCGATTTCCGGGCCGGGGTACGGCTTCGGCGTACGCGACGACGCCGGGCCCGTGCCGCTGCTGGACGCGGTGGAGGGGAGGAGCATTTCGTAGAACGGCGGGCCGGACCGTTGACAATTACGGTCCGGCCCGTTATTCCCTTGCTATGCGCATCCTCTCCGTCGTGCTGTCCACCTTCTTAGCCGCCTCGCCGGTCCAGGGGACCGTCACCGACTTCGGCGTCCAGGCCGCCGCGCTCACCGTCCATGAGGGCCACTTCGGCACCGGCCAGGACGGCCGGCCCGCGGTCTTCGCCATCCAGATGGGCACCCCCGGCGTCGTGGCCGAGGTGGACCCGGTGACCCGCGAGCTGCGTGACACCGTGCCCCTGCCCGGCTCGTCGGGCGGCTGGGGCATCACCCAGACCGCCGACGGCACCGTCTACGCCGGCACCTATCCCAACGGCCACCTCTACTCCTTCAAGCCCGGCGCCGACGTCGCGACCGACCTCGGCCAGGTGGTGCCCGGCGAGACGTACGCCTACGGCCTGCAGGCCGGGGCGGACGGCACCGTCTACGGCGGCACCTACCCCGGGGCGCACGCCTTCTCCTACTCGCCGTCGGCCGGCTTCCGTGACCTGGGCGCGATGTTCCCCGGCCAGCAGTACACCGTGGACGTCGCCGTCGACACCGACCGGCAGCTGCTGTGGGCGGCCATCGGCTCGGCTGGCCACCTGATCAGGCTGGACCTGGCCACCGGCGAGAAGCGCGACATCTGGCCCGAGGCCCTACGCGGCGACGCCAGCTATCCCTACGACATCAACCTCGTGGCCGGCAAGCTCTTCGTCAAACGCAGCAAGAACCAGGCGCTCGTGCTCGACCCGGACACCGGGGCAGTGCTGGCCGACGGGTTCACCATGAACTCGCGCGGCACCACCAAGACCGCCGCCGGCGGCTACGTCTACTTCACCTCCAGCGGCGCGCTGTGGCGCTACGACCTGGCCGCCGACCGGCCCGAGCCGGTGCCCGGCCCGGTGAACGCGGGCGGCCCCGCGGTCGGCTGGGGCTTCGTCGACGGCAAGCTCTACGCCGCGATCGGCAACTATGGCGGCGACGCCTTCTCCTACGACCCGGCCACCGGCACCGCCGAGCGCTTCAAGCTGCCCTTCCCGCACCAGCCCATCGACATCGCCAACATCACGGCGGGGCCGGACGGCAGGATCTACACCAACCTGTTCATCAACGGCAACCTCGCCGTCCTGGACCCGGCCACCGGCACGGTCACCCAGCTCGGCCGCACCGGGCAGACCGACGGGTGGTTCTGGAAGGACGGCAAGCTCTACCTCGGCGTCTACCCCAACGGCTCGATCATGCACTACGACCCGGCGCAGCCCTTCGTGTCGGGCACGAACCCGCGCGAGCTGTTCCGCCTGATCAGCGACGGCCAGAACCGCCCCGTGGCGTTCGCCTCCTCCGGCAGCAAGGTCTACATCGGCAGCACCCCCGACTACGGCCTGTGGGGCGGCGCGCTCACCGTCTACGACGAGACCACCCGCACCCACACCGTCCTGCGCGCGCCCGTCACCGACCAGGGCGTCACGTCCCTGGTCGTCCTGGGCGGCACGCTGTGGGGCGGCACGTCGATCAACGGCGGCGGCGGCACCACACCGAGGGCGACCGAGGCTAAGCTGTTCACCTACGACCTGGCCACCGGCGCCAAGCGCTCTGAGTACACCCCCGTCCCGGGCGCGCGGACGATCACCTCGCTGATCGAGGGGCCGGACGGCCTGCTGTGGGGCCTGGCCGACGGCACGCTCTTCCTCGCCGACCCGGCCACCGGTGAGGTGGTACGACGGGTGAAGCTGAGCACCGGCTCGGGTAGCGTGCCCGACGAGCTGCACCTCAACGCGGACGAGCACGTCTACGCCGCGCTGGACGGGAAGCTGCTGGGGATCGACCCGCTGTCGAAGGAGGTCACGGTGGCGGTGGAGTCGGGCGTTCACCGGAGTGCGCAGGACGGGGCCGGTAACGTCTGGTTCCGCAGTGGCACGAAGGACGCCGACGGTGCCATCCAGGGTGGTGCTCGGCTGCTGCGGTACACGCCGCCTGTCGACGCCTGTCCGCGTTCGGACTTGTCGCCGACGGTCACGATCAAGGATCGGGACAGCGGGGTCGCCAACCGGTACCGGGCCGATGGGTGCACGGTCGAGGATCTCATCGAGGACGAGAAGTATTCCGGTGGGCAGCTGGTTACCCATGTGGCCAGGAAGAGTGCGGAGCTGGCGGCTTCTGGGCTGATCACGGCTCGGGAGGCGGGGCGGATCATCGCAGCAGTCCGCTAGCCGCCACCTCGACACCAGCCACCTCGACACCAGCCACCCGCTGACCGTCACCCGCTGGCCGCCGCCCCGCTGGCCGTCATCGGGTGGCGGTCACCGGCGGTTGGTCGTCATCGGGTGGCGGTCACCCGACAGCTGGCCACCCCGGAACCCCACCCGGAAACCCCCGACCCCGCCCGGCCTCAGACCCCGCCGCCCGACCCCACGCCGCCCCGCCCTCACGCCGCCCCCGGGTCGCCCGACCCGGCCTCCGGCGCCCGCCCTCCGGCCCGGGCCTTAGAGGGCATTTGATTTGAGTAGATTGCGCCTTATGTTCTAGTAGGTGCCTCGCCAGGTTGGGGTGGTCTCGTCCGTTATGCGTTTGGTGAGGTTGTCAATCGAGGCGATATAGATCATGGCTTCGGAGCTGATGGGAAGGGTTGTGCTTCCCCTCATAACGTGGAGACCGAACCGGGAGAGGTTTGGTCGTGGCAGGAGTCACGAGGCGACGATTCGATCCGGAGTTCCGAGCGGGCGCGGTGCGTATCGTCAAGGAGACCGGTAAGCCCGTCGCGCAGGTGGCGCGAGATCTAGGGATTAGCCCGTACACGCTGCACAATTGGGTGCACATGGATCGGCTCGCCGGGCATTACAACGGCGACGGGAGCCGAACGCTGGAGGAGTCCGAGCAGGAGGAACTGGCGCGGCTGCGGCGTGAAAAGGCCGAGCTGGTCAAGCAGCACGCCCAGGACAAGGCGGCGTGGGAGAAGGAACGCGCCGAGCTGGAAGACGAGCGTGACGTGCTCAAGCGCTCTGTGGTCTTGTGGGTCAAAGAGGCGATGGGCCGGTAAGCGTGGCGGCCTTCATCAGCTCCCAGAAGACCGAGTACGGCATCGACCACGTCATCTCCTGCCGGGCGTTAGGGGTGTCGCAGTCCTGGTTTTACAAGTGGAAGAACCGCATCGGTCAGGACGCGCCTACCACGCGGGAGCGCCGGCGGGCCGACCTGGACGCGGAGATCACCCGCTCGTTCGAGGACTCCGGCGGTACCTACGGCTCACCTCGCATCACGCGTGACCTGCACGAGGCGGGCTGGCGGGTGTCGGAGAACACCGTCGCGGCGCGCATGGTCGAGCTCGGCGCGTACGGCGGGGCGATCACGGAGCGGGTGTAGTAGCCGCGCGCCATGATCAGCGAGGGGCGCTCCCCGTCCAGGTACGCCGTCCCGGCCAGGAACCGGTCCACCCGGTTGCCGTAGGAGTCGCCCCAGGACGAGACGGTGCCGCGGGGCGGGTCGTAGTTCACCGTGGACATCGCGGCGCCGGTCTGACCGTTGAACATGGTCAGGAACTCGGGACCGGACAGAACGTACCCGCTGGAGTTGCGGTGGTCGGCCGACGCGTTGCCGATGACCGTGCCCCGGCCGTCCCTGGTGCCGTCGGCGGTCTTCATCGCGACCTCGGCCCGGCCGTCGCCGTCGTAGTCGTAGACCTGGAACTGGGTGTAGTGGGCGCCCGCGCGGATGTTGCGGCCCAGGTCGATGCGCCACAGCCGGGTGCCGTCCAGCCGGTACGCGTCCACGAACACGTTGCCGGTGTAGCCGGACTGGGAGTTGTCCTTGGCGTTGGACGGGTCCCACTTGAGCACGATCTCGTACCGGCCGTCACCGTCCACGTCGCCGACACTCGCGTCGTTGGCGCTGTAGGTGTACGCGCCGCCGTCGGGTGTGGTGCCGCCCGACGGCGGCTGGATCGGCACGTCGAGGTAGGAGCCGCCGGTGAAGCGGAGCGAGGCGGGGGAGGCGGCCTGCTCGGTCCCGCCGGTCACCGCCCTGATCGTGTACGAGGCGTCGGCGGCCGCGCCGTTGTCGAGGTAGTTGGTGGAGCCGGTGAGGTTCGAGGCGACCCTGGTGGAGCCCCGGTACACGTTGAAGGCCACGCCGTCGGGGTCGGTGCCGAGCAGCCGCCAGGACACCAGGTTGCCCGATCCCGACCGGACGCTGATCAGGCCGCGGTCGAGGTCCTCCATCTGCTTCGTGGGCGGTGCGGCGTGGGCGGGGGCGCCGCCGATCGCCAGGGCGAGGATCGCTGCCATGCCGGCCAGTCGTAAACGCACGGTGCTGACTCCCTTCGTGGTAAGCGCTTTCCCATGGCCCCGGAAAAAGAAAGTTTCATCACGGGATCCGGCCGTGGGTTAGCGCTAACACGGAAATGCCGAGAAGGAGGGCTCCCCTGGTGAGGGCCAGACCTGCGGGAATGGTCACGGGACTCTCCTCGTCGGCGGCGGGGGCGCCCTGCCCCGCGCCGCGCGGTATTAAAGCCGCCGCCCTTACACCCGCAAGCCCCCGGAGTCAGGTCAGGGCGTCCAGTGCGCGGTCGACGTCGTCGGCGGTGTTGTAGACGTGGAAGCTGGCGCGCACCTTTCCCGCACGTACGGCCGCGCGGATCCCGGCCGCCGCCAGTCGCTCGCCCGGGGCGTCCACGGAGACGATGGCGGTGCCGGACGGCTCCAGGCCGAGCCCGGTCCTGAACCGGTTGGCGAGGGCGACGTTGTGGTCGCGGATCCGTTCGGTGCCGAGCTCGTTGAGCAGCTCGATGGCCGGGGCGGCGCCGACGTACGAGAACCAGGCCGGCGACAGGTCGAACGCCCGCGCGTCCGGCGCCAGCCGCAGCGGCGGGCCGTAGTAGGACCCGCCCTCGTCGGCCCCGCCGTACCAGTTGGCGGCCAGCGGGCGCATGCGCTCGCGCAGGCCGGGCGACAGGTAGCCGAACGCGGCCCCGCGCGGCGCCATCAGCCACTTGTACGCGGCGCAGGCCAGCGCGTCGACGCCCGCGATGTCGATGGGCAGCCAGCCGCAGGCCTGGGAGCCGTCGACGATGACGAGCGTGTCATGGGCTCGGGCGGCCTCGATGATGTCCTGAAGCGGCGCGACGTACCCCGTGGCGGACTGGACGAGGCTGAAGGCGACGGCGGCGGTGGCGCCGTCGATCGCGTCGGCCAGGCGGTCGGCGGGGACGGTCTCGACCTCGGCGGCCACCGCCCACGGGAACAGGTTGCTGGTGAACTCGATCTCCGGCACCACGACGCGCGCGCCCGGCGGGAGCGCCGTGGCCACGATGGACATGATCTGGGAGACGGTGGAGCTGACGGCGATGTCACCGGCCGGGGCGCCGATGAGGCGGGCGAAGGCCTCCCGGGAGCGGCCCACGAAGGCGTCCCAGAGTTTCCAGTCGCTGCTGCCGTGCCGCCAATCGGTCAGGGCGGCTTGGAGCTCTTCGAAGGCGTGGCGAGGGGGCAGGCCGTAGGAGGCGGTGTTGAGCCAGCCGGGGTCGGCGTCCCAGAGCCTGCCCGCCGAGGCGATGTCCATGTGATCAGCGTAGGTCACGGGCGAGCAGGCGCCCGGGCCTGGCTGCCCTTGATCGTCAACCGGTGCGCACCCCCGGCCGTCCTCCGGTTGCGGCCTTTCCGCGACGTGGACGGGGCGCCTTCAGGCGGTATCGGGACCCGTCCCGGGTGAGCACGCTGGGGAAGGCGGGGTCACTCGGCCGGGGCGAGGTCCTTGATGAAGACGATCCCGTCCGTCGTGTCCACCTGGCCGGGTTCCAGGGGGAAGTGGCCGTGGTTGGCGGAGGGGCGGACAGTCAGCCCGGCGTCTTTGATGGCCGTGCTCAGGCGTCTGGAGTCGACGAGGTAGTGGTTCTCCGGGAGGGCGGCGTACAGGACGCCCTCCAGGGTGTCCGGCGGGGGAGCAGCGAGGCCGAGGTGGGGCGCCGCGCCCAGGGCCGAGGCGATGAAGGCGTACTCGGCGCCCACGCGCGCGGCGACGACCGCGCCGGCGCTCCACCACTCCAGCAGCAGGTCGCCGCCCGGCCAGCCGGCCGTCTGCCAGACGCTCTTGTCGCGCTGGAGGTGGCGGTTGTGGGCGTGGACCAGCACCGGGCCGTACGGCGGCGCGATGGCCAGGAGGTTCTCGGCCATCATCGTGTCCCGCAGCCCCATGAGACGCGCGACGCGGGCCGGAGACGTGTCGGCCATCCCCGCGTGGTAGCGGAGCAGGCCCGTGGCCGTGCGCCCGTGCAAGGAGGCCCGCCACCACGCCTCGCGTGAGGTGGCGGACATCAGGCGCGGCGACTCGGCCATGAGCAGGGCCACGAGGTCGTCGGCGATGAGGCGGAGCGAGACGGCGTCGGCGGACCTGCCGATGGACCGGGTGGGGTCCATGGTCGCCGCGGGGTCGGTCCACCGGGCGTCGGCGCCGAGCAACCGGTCGAGGTCGGCGAAGGGCAGGATGTCGAGATGGGCGGCGAGGTAGCCGTGCAATTCGGCGAGCGCCTGCCGGGGACTGCCGGGTCCGGCGATCTCGAGCGGGCCGTCGAAGCCGAAGAAGCGGATCCGCTCGGCCGCCGGCCGGTCGCGGTTGCAGGACCGCATCCACGCCACGAGTTCCCGATTCGCGGCCGACTCGCCGAGCCCGTGGCTGAAGCCGCGCCGCATGACGTCGTCGAGCGTCCCCACGCCCTCCGTGACGTATTCGTCGACGATCAGGCCCGCGAGGCAGTCGCTCTCGATCGCGATCGACCGGTACCCCTCGTGCTCGACGAGATGCCGGAAGATCTCGTTGCGCTGCCGCGGCAGCGACTCCTCGCCGTGCGTGGGCTCGCCGAGCCCGAGGAGGCGGGGCGGCTCCGGGCGGGACCGGAGGAGCTTCGTGATCGAGGCGCCCTCGAAGGGCCAGGCGCAGTCAAGGATCGCGGATGCCATACCTTCAACCATATCGTTGAACCTTCCGTGTAAACTTTGCCAATGCCACGCGAGCGACTCCGACCCGTGGACCTGGCGCGCGAGCACGGTCTGTCCACACAGGCGATCCGGAACTATGAACAAGCGGGCATCCTCCCGCCCGCCGCGCGCACGCCCAGCGGCTACCGCGCGTACACCCCTGCCCACGCGCGGGCCCTGCGCGCGTTCCTCGCCCTGATGCCCGGCCATGGGCACCAGACGGCCACCTCGATCATGCAGGAGGTGAACAGGGGCGCGGTCGAGCAGGCCCTGCGGCTGATCGACGAGAGCCACGCCCAGCTGCTCGAGGACCGCCGCACGCTGCTGGCCGTCGAGCGGGCGCTGCGCGACCTGACGTCCGAGGACGGGCCCGGACCACTGGAACGCCCCGAGCCCGGCGGCGTCACCTTCATCGGCCCCCTGGCAAGAAGGCTCGGGATCAGGCCCGCGACCTTGCGTAAATGGGAGCGCGCCGGGCTGGTCGATCCGCGCCGCGACCCTCAAACCGGCTACCGCGTCTACACCGCCGCCGACGTGCGGGACGCCCGGCTGGTCCACCAGCTCAGGCGCGGCGGTTACCTGCTGGAGCAGATCGCGCCGCTGCTCGCCCAGGTTCGCGCCGCCGGAGGGCTGGCGCCCTTGGAGGCCACCCTGCGCGACTGGCATGCCCGGCTGTCCGCGCGCGGCCGCGCCATGCTGGCCGGCGCCGCCGAGCTCGACGCCTACCTGCGCGACCCCGCCCCGGGCAGCGGCGAATCGGAGGATTAAGATACAGTACAGCTCTGTATAGTAATCCGCCTCGACAGGCAGACGGGATGACGCCATGGGTGCATATGTGCTCGGCTTCCACGACATCGACAAGACGCTGCTCCCCCTGGTCGGCGGCAAGGGGGCCAACCTCGGCGAGCTGTCCGCCGTCGAGGGCGTGCGGGTGCCGCCGGGCTTCTGCGTCACCACCGAGGCCTACCGCGCGGTGGTGGAGTCGGACGAGGCGGTCGCCGAGCTGATCGACGGGCTCTCCGGGCTGCGGGCGGACGACCGTGACGGGATCGCGGAGGCGGCCGCCCGGCTCAGGGCGGCCGTCGAGACCCTGCCCGTGCCGGCCGAGATCGAGGGCGACATCCTGCGGCGCCTCGGCGAGCTGGGCGACGGGCCCTGCGCCGTGCGCTCCAGCGCCACCGCCGAGGACCTGCCGTCGAGTTCGTTCGCGGGGCAACAGGACACGTACCTGAACGTCAGCGGAGCGCAGGCGGTGCTGGCGAGCGTGCGGCGCTGCTGGGCGTCGCTGTTCACCGACAGGGCCGTGGCCTACCGCATCAAGAGCGGCTTCGGTCACCGGGCGGTCCGCGTGTCCGTGGTCGTGCAGCGGATGGTCTTCCCCGAGGCGGCGGGCATCATGTTCACCGCCGATCCCGTGACGTGCAACCGGAACGTGGTCTCGATCGACGCCGGGTTCGGCCTGGGTGAGGCGTTCGTGTCGGGCGTGGCGAACGCCGACAACTACCGGGTGCGCGCGGGCGAGATCATCACGCGGAACGTCGTGACCCAGACCATCGAGCTGCGCCCGTCACCGGACGGCGGCACGGAGGAGAGGGAGATCGAGCCCGCGCGCCGCCACGTCCAGACACTGGCCGACGAGCAGATCGTCCGCCTCGAGCGGCTTGGCCGCCGCATAGAGAGCCACTTCGGCCGCCCCCAGGACATCGAGTGGGGCCTGGTCGACGGCGAGTTCCAGATCCTCCAGAGCCGTCCCGTCACCACGCTCTACCCGGTGCCCGCCGTCCCGGACGGCAAGAACCACGTCTTCATGTCGTACGGCCACCGCCAGATGATGACCGACGCCTTCAAGCCCCTCGGCCTGTCGGTCTTCGCGCTCCTGCACGACCGGCTGGGCCGTTCTGCGGGCACGGTGTCCGGCGGCCGGTTCTACAAGGACGTCTCGCCCGAGCTGTCGTCGCCGTGGGCCCGCGCGGTCACGCTCAAGAGCCTCGGCCAGGTGGACGTGCTCATGGCCAACGCGTTGCGCCAGGTGCTGGCCAGGAAGGACTTCGTGCGCGACCTGGCCCACGGCAAGACCTCGATGCTGGACTTCGGCGAGGGCGGGCTGCTGCCGATGGCCCGCCAGTACCTCAAGCTGTCCGGCAAGGACGACACCGAGGCCGTGCCCGAGCTGATCGCCGAGAACGAGCGGACGGTCGAGGAGCTGCGGCGGGGCATCGCCGGCAAGTCGGGCGACGAGCTGTTCGCGTACCTCCTGGACGACCACGACGTGCTGGCCCGGCTCACGTTCGACCCGCGCAGCGTGGCGGCGGCCTTCGTCGGCATCCAGGCCGTGAACTGGGTCAACAAGCACATGAAGGCCTGGCTCGGCGTGCAGAGCGCCGCCGACCCCATCGCCCAGTCCGCCGACCACAACGTGGTGGCCGCCATGGGGCTCGACCTGCTCGACGTGGCCGACGCGATCCGCCCGTACCCGGCGGTGGTCGAGCACCTCGAACGGGCTGATCGCGACACGCTGCTCACCGGGCTCGACGGCCTCGAGGGCGGTCCCGAGGCCCGCCGCGCGATCGAGCGCTATCTGCGCGCGTACGGGATGCACTGCTCGGGCGACATCGACATCACCAGGACGCGGTGGAGCGAGGACCCCACCCAGCTCGTCCCGCTCCTGCTCGGCAACGTCAGGAACTACGCGCCCGGCGAGCGCGCCCGCAAGATCGAGCGGGGCCGCGCCGAGGCCGAGCGCACGATCGCCGGCCTGCTGGAGCGCCTCAGGGAGCTGCCCGGCGGCGAGCGGAAGGCGAAGAAGGCGGCGCGGCAGATGAGCCTGATCCGCCACTTCATCGGCTACCGCGAGTACTCCAAGCATGCCCTGCTCCAGCGGTACGAGCTGTACAAGCGGGCGCTCCTCGCCGAGGCCGCCGAGCTCGCCGGGCGAGGAGTGATCAAGGAGCCCGAGGACGTGTTCTTCCTGTCGCTGGAGGAGTTCAGGGAGGTCGTGCGGACCGGGCGGCTCGACTACTGCCTCATCGAGGAGCGGCGCGCGGCGTTCGAGGAGTATCAGAAGCTCACGCCGCCGCGCGTCATCACCTCCGAGGGCGAGGTGATCTCCGGCGAGTACGACACCGGCGCCCTGCCCGAGGGCGCGCTGCCGGGCATCGCGGTGTCGTCGGGCGTCGTCGAAGGCCGGGCCCGGGTCCTGCTGAACATGGACGAGGCGGCGGTCGAGGAGGGCGACATCCTCGTCACGGTCTTCACCGACCCGAGCTGGTCGCCGCTGTTCGTCTCCGTCAAGGGTGTGGTGATGGAGGTCGGGGGAGTGATGACCCACGGCGCGGTGGTCGCCAGGGAGTACGGGCTGCCCGCGGTCGTCGGCGTCGAGAACGCCACCCGCCGCATCGAGGACGGGCAGCTCATCCGCGTCAACGGCATGGAGGGGTACGTAGAACTGCTCTGACCTGGTAAAACGCGGGCGGTCCCGGGCTTTCCGGGGCCGCCCGTTCGTGTGTCCGCAGGCATCTTGGCGGCGGGCATCGTCATCGGCGACCTGGTCAAGGCGCTGTCGGGCGGCTAGTTCGCCGATGCCGCCGGTGCCGCGGCGCACGGGGTGGCATGGTGGCTGGCACATGTCGTACGCGATGTGCCGCCCGTTCTCGCCATGGCCGAAGCCGAGTCACGGCGGGGTCGTGCCGCCACCGCGCAGGGCCGTCTCCATCCCGCCACCGCCGCTCCGGCGACCGCCACGCGGCGCTCCTGGGCGACGCCTGACAGCGGCCGGGTGAAGGCGCTCGCTGGACGGCTTGGTCAGCCGGCCCTCGCGTTCTCCTTCTTGCGGGCGTACCAGGTGGCCATCCAGAGGATCAGGCCGAGCGCGAGCAGCACGCCCGCGATCTCGTACTGGCCTGCGGGACGCCCGGAGGACCATGGCAGGACGAGATACAGGCATGTGATCGCGCCTACCACGGGCAGGACGCGCCCCGCGCTGAAGTGCCCGGTCGCCGCCTTTTCCCTGCGCAGGACGAGAACGGACACGTTGACCAGCGTGAAGACCGCCAGCAGGAGCAGCGACGTCGTTCCGCCCAGCAACGAAACGACGGGGCTGTCGGGGCTCAGCGAGACGAACGTGATCAGCCCGAGGGCGATCACGGTGGTGAACACAATCGCCCCCTGCGGCGTGCGCCGCCCCGGGTGCACCTTGGCCAGGAAAGGCGGCAGCACGCCCTGCTTGCCCATGCCGTACAGCAGCCGGCTGGCCATCAGCATGTTGATCAACGCGGAGTTCGCCACGGCGAACATCGAAATGAACGGCAGCAGATCGGAGATCGGGAAGCCGGGGGCCGCAGTCTGCACCACCGTCGCGAGCGGGGTCTCGCTGGCGGAGAGTTGCCCGACGGGGACCACGGCGACGGCGCAGACGGACACAAGCACGTAGATCAACCCGGTGATCCCAAGCCCGGTGAACATCATGCGTGGGAAGATCCGGGCCGGATTCTTGGTCTCCTCAGCCATGTTGACCGAGTCCTCGAACCCGACCATGGCGAAGAAGGCCAGCGACGTCGCCGTGCTGACCGCCAGGAACACGCTCTTGTCGGAGGCGGTCTCGAAGGCGACGACGCGGGAGAAGTCGGCGTTCCCGCCGAGGATGAAGTACAGGCTGATCAGGATGACGATCAGCAGACCTGACAGCTCGACCGCGGTGAGCAGGACGTTGATCTTGACGCTCTCGCCGACGCCGCGGAGGTTGACGGCCAGGACCAGGAGCATGAACGCCAGCGCGATCAGCAGGATGACGCCGTTGCCGACGTCCAGGCCGAAGCCGACGGCGAGGTTGGCGGCGAAGGCCCGAGACGCTGCCGAGGCCGAGGTGATGCCGGAACACATCACCGCGAAGCACACCAGGAAGGTCAGGAGGTGTTTGCCGAAGGCCTTATGCACGTACAGCGCGGCTCCGGCGGCCTGCGGGTATTTGGTCACCAACTCCAGGTACGAGCACGCCGTGATCAACGCGACCGTGAAGGCGATGGCGAACGGCAGCCAGGCGGCGCCGCCCACCTCACCGGCGACGTCGCCGGTCAGCGCGTAGATCCCGGTGCCGAGAATGTCGCCGATGATGAACAGCAGCAACAAGCCCGGGCCCATCACCTGCTTCAGACTCGGCTCGCCGCCGCCGCCGCTGGTCTCCTCGGCTGAACTGGGGGGTCTGGTCTGTGACATGCGGTAGTCATTCTCGCTGTGAGCTGAAGGGAAACAGATGAAAGTCGGTACGTCCCACGCCGGGGACCGAAGCTGCCGCTGCGCGGACGGGAAGACGGCTGCCACGTGAAACCTGGGCACCACGCCGTTCGCCACGTCGACAGCGCCCCTTGCCTTTGCCGCACCCCGGGGGCCGTGGTGCTTCACCCAAGCGCTTCAAGGCCTCTTTCACCTCGAGCGTCTTCTTGATGCAAGGGTCGTCAAGCCACTGTCGTATGGCTCCAGCTTCTTGCGAAGATCCTTATCCTGGGCGTGCTGCCCCGAGGCGCCGGTCGTCTCCGGCCGGCGCCCTGCCGCAGTCGAAAGACCGGCCTCAGCGCTAAGTTCTTCGACGCGGTCGAGAATTCCCTGGGTGTGGGTGGCGTGAGGTCTTTCGTGCCATCTTTCATGGCCGTCAGCGTGGAGTGGATGGCCGCGAGGTCCTCGCTCTTGAAATCGCCTGCCCAGGCGGCGGCGGTCGGGGCGCCGCACTACCGTTTCGCCTCCGTCTTCAGCTCACCCTGCTGCAGAACCGGCAGGAGTCGGCCATCCTCGCCAGGACCCGCGCCAGCAAGGAGGCACAGGTCAAGATCGCCGAGGAGAACCTGCGCGAGCTGGAGTCGGGCCGCGACGCCGCCACCGAGCGTGCTCGGCGCTACGAGAAGCTGATCGCCGGGGGCCGCGGGTTGCCGGCCCCTGCCCTGCTCCTCGCTCGGGTGTGGCCGGATCCCAGCTGGCGGACCGGCTTGCCGCATCTGGTGGTACCCGCCGCGAACTGGGTGAAGCCGTGGACGGCGAGTTGCCTGTTGCGTGCGGCCTTGCTGCTTTCACTCATGCGGGCCACCGTCCCAGCCACCGCCTTCGGCCCTGTCGATTACATGGCATGTAATCGCGGTGATCGACGAGGCAGAGCCATAATCGCCGCATGATGCATGACCGGCCGGTCGGCGAGCTGCTGCGTGAGTGGCGGCACCGCAGAGGGCTCAGCCAGCTCGATCTGGCGATCCAAGCGGAGGTGTCCGCCCGGCACGTCAGCTTCGTGGAGACGGGACGGACCATCCCCAGCAGCGCCATGGTGCTGCGTCTGGCCGAGCACCTGGGCGTCCCGTTGCGGGAACGCAACCGCCTGCTGGTCGCGGCCGGGCACGCGCCCGTCGTGCGGGAACGGCCGCTGGACGATCCACACCTGGCCTCGGCCCGGGAGGTCCTGGAGCAGATCCTGCGAGGGCACGAGCCGTATCCGGCGCTCGCCGTGGACCGTCGCTGGAACCTGTTGCTGGCCAACACGGCGATCGACGTCTTCCTGGAGGGCGTCGACGCATCGCTGCTGCGTCCACCGGTCAACATGATGCGGCTGGGCCTGCATCCGGGCGGGTTCGCGCCGCGGCTGCGCAACCTCGGGCAGGTCCGCGCCTACCTGCTGCCCCGGCTCGCCCGCCAGGTGGCACGGACGGGAGATGCGGAGCTGAGCGCGCTGTATGAGGAACTGCTGGCGTACGGTCCGGAAGGCGATTCGGCGCCGCCCGATCCCGCCGACATCGCGCTGCCCATCCGCATCCGCCAACGCGGAGCGGAGCTGTGTTTCATCAACACCGTCACGACCTTCGGCGCCGCCTTCGACGTCACGCTGGAAGAGATCGCCGTCGAGGCGTACTTTCCCGCCGATGACGACACCAGCCGCTTCTTTCGGACACAAGCCGGAGGACTTGAGGATTGAGAAGGCCAGGCACGTCTACCAGCTCTGCCGAGCTCCTCGTCGGTCAGCGGGCTGTCGCTGTTGACGAGCCCGCTGAGCAGGTCGTCGGTGGGTGTGCTGCGCCGGCAGACCGCGGACTCCGCGGGCGCGTGATGGCCACGGGCCACCGAGACCTGCGACGCGGCGGGGGACACAGCCTGGACAGCCGCCGCACGAGAACCCAGGCCATGCCTCTAGGCCGCCCGCCTCAGGCTCTCGCCGAAGAACCCGGCGATCCTTTCGACGGCGAGATCCACGTACTGCTTCTTGTCATAGAGGTCAACGTGGCTGGCGCCGTCGATCCAGTGGATCTCCTTGGGGCCGGTGGCGCGCTGGAAGGCTTCGATGCTCATCCAGGACGTGACGGCGCGGGTGCCGACGATCATGAGCAGCGGTCGGCTCCCTATCAGCGGGATCGGCGCGAAGGCGTCGAAGGCCGCCATCTTGTCGATGCTGTTCCAGGTAAGGAAGCCCGCCGAGCGGGGGTGCCGGCCACGTTCGGTGCGGTAGTACTCGAAGCCCTCGGCGCCGTGTTCCCCGCCGAGCGCATGGGCCTGCTCGACGGTGTCGGGGAAGAGGGCCAGCACCGGCGGTTCCTCGCCCCGGGCCTCAATGGTGCGGGCGTGGGCCGCGGCGTCCAGCATGCCGAGGTACACGGCCGGGTCCTGGGCGCCGTCGGCCCCCAGGCGGAACTGGCGGGCCACGTCGACGGCGCTGACGGTGGCCACGGCCTTGACGCGGCGGTCGCCCGCGGTGGCCGGGAGGGCGTAGCCGCCGGAGGCGCAGATGCCGAGCACGCCGATGCGGTCCGGGTCGACGTCGCCCCGGCTGGTCAGGAAGGAGACGGCGGCCTTGAGGTCCTCGACGCGCTGCGCGGGGTCCTCCAGGCCACGCGGTTCGCCGCCGCTCTCGCCCTGGTAGGCCGCATCGTAGGCGAGCGCGACGAACCCCCTTTCTGCCAGGTGGCGGGCGTAGAGGCCGGCGGCCTGCTCCTTCACACCGGTGCCGGGGTGTCCGACGACGATCGCCGGACGCGGCCCCTTGGCCGGGGTGCCGGGAAGGTGGAGATGGCCGGCGAGCGGGATGCCGGCGCTGTGGAAGGTGATGTCGATCTTCGCCATGGGACTCTCCGTCAAGTGGTCAGCGGGCCCGGCACGGTGCCGGGCACGTGTCCACAGTGGTCGCAACCCTGGGCAGGCAAAAGCGGCGAGTTCTTGCCTGGGAAAAGACCTGCCCCCTCACCTTCAGCAGGCCAGGTCCGACAATGGAGGACATGACCACCACATCCGGCCCCGGTGAACTCGGCGCCTTCCTCAAGGCCCGCCGGGCACAGCTGGCCCCGCAGGAGCTCGGTCTGCCCGAGCAGGACGCTCGGCGCAAGGTCGCGGGGCTCCGCCGTGAGGAGGTCGCCCAGCTCGCCGCGATCAGCGTCGACTACTACACGCGGCTGGAGCAGGGCCGTGTCCGAGCGTCCGCTTCGGTGCTCGCCACGCTGGCCCGCGCACTGCGCCTCGACGACGACCAGCAGCGGTACCTGTATCAACTGGCCGGCAGGACCGACGCCCGGCCTCGCAGGCGCCGGCCCGCGCAACGCGTGCGCCCCGCCATGCGGCGCCTGCTCGACCAGCTGACCGCAACCCCCGCCATCGTTCTGGGCAAACGGCTGGACATCCTGGAGTGGAACGCCGGCGCCGCCGCCTTGTACACCGACTTCTCGCAGCTCCCCGCGGACCGGCACAACTACCTGCGTCTGTTGTTCACCGACCCGATCATCCGGGGCATGCACCTGGAGTGGGAGCACGACGCCCGCGACGCCGTCGCCGCCCTGCGCATGGAGTCCGCGGCCAATCCCGGCGACCCCGGACTCGCCCGGCTCGTCGGCGAGCTGTCCGTGCAGGACGCCGACTTCCGTACCTGGTGGGCGGAGCATCGCGTCAACAACGCCGCCTACGGCACCAAGCGCTACCGGCATCGGCTGGTCGGCGATCTCACCCTCGATTGCGACACGTGGAGCAGTCCCGACGGCTCGGGACAGCGCCTCATGGTCCTCACCGCCGAGCCCGGTTCGCCATCGCACGACGCGCTGCGCATCCTGATGTCATGACGGGTCAGCATCAACGGCCCGGGTCACGAAATAACCGACTGCTCGGACAAACCCGCAAAATACTGATCTTGGGAGGGGTGGCGCGATGGAATCCGGCTACGTCCTTGCCGGCTATCGGGTCGCCACACGCGCTGATCGACAGGACTGGCAGGACGTGGGCCTTCCTGGTTCTGGTCTGGCGTCGCTGAGTGGCTGAGTGGCTGCGTGGTGGATCTGGTGCCAGTGGATCCCAGCGGCTGGGATGACTGGTTCGCCGGCCCTCAGGAGGCTGAGATCGCGCGCGACAGGGCCGGCAAGCCGGGCCTGCACGTGCTCGGGGTCGGATTCGCCGCTGCCGATGTTCCCGGGCTGCTGGCCGATATCGCCGATGGCGGCTGGGACACCTCAGCCGGGAGCCTCCCGGAACGGCTGGCCCGGCACGAGAGGTTTCCCTCCCCCGGCGGCCGGCGGTTGGGGTTCGAGCTGGTCGGCTTCGACAGCGGCTGTTGGCACACCTGGACCTGCCTTGGAGGCCTCGTCGCCGATGTCCACCGGGCCACCGGCGTCCAGCCGGGACGCTGGGGGCTGATCCAGGACGAGCAGGACGCGCGGCGGGCCGCTCAATGGCTCACTGAGTCAGGTCTCGGCGACCCCAAGGTGTTCGTCTGGGCGGCCGCACTGCTCACGGACGTCGCAGGAGCGACTCTCCAGACCGAGGAATAGCGCACGCTCGGCGGCACGGTCGCGCGCTCAGAGGCGCTCAGAGGGTCGTACGCCTCTCACTTCGACGATCCAGCTCTGTCAGTGGGTGCTGCCATAGTTGACGGCATGACGACTCCACTCGCGTGGGTGCCTGCGATTCGCGGCCATGAGCTGGCGCTGGACGGGACGAGGCTGAGATGCCGGAAGACCGATGGCCAGGTCCTGAAATCCATCCCCAGTGCCGTACGGAGAAGTCCGGTCGGTGAGCGGTTCGCGGCGCTGCAGGAGCAGCTGGCCCGGCACGAGAAGGAGTGCCTGGCCACCGTGGAGTCGTGGCTGCTGGGCGGGTTGCCGGTCCCTGCCCCGCTCCTCGCTCGGGTGTGGCCGGATCCCAGCTGGCGGACCGGCTTGCAGCATCTGGTGGTGCATGTCGATGGGCGGCTCGGGCTGTTGGAGGAGGTGTCAGAGGACGGGCGGGTGTGCATCCGGGAGGCGGACGGCACGCTGTACGGGCCGCCGAGCGGGTCGCCTGTGACGCTGGTGCACCCCGTACTGCTGGACGATCTCGGGCCGTGGCGGCGGCTTCTGGAAGAGCATGGGGCCACCCAGGGGGTCGAGCAGTTGAGCCGCCGGGTTCGTCGTCAGCGGGAGGGGAGCGATCCCGCGGCCACCGGCATCGACGTGGACAGGGACGAGTACGCCGAGAAGTTCGGGTCCGCCCGGTTGCGTGCCGTTGAGAACGGCTTTGACGTGCGGGGCGGGTTCGCCGTCCTGAGGATGACCGAGCGCTTCGTCACGGTGGAGGCGCGCTGCTGGCTGGGCGGCGACGAGCCCGGATCGTCCGGAGAGGCCGGGCGGCTCCTGTGGGTCGATGCGGCGGAACGGCCGGTCCCGCTCGGCGAGGTGGGGCCGGTGGCCTGGACCGAAGGCTGGCGGATGGCGGAACTCATTTACGGCGGAACCGAACCACGGGGGTCCGAAGACCGATGACGCACGACGAGAACACAAGCCTCAGCGCGCACGCCGCGGCGGCTAGCGATATGTCGTCGGTGCTGACGGCGGGGCTGGCCCCGGCAGGGACGCCGGGCGGGGAGGAGATCACCGCCCGGCGCTACAGCCATCCGTTACTGGGTGCGCGGCCCGTGGTCCGGCTGACAGGGCGGACGGTCGCGCCAGTCGAGGACCGGCTCCTGGCCGACGCCGGTTACTCCGCGCCTGACGTGGGGGAGCCCGTGGCGGCCGGGCACCGCCCGGCACTCCGCTATCCGGCCTGGGCGATGGTCCATGACCTGGCACACGCCAATGTGGCACTGGCCGCGGGCGTCGAGATGGCGCGGGCCGGGCGGCTGGTCGGCCCCCGGCCAGGCCCTGCGTTGGAGGAGTTCCAGCGGATCGCGGCGACCCTTCCCGATGACCACCTGCCGGTGTTCTGGGAGGAGGTCGGCCGGATGTTCGTCGCCGCCGGGCGGGACAAACAGGGCGCGATGATGTTCGGCAGGGCGCGGGCCGCCGACCGGCACGCCACCAAGGGCGTCGACCCGGCCCGGCGGCGCGCGGTGTTCCTGGAGTTCGCGCTGGCCGGAGCCCTGTCGGCCAAGGACATCAAGGCGTACGTCGGCGAGCTGTCCCAGGGGCCCGACCCCGCGCAGGCGTACCGCGAGCTGCGGGAGCTGGCCGTGCGGCGGACGACGGGCGGGCTCGCGCCATGGCCCGAGATGCTCAAGCAGATCGGCAAGCTCGCCGAGGCCGCCGGGCTGGACGTCGTCACCGAGCACCGGCTGCTGCTGGAGAGCCTGGTGGACACGCCGGCTCTGTGGCGGTCGGCGGACGGTTTCTGGACGGCGCAGCGCAAGCTGCTGGTGCCCGCGGTCGCCGCTTCCGCAGCGCTGAAGGAGCGGCTGCTGTGGCGGCTGACCGAGGTGCCACCGTCGGCGATGGACATCTGGTGGTGCGGCCTGCTCGAGGAGACCGGGGCGCTCGACGAGCTCGCCGGTGACGCGGGGGAGTGGCTGTCCGCGATGCTCGGCCGGTACGGCAGGGCCTCGTCCCCCTCGGTCCCCGAGGAGCTGCTGCGGCTGCTGCCCCTGCTGGCGGACCGCGCCCGTGCCGCGGGGACGCCGGTACGCCTCGGCCCCGGCGCGCCCGAGGAGCACTGCAGCATCGACGCCGTCGCGCTGGTCCGCTGCCTGGAGGCGGGAATCCCGGTGGCGGACCCCGGCCCGGGGGCGTCGTTGCGGAACTGGCGGGGGTCTGCTCATGTCGATCTGCAGGCGCTGATCGACGACGAACGGTTCGGGCCGGTGCTGGTCCGGTCCGTGCCCCATGGAGGCGACGAGTTCCGCAAGCTGTGGGGGGAGAAGGCCCTGCGGCCCGTCCTGCGCGCGATCGTCGACGCCGAGGTCCGGCGCGCACGGTCGGGCGGCCTGGCGGACGCGACCCTCGCGTTCCGCTGGCTGGAGGAGAACATCCGCGCGGACCTGCTGAAAGAGACGCGCGACCTGCCTGCCCGGATCGCGGAGCTCGACCTGGTGACGCCGCTGACCCGTACGCTGCGCGCCGGCATCCTGGACGAGCTGGGCTGGGCGGCCCTGGACGAGGCCGCCGCCGAGCTCAAGGGCAAGAACTTCTGGTGCCGGGCGAGCTGGCCCGTCCTGACCGTCCACGACCGCGAGAAGGCCATCGCGATAGGGCCCGGCGGCCGCATCGCGGAGCACCGGCTGCAGGTGCCGGGCGAAGCCGCCCGATTCCACTACACGCCGGAGGTCTACTTCTCCGGGGGACAGTTCCTCGTCCTGCACTATGTCAACGGCAGGCAGCGGCACTACTGGTCGGACGCACCGCACGAGATCTTCGTGGTGCGGCCAGGGATGTGGGAGTCGCTCTACTACGAAACGGCCCGGCCCGGATACACGTTCATGGCGCCGAGCGGCCGGCGGTTCATGGGCCACCGGGTCCTCGGCCCCCAGGAGAAGCGGGTCGGCCCGAACGGCCACATGTTCCACGACGGCCGGGACTTCTGGTGGCACACCGGCGACGGTCTGGAATCTCAGGTCCATCTCGTCGACCTGGCCACGGGCGAGCTCGACGAGGACGACCTGCCGGACTTCTTCGACCCGTCCCTGCTCGGCGAGGGCGAGCGCTGGGACTTCGAGTCCTCGTCCCTCGCGCCGCTGCCGTACGGCGTCAAGGGGTCACCGCTGGGCAGCGACGGCACGCTCGTAGGGCTGCGGGTCGCCAAGGACACGGTGACCGGACAGGTCCGCTACCACCGCATCGACGGCGTCCACGGCGTGCTCGACGGGGCGGGGATCACCGCCGTCTGGGGTCTGCTCGACGTACCGGGCGCCGAGAAACGGCTGGTGCTCAGCGGTGGTGTCGGCCGTTACCGCCCGGTGCTCGCCCGCGACGCCGAAACGGGTGAGCTCTACTGGCAGGCCGAGCTGAAGAACGACGGCTGGACGGACAACGAGCCCGACGCGGTGGCCGCTGGGACGCGGCTCATACCGCCGCCCGCCTTCTGGCACTTCCTCACGCCGCGCGACCCCGCCGGATCGCAGGCCCTGCGGCAGATCACCGAGGACACCGTGCGGCGGCTGCTGAAGGCCGCGGCCACCTCCGAGGAGGCGCTGCGGACCGCCGTCGGAAAGCTGCTGCCCGAGATCGGCCATCCGCTGCTCGTACGGGGCGTCGTCGGGTGCGTCCAGGCGGCCACCGAGATGATCTCCCACCGGGATCGCATGCTGGCTCGGCTGAAGCGGCCCCGCTGGGCACGGATCAAGGTGTCGGAGGAGGACCTGGGCGGGGCACTGGAGGGGCTGGTCAGCCAATACAGCAGCGGCTACCGCGGCACGGCGACGCAGATCGAGCTCACCTCGGCGTTCTTCGACGGCACGATCGACGCGGAGACCTCGATGGAACGCTGGCAGGACAATGCGAGCGCATTCGACTGGACCGAGCTTCCCGGACGGATCGGGGGCCTCGCGGTCCGTGCGGTCAGCGCCGTCACGAGCGCCGCGCATCGCCGGGCGCTGGCTCGGCTGCTGAGGTTCTGGGCCCTGTCGCCGCTGGCCGAACCGGGCCTGCAGCGAGGTCTGCTGGACAGCGAGCAGCGGGCCGCGCTGTCCGACGAGAACGGCGCGCTGATGCCGCTGGACATCACCATGCTTCATGGCGACTGGGGCAGATCCCATTCCCACGTCACCTGGAACATCGCGGCGTTCCTGCAACGGGGAACCATGCCCCGCCCCGCGGGTTTCCTCGACAGCCAAGCGGTGCCCGAGGGCTGGGCCACACCCGAGCGGCTGCACCGGCTGGTGGACGAGCTTGAGCGAAGCGGACCAGCCCCCTTCGACCCTGCCGCGGCTGCCCGGCTCGCCGAAGCCACCGACCTCGACCACGCCGCGGCGGCCCTGCTCATGGCGGGTCTGCCGCACATCACGGACAGCGGGCACAACTTCCTGCCGCCGGAGACGCGTAAGGTCCTGGGCCTGAAGGTGACGGACGCCAAGACCGCCCGTGACAGGCTCCGTCGCATGCCGGAGGTCGCCCGGCTGGAGCTCTACGACGCCGCCATGCCCGACAACCCGGCCGGGTTGTGGGACCCGACCACGATGGCGGAGCGGCTGGCGGCGGCGTGGATGGCGGTGAAGGCCCGACCCTGAACCACCGGACAGGCTCCAGGAGACGGTAAGGCACCATCGGCTGCCGGGGCACGGCGTCAGTAGCCCCGTTCTCGCGGTGCGCGCCGCCAGCCGGAACCCACGGCCTCGACGTTCCTGCGGCCCGTGACGTTCGCCACGAACACGTTGTCGTGGTCGGCATCGCTATGTGCGTAGGGGTGACGCGGGACCCGTTCCCCGACGCGCAGACGGCAGGCGAAGCTGATCGGGGAGTCGATCGGCCGGCCGGCTTTGTCGTGCGGGACGTCGCCGAGCACCGTGAGGAGCTGAGCCGCTGGACGTCGCCGGAGGTCGCCGAGTCCGTGATCCACCACTCGCGGGGCGCGGCCGGCCGTCCGGCGTCGACCCCGCTCAGGCGGTGCCGTGGGGGTTGTCGATCACGTAGCGCCACTGGCCGTCGGGGCCGCGGCGGACGACGTCAGTGGCGGTGCCGCTCATGTCGATCTCGGTGCCGTCGCGTGCCGTGCCGCGCATCGACCAGTCGACGATGAGCAGGGCGATGTCGCCGGCCACGTACACGTGCCTCGGACGCGCCTCGATCGGCAGCCCGAAGCTCTGCAGGTGGCGGTTGGCGGCGAGGCGCGCGGGGCCGGTGACGGGGTGGCCGGGCACCGGTACGAGGACGGCTTCGTCCTCGTAGACGTGGTCGATCGCCTGGGGATCGCCGGCGTTCATGGCCGCGACGAAGCGGGCGGCGGGGTTGTCGGGGTCTCCGGCGAGAAGCACGTGCGGCAGGGATTTGTCATGACTATTCATGACAAAATGATCATATCACATTCGGGCCTGCCGCAGTCCTGAGTGCCGCCGTCTCGCGGAGCCCGAGATTGTCGTGGGCGCCCGCTAGGGTCGCCGCGTTGGCTGACGCAGCGGAGGTGTAGTCGTGCGCCCGTTCTTCTTCCCGGCCCGCTGGCGCGCCGGCCGCGGGAGCCCGTGGGAGCGCCTGGTCAAGCTGGCCGCGCGGGGTGAGACCGGCAAGGTGGTCCGCCTGGTCGGCGAGCTGGACCCGGAGGGTCGCAAGGCGGTCGCGGAGCAGCTGCCGGGACACCTGGCCGCGTTGCGGCCCGAGGGCGACTGGTCGAAATGGCAGGAGACGCTCAGGTCGATGCTGCTGGCGGGGGCCGCGTGCATCGGTGGGCCGGCGGCCGTCACGTCGTGGCTGTTCAGGCGCGAGTTCCGCTGGATGCAGGGCGACGACGAGCTCATCGTCGAGCTGCTGCGCGAGCGGCCCGCCGAGTGGAAGGCGGACGTGGCGCGCCGCATCGCCAGGCGGGTGCGCCTGCCCGAGCTGCGTCATTGGGAGGTGGCCGCGGCGCTCATGCGGGAGACCGGCATCGAGCCGCCGGACGGTGACGCGTTCATGGTCGGCTGGTTACGGGCGCTCGACTCGGATCCGGCGGCCACGGACCCGCTGTTCGCCGCGTTCGCGCCGCGGATCTTCGAGATCGACGGCCTGGGGGAGGCCATCCCCGGCCAGGTGGGCACGATCGTCCGGCTCGTCGAGGACGGGTTGCTGGAGCGCAAGGCGGTCATCGACGGTGTCGTGGGGCGGCTGCTGCGTGACGGGCCGTCCGCGCCCGCCGCGCTCGCGATCCTGCACGACCGGCTCGACCTCGACATCGACGAGGCGGCCGAGCGGGCCGGCGACTACACCAGGCTGCTGCCCGCCGGGCCGGTCCCGGTGGCCGATGTGGCGCTGGCGCAGCTGCGGCGGCTGGAAGAGGCGGGGCGGCTGGAGGAGGAGCTGTTCGCCGAGGCGCTGCAGGCGCTGGCGTTCAGGCCGGAGAAGAAGCTGCTGCGTGCGGCCGTCTCGTGGGCCGGTGACGCCGTGCTGCGCGAGACCGGGCGGGTCGACGTCGTGCTGGCCGCGCTGTGCCTGATCTTCGCGCAGGACACGCTGGCGCTGCAGGAGCGCGCCGTGCGGCTGGCCGTCAAGCTGGCCCGGCAGGCCGGTGAGCCGGGTCGCGAGGCCGTGCGCCAGGCGGCGGCCGGGCTGCCCGCCGAGTTGCGGGAGAAGGTCTCGGCTGCCTACGGGGGCGGCATCGAGGCGGAGGAGGTCACCGTCGTCCCGCTTCCCGTGGTCGGGGACGGCCCGGCGATGCCGGCGCCCATCGCCTCGCCGGAGCAGCTCGTGCGCGAGGCCGCCGCCCCTGAGCTGGACCCGTACACGTTCGAGCGGCTCCTGGCCGGGCTGGCCGAGTGGTCGCGCCGGGCGCCCGGCGCGCTCCGCGAGGCGTTGCGTCCCTGGCGGGAGCCGGTCGATCCGGTCTTCTTCGGGGTCTACGGTGACCGGCTCTACGACGGTCCGGTTCAAGCCGTGCGCCGGGCACTGCTCGCGTTCGCCTCTCCCGAGGACAGCAGGTCCCTGTCGAAGGCCGCCGTCAGGCAGGCGCTGCCGCTGCGTGCGTTCGACCGGCTCTATCTGCGCCGTGCCCGCGAGCTGGCGCGGTCGTTCGAGGACGGCGACGGCTACCCGGTCGTGCTGGCCACGCCCACCGCGGGCACCGGCCACGTCGACCCCGATGTGCTGCTCGATCGCCTTGAGACGCTGGAGGCCGCCGGCGTGCGGGCGCTGCCCGTCGATCTGGCGCAGGCCCTGCTGCGGCTGCCCCGCGACATCCCGGAGGTGTGCGCGCGGCGGGCGGAGGGGCTCACCTCGGAGGCGGGCCGCACGTGCGCCGCCTGGATGCGCGGCGGCGGCCCGGCCGATCCGGAAGTGAAGGTCCTCGTGGCGGAGCGCCGCCTGCCGCACGGGGAGTCGGCGCCGGCCTTGAAGCCCGTGCTCGACGGGCCGGCCGACCCGCCCCAGGCGATCCGCGAGCTGTACAGGCTCGAGCCCGGCTACGCGCACACGCTCGAGTGGTGGCCGCTCGCCATGCCCTCGCACCGGGAGGTCGTGGCCGCGCACATGGTCTGGAGTCTGTGGGCCGGCATGGAGTCCGACCACATGCCCACCCGGACGCTGGTGAGCCTGGCGCATGCGGACGGCCCGATCGGTGAGGGCATGGTGCATGCGCTGGCCTGCGGCATGGGCTACGCGAACGCCACCCGCCGGGCGGCTGCCGCTGACGCGTTGCTGACGCTGGCGGCGCGCGGGCAGGTTCCGGTGGCGGCGCTGGGGGAGGCGCTCACTGAGCTGGTCACCCGGGGCGTTCTCAAGCTCAACCGGGTGGTGTCGGCGCTCGACGACGCCACGCAGGCGGGGGCGCACGAGACGGTGTGGGCGATGGTCGTACGACTGCTGCCGGGGTTGCTGCCGAAGGAGGGCGAACGGCCGCGTGCCGGGGTGGCGGACCTGCTGGCGGCGGGGGCGAGGGCGGCCAGGATCGCGGGGGTGCGTGCCGAGCTGCCGGAAGTGGCGGCGGTGGCGGCCCGCAAGGGGTCGAGCAGGCTCGTCCAGGAGGCGCGGCGGTTACGGCACCTCGTGACCACCCCTTAGAGATCTACATTGTAAAGGCACTCGGTTGATGATCAATCCTCAAACGGACAAAAACCACCTCATCGACAACGTCGAGGGTCTCTTGGCGCCCGCTGCCGTGGTCGATTGGCGGCGGATGGAGCCCTGGACGGTGGCTCGGGCGGAGCTGAGCGGGCTGCGCGGTCCGGTGATCGTGAAGTGGGTGCGCCCGCATGCGGCAGGTGCGGCTCGTTCGGAGTCGTGGCGGTTGCGGACCGAGGTGGCCGCGTTGCGGTTCCTGGCGGATGATCTCGGTTTGCGGCTGGCTCCGCGGGTGGTGGCCGCGGATCTGGCGGCGTGTGTGGTGGTGCTGGAGGATCTGGGCCCGCGGGTGGCCTTGGATGAGCTGTTGCGGACGGGTGGCGCGGCGGCTCATGGGGATCGGCTGGTGGCGTTCGCCCAGGTGCGTGGTGAGCTGAATGCCGCGACCGCGGGTCGGGCGGAGGCGTATTACGAGCGCAGGTCGGCGTTGGGCGCTGTTGATCGGGTTGCGGATTGTGCGGGGAGGTTTGCCGGGTTTCGGGAGGAGGGTTTGCGGCAGGCGGCCGATTGGGGCGTGGCTCTGGGGGATGGGGCTGAGCGGGAGTTGGCGGCGGTGCTGGCGGAACTGGCGGACCCGGGGCCGTTTCTGGCGTTGAGCAACGGTGATCCGGAGGCGAACAACGTGCTGGTGCGGGCGTCGGGGGTGCCTGATGCGCGGTTGATCGATTTCGAGTTCGCGGGATTCACGCATGCGCTGCACGACGCCGTGTGCCTGTACGTTCCGGGTCCCGGGTGGTTGTCGGTGGATGCTGGATTGGGGGAGGTCTATCGGGGGGCTCTGGCCCGGGGCGTGGCTGAGGCGCAGGACGATCGGCGGTTCGGTTTCGGGCTGGCGGCGGCGTGCTTTTCGTTCGTGCTGGTGCGGTTGCAGCGGTTGGCCGCGCTGGATGGGCGGGCGGCGGGTGATGACAGCCGGGTGCAGCTGGTGGCGACAGTGGAGGCGGCGGCGCGGGTGGCGGAGTCGTTCGGGGTGCTGCCGGGGTTGGCCGGGTGGGCGTGGCGGGTCGGTGCGCTGCTTCGGCGGCGGTGGCCGGATGCGGATGTGGATCTGTCGGTGTTGCCGGCGTACGCGGCGCGCCGTCGGTGATGGGTTTCAGGTTTCTGATGGCTGGCCGGCGGCGTTGGCTGTGGGCGGGACGTCCGGGTCGCGACCCGCATCACGGGGCGGTGGCTCCACGCCGGGCCCGACCATATATGGCTCGCCCCGGACGCTGGACGACAGCTAGGGTGATCACTGTGCAGGACGAGGTCTACCACTACAACGTGGCACGTTGGGAAGCCCTGGTCGAGGCGGACGCGTTGTTCACCCGTCCCATGCTCGACCTGGACCCGGAGAAGGCCCAGGCTTATCTGGGCCTGGAGAGGCTGGGCATCCCCGGCGACCTGGCGGGCCGAAAGGTGCTCTGCCTGGCGGGAGGAGGCGGGCAGCAGTCCGCGGCCTTCGCTCTGCTCGGAGCCGACGTGACGGTTCTCGACATCTCGTCCGGGCAGCTGGAACGGGACCGCTCGGCCGCTGAGCACTATGGCGTCGGCATCCGTACGATCCAAGGGGACATGCGGGACCTGTCGGCGCTCGACGACTCCTCGTTCGACCTGGTCTGGCATCCGTACTCGCTGACGTTCGTCCCGGACTCCCGGATCGTTTTCCGCGAGGTTGCGAGAGTCGTCCAAAGCGGCGGCCGCTATTACCTGATGTGCGCCAACCCGTTCTTCTCCGGGCTCACCCACGAGTCCTGGAATGGGGAGGGCTACACGCTGAAGCAGCCCTATACGGACGAGGTCGCGGCCTGTTATCCCGACCAGGACTGGGTCTACGACCGGAAGCCGGCCGGCCGCCGCATCCACGAACCCAAGGAGTACAGGCAGACACTGAGCCGGATAATCAACAGCCTGATCCGGGAAGGCTTCATGCTGACGTTCCTGTCTGAAGTCCGAGGCGACTACCCCGGTGCGGAACCGGGCAGTTGGGCGCATTTCACGGGGGTGGCCCCGCCGTGGCTGGAATTCGTCTGGCAGCACAGGCCCGACGCCCTCGGCAGGTGAGGGCGTCCAGGGACATCCGCGAGCTGCGGCTCGACGCAGCGAGTGGTGTCATCCCGCTTCGCGGAGTTGACGGACGAGAGCCGCTTTGACGAGCTGACCTGCTAGAAGTGGGCAGCTGCGGAGGATGCGCCAGGTCTTCAGCTGGGCGTTGGCGCGCTCGCCGGGTGTGTGGAGCCGTGTGTCGGCGGAGTGTGGGCTGTAAGGACGGCTCATGACGTCCGGGTGCCTTCGCTGTGAGGATCGCGGGTCGTCCCTTGCCGGTCCGGATCGGGTCGCGTACGGGATGGTGCGGGTGTGGTCTGCAAGTAGGCCAGGACCGCCATGACGCGCCGGTTGTGGTCGTCGGACGGAGGGAGGCCGAGCTTGGCGAAGATGTTGTTGGTGTGCTTGCCGATCGCCTTGTCGGTGATCTGAAAACGGGCGGCGATGGCCAGGTTGGACATTCCCTCTGCCATGAGCTCGAGGACCTCGCGCTCGCGAGGCGTGAGTGCGGCCAGCGGTTCGTCCCGGCTGCGGCGGGTCAGCAACTGGGAGACCACTTCCGGGTCCATGGCGGTGCCGCCCCCGGCGACCTGGCGTACCGCGTCGACGAACCTGTCGACGTCGCCCACCCGGTCCTTCAGCAGGTATCCCACTCCGCCGGAGCGGTCGGACAGCAGTTCCCTGGCGTACAGCTGCTCCACGTACTGCGACAGGATCAGCACCGGCAGCCCGGGAAGGCGGCTGCGCGCCTCCAGCGCGGCGCGCAGTCCTTCGTCGGTGAAGCCGGGCGGTAGCCGCACGTCGATCACGGCCACGTCCGGGCGGTGCCGGACCAGCGCCTCCAGCAGCATGGGGCCGTTGTCGACCGCCTCCACAACGGTGAAGTCGTGCGCCGACAGCAGGCGTACCAGTCCGTCCCTCAGGAGTGCGAGATCTTCGGCGATGACAACGCGCACGGGAGCTCCATGGTCAGTTCGGTGGGGCCGCCGGGCGGGCTGCTCACGGTGAGCGAGCCGTCGAAGGCGGACAGGCGGTTTTCGATGCCACGCACGCCGGTGCCCTCGGCGTGGCGAACTCCGCCGCGTCCGTCGTCGCCGACGGTGAGGCGTAGCACGCCGGCCGTGTGCCGCAGGAACACCCAGGCGCGTGAGGCGCCGCTGTGCTTGGTCACGTTGGTCAGCGCCTCGGCGGCGGCGAAGTACACGGCGGACTCGACGGGTGGCTGCAGGCGGCCGGGCAGGTCGATGTCGACCTCGACCGGCATCGGGCAGAGCAGCGCGGACGCCTCGATGGCGCCGGCCAGGCCGCGGTCGGACAGCACAGGCGGGTGGATGCCGCGTACCAGGTCACGCAGATCCGTCAGGGCCTGACCGGCGACCTCGCGCGCATCGTCGATCATCTGCTGGATCTCGTCGGGGTCTCGGCAGCCGCGGGCCAGCCCCAGGTGCATGCGGATGGCGATCAGCTTGGCCTGGGCGCCGTCGTGCAGGTCGCGTTCGATGCGGCGCAGTTCGGCGGCGCGCGCGTCGACGACGGCGGCCCGTGAGGCGGTCAGTTCCCGGATCCGGGCGTCCGGGGTGGGGCGCGGGTCCAGCAGCAGCCGGGCCAGTCGCGCCTGGCCGGTGCGGAACAGGGAGACGGACATGAGGGCGACCACCGTGATGGCCACGACGGACACGCTGAGGGAGATGGTGTTCAGCCTGCTCTGCTCCGCCGGGTCCAGCTCGAAGAAGACGTAATCGAGACAGGCCAGCATCGCCCACACCGCCGCCAAGGGGGCCGGGCCTGTGACGGCGTGCACGGCAAGCCAGACCAGTACGCGCCTTGTGCGCGGGTCGGGCAGCGCCGGTGCCGGGTCGTCCCCCTGCCTGCGGCTGGTTTCCGGCGGGTGCGCAGGGACGCTGTCCATCGCGCTGTCCCGGTGGAGAACCCGGCTCGCCCAGCGGCGCTGGAACCCGGCCAGGCGGTGGGCGAGCGCGAGCGTGCGGGTGAGCGGTGCGGCCCGGAGACCGGCCATCGGCACGAGGGCGGCGCTTGCCGGCAGCAGGGTGAGCAGCGCGAGCGCGGCCAGGCCGGTCACGGAGTTCAGGGCGAGCGCGGCCAGGCCCGTCACGGTGTTCAGGGCGAGGGCGGCCAGGCCGGTCACGGCGTTGAACGTGTGCGCCGCCAGGCCGGTCAATCCCTTCTGCGCGTGCTGCGCCAGGCCGCGGATGGCCTTTCGCGCCCGTCCGCCGCGCTTGGGTCGTATCGGGATCACAAGTGCAGTTTGCCCTGCCGGTGAGGAGAAGGCGGTGGGGCCAGCCCTACCACCGAGGTGGCGATTTTCCACCCCGACCGGTGGGCGGACGCCCATGGAGGCCGGGCACCCGGGCCACGAGGCTGGACACGCCGCCCGGCTCGATCCGGTCGAGGCCGAGCCGAGCGGACCCAACAGAGCGAACGAGGGAGAGTTGTGATCGAAGTGAGGGGGCTGACCATGCGGTACGGCCGCACCGTCGCCGTGGACGACCTGACCTTCACGGTGAAACCGGGTCTGGTGACCGGATTCCTGGGGCCGAACGGCGCGGGCAAGTCCACGACCATGCGGGCCGTGCTCGGGTTGGAGCTCCCCGCCGCGGGTGAGGCGCTGGTGGACGGGAAGGCCTACGCGTCGCTACGCCGGCCCATGCGCACGATGGGGGCGCTGCTTGACGCCGGGGCGGTGCACGGTGGTCGCACGGCCCGCGATCATCTCGGCTGCCTGGCGCGCAGCAACGGCATCGATTCCCGGCGGGTGGCCGCGGTGCTCGGCCAGGTCGGTCTGGCCGAGGTCGCGGACCGGCGGATCGGCGGGTTCTCCCTGGGAATGAAGCAGCGGCTGGGCATCGCGGCGGCGTTGCTCGGCGACCCGGCGGTGCTGATGTTCGACGAGCCGCTGAACGGGCTGGATCCGGAGGGCATCCGATGGATCCGTGACCTGCTGCGCTCGCTCGCGGGCGAGGGCCGTACAGTCCTGCTGTCCAGCCATCTGATGAATGAGCTGGCGCTCACCGCCGAGCACGTCGTCGTCATCGGACGTGGCCGGTTGATCGCCGACACGCCGACCGGTTCGCTCGCCGCACAATTCCAACGCGACGTGCTGGTGCGCTCGGCGGATCCGGAGCGGCTGGCGGAGATCCTGCGCGAGCACGGCGTGAGCGTGGCTCCCGAAGACACGTCCGCCACCGGCACGCGCGGGACCGGCGGACTGTCCGTGCGGGGCCTGGACGCGGCCGAGATCGGTGAGCTGGCGCTGCGGGCGGGGATCGCGCTGCGGGAGCTGACGCCGCGCAGTGCCTCGCTGGAGGAGGCGTTCATGGAACTCACCGAGGACAGCGTCGAGTACGGCGCCGGCCCCGCAGCCCGTTCCGCCGCCGTCTCGGAGGTGGCCCGATGATGCTGGACGTGGTCGCCTCCGAGTGGCACAAGCTCCGCTCGCTCCGGTCGAACGCCTACCTGCTGGCCGTCTCCTTCCTCGCCGTGCTGGCCTGCGCCGGGGTGGCGTACCTGATGGCCCGGGGGTTCGACCACCAGACGGCCGAGGAGCGGCTGCGCTACAGCAGCAACGGGGCCGGGCTGGGCACCGGGCTGCCGGTCGCCTACTTCGTGTTCGGCGCCCTGGGCGCGCTGACGATCACCTCCGAGCATGCCACCGGCATGATCCGCACAAGCCTGGCGGCGGTGCCGCGGCGGCAGCTGTTCCTGTTCGCCAAGATTCCCAGTCTGGTCGCCGTCACCCTGGTCGCCGGCCAGGTCCTGGCCTTCGGCATGCACCTGGCCGCCCAGGCGGTCCTCGGTGACCGCGCAGATCAGCTGCTGCTCGACGGGCGGACCCTGGGCACCCCGCTCTCCGAGCCTGGAGTGCTCGCCACGGTGGTCGTCGCCGGGCTGTCCATGGCGGCCGCGGCGCTGATCGGGCTGGGCGTGGGCGCGGCGATCCGCTCCACGCCAGGGAGCCTGGTCGTGCTTGTCATGATCTTCCTGGTGCTCCCGGTCGTCGCCCAGGCCCTGCCGTCGCCGCTGCGAGCGCAGGCCGGCTCGTACATGATCGAGAACTTGCCGACCCAGATCGCCGGGGTGGGCGGCGGCCTGCTGTCCCCGGGCGCGGCGGCCGCCCTTCTCGTCGCCTACATCGCCGCCGCGCTGACTGCCGGGGCTGCGATGATCGCGCTGAGGGGGCGCGTCAAGGTGCTGGCCGTCGGTGTGGCCGCCACGCTCATGGCCGCAGTGACGGCGGTGCCCGCCGCGGGCGACTCCGCGGATCCCGGCCCGTCCTCCCTGGCATGGCGGCCGTGTGCCGACAAGGACGCCCCTGAGGACATGCGCTGCGCCTCCGTCGAGGTGTCCCTCGACTGGAAGAAGCCCGCAGGGCGAAAGATCATCATCCCTGTCGCTGTGCTGCCGACCTCCGGCGCGGAACGCCGGATCGGCACGGTCTTCTCCATCCCCGGCGGCCCCGGTGCGTCGGGCATCGACGACCTGAAGCAGTTCCACGGCAGGTTCGCGAAGCTGCGCGACCGGTTCGACGTGATCAGCTTCGCCCCGCGCAACACCGTCAAACCCGGCGGTGTGCTGTCGTACGAGTGCCTCGCCACCGGCCCGTGGATCACCCTGCCGGACGGCCGCGCCGAGTACGCCGCGCTCGCGCGGGCGAATCGCGAGCACGCGCAGCGGTGCCGGTCGGCCGACCCGGAGTTCTTCGACCACATGGACTCGGCCTCCGTCGCCCGCGACATCGAGGCCGTCCGCGCCGCCCTGGGCGAGCGGCAGCTGAGCTTTCTGGCCAACTCCTACGGCGGACATCCCGCGGTGGCATACGCCCGACTGTTCCCCTCCCGCATCCGCGCCATGGTCATGGACGGCACCGCCGGCCACGTGGAGGGGGCGGCGGCCGAAGAGTCCCGCATGTATCCGCGGGCCGAGCGGCAGATGGAGCGGTTCGCTGCATGGTGCCGCTCCGCCACGGCTTGCGCCCTGCACGGGCAGGACGCCGGCGAGGTGTGGCGCCGGCTGGTGACCGCCGCGGACCGATCACCCGTTCCGGTGCGGAACGACCCGACCGGGGCCGCATACACCGGATTCGACTTCAAGGTCGCCGCCGCCCCCAGCTTCACCTCGCCCGGCCAGGAACCCGACGTCCCGCGCTGGGTCCAGCTCGCCGACGCGATCAAGCAGGCCGCGGCCGGCGACGCCTCCGGGTTCGCCGACTACGTCAGACAGGCCTCGGGCAGACCCAAGGTTCCCTCGATCGCCGGGCAGAACATGACCACCTGCCTCGACGGCAAGGGGTACGAGAGCTACGCGGCCTATCGCAAAGCGCTACGCAGAGCGGAAGAGCTGTCGCCGAACTTCGCGGGGCAGCGGTCGTGGTGGTCGCTGGGCTGCGCCGGCTGGCCCGCGCCCGTCACCAACCCGCCGGCGCCGCTGCCTGCCGGCGGCCTGGTGCCCTTCCTCGGGGTCGGCAGCTGGACCGACCACGACGAGGTCGCTGGCGTCATTCGCCACGTGCCTGGCTCGTCGAGCGTCCGGTACGAGGGGCACGGTCACATGCTCTACATCTACGGAACGGGCGGTTGCGTCACCGCCCACGTCAACCGCTACCTGACCACTCTGAGGCTCCCGCCAAGGGGCACCACCTGCCAGGCCACGAGGTGACGACCGGTCGCGTGGTAGCCGAGAGAGCGGGTGCGGATTCTGGGGTGGGGCACGTCTGGGAGCGTAGCTGCGCGAGACGAGACGGTCCGTCTTGACAAGGAGGCGGCGCGCTTGCAGAATTCATCAAGACGAGACGGGCCGTCTCGTCTCGATGAGAGCGAGGAGACCATATGACGGCTGCCCGAGTGCGGTCCATCACCGGCGCGTCGAGGGGCCCGGGCAGGGCCTTCGACGGGGTGGCGGCGGAGATGGAGGCGGCGCCGTTCGGGAGCAAGGTGACGATCGTGCAGCCGGGCGAGTGCGGCACGGATCTGTTCGCGCGGGGCACGAGGAACAACGCGGTCGCTGAGCCGCGGCGTCCAGGATTTGTCCGCGCCGAGAAGAGGAGGCAGGCCCTTATGCGTACTGCGGCCCAACTGGCACTTACCGAGATCACCAAGCGTTACGGCACCCGTGTCGTCCTGGACCGGGTGTCGCTCACCGTCAAACCCGGCGAGCGGATCGGGGTGATCGGCGACAACGGGTCGGGCAAGTCCACGCTGCTCAGGCTCATGGCGGACGTCGAGCGGCCGGACAACGGCGAGCTCGTGGTCGTCGCGCCCGGCGGCGTCGGATACCTGCCGCAGTCGCTCGCGCTGCCGCCGCACGCGACGGTGGCCGACGCCGTCGACCTGGCGCTGGCCGACCTGCGAGAGCTCGAAGCCCTGATGCGGGCGGCTGAACGGTCGTTCGGCGAGGCCGGCATGGACGCCGGCGGGGGAGTGGAGGCTCGCGCGGGGCTGGAGGTCTACGCGCAGCTCGTGGCGGAGTTCGAGGCGCGGGGCGGCTACGAGGCGGACGCTTGTGTGGAGGTCGCGCTGCACGGGCTCGGGCTGCCCGGGCTGGAGCGGAGCCGCCCGCTGGGCACGCTGTCCGGTGGCGAACGCTCCAGGCTCGCCCTGGCCGCCACGCTGGCGTCCGCTCCCGAACTGCTACTGCTCGACGAGCCGACCAACGACCTGGACGACAAGGCGGTGGCCTGGCTCGAACAGCGCCTGCGCGCCCACCGGGGCACGGTCGTGGCGATCACGCACGACCGGGTGTTCCTGGAGCGGGTGACCACCGCCATCGTGGAGGTCTGCGACGGGCAGGTGCGCCGCTACGGCGACGGGTACGCCGGATACCTCGCGGCCAAGGCCGCCGAACGCGCCGCACAGGCGCGGGCCCACGAGGATTGGAAGGCGGAGCTGGACCGGCATGCCACGCTGGTGGCGGCCAACGCGGGCCGGCTGGCCAGCATTCCGCGCAAGGTGGCCAAGGCGGGCATGGGCACCGGGGCCTGGCGGGCGCGCTCGCGTACGCACGGGGCCGCGGGGCGCATCCGGCAGTCCCAGCAGCGGCTGCGGTGGCTCACCGACCACCCGGCGCCGCCGCCGCCCGAACCGCTTCGCTTCACCGCCGCCCTCGCCACCGCGGGTGCCGGCACCGGGGCCGAGGTGGCCGCGCTCGACGCCGTGGTGGTGGCGGGGCGGCTCCGCCTTGACTCCCTCTCCGTCCGCGCCGGCGAGCGGCTGCTCGTCACCGGCCCGAACGGAGCGGGCAAGACCACGCTCATGCGGATGCTCGCCGGGGAACTGCTGCCGGACGCGGGCGAGGTACGGCGGACCGGCCGGGTCGGGTTCTTCCGGCAGGACGAGCTGGACACCGGCGACGTACGGCAGGCCGGCCAGGCCGGGTTCCTCCGGCAGGGTGAGCTGGACACCGGCGGCGTACGGCGGGCCGGCCGGGCTGAGCTCCTTCGGGAGGGCGGGCCGGCTGGGGCGGCGGAGCTGACCGTGCTGCGGGCCTACGCGCACGGGCGTCCCGGGAGCCTGGACGAGCACGCGGACGCGCTGCTCGCGCTGGGGCTGTTCAGGCCATCCGACCTGGGGCTGCGCCTGAGGGAGCTCTCCTACGGGCAGCGGCGCCGGATCGAGCTGGCGCGGCTGGTGAGCGAACCCGTGGACCTGCTCCTGCTCGACGAGCCGACCAACCACCTGTCGCCGATGCTCGTGGAGCAACTGGAGGAGGCGCTGGCCTCGTACGGGGGCGCGCTGGTGATCGTGACGCACGACCGGCGCCTGCGGGCCGCGTTCACCGGCTCCCGCCTGGAACTGGACGGAGGCGTGGCGGCATAGCCGGTCGCGGCTGTCGCTGGATCACTCGCCGGCGGGGCCGATCGATGTCGCGGGCTTGCGGGGCAGGCGGGCGCGTACCCAGTCGAAGATCGACGGCCCGCCCGCGAAGCACCACAGCGCCACAACCGGGTCGCAGATGGCGCAGCCGAAGGAGGAATGCTTGGCGAACGGGAGGATGGGACTCCCCTTGAGGTGGTGCACGACGTCCCAGGCGGTGTGGAGCAGCCAGCCGATCCCGATCCAGGTCCAGCTCCTGAGCCCGCGGTAGGCGACATAGGTCATGACGACCGGCAGGACGAACTCCCAGTACCCGAGTCCGCCTCCGCTGAGGTAGGCGGCGCCCGCACCGCCGACCAGCACGGCGTTGACCTGGCGTCGATGCGGCTCGGGGATCAGGGACAGAAGGGAGACGCAGATCAGTCCGATGATGACCGGCATGATGATGGACATGGGGTGTGGCAATCCGTTCTGAGCTCAGGGGTACGTCCGCAAAGGCTAGGACCGGCCGTCCACGGGGCCCCATGGGCTGAATCGACAATTTCCAACGGGTTCTCGCCATCCGGCCTCAGCTGCCCGAACGCCTTACCGGCGTCACCTATGAGCTGTCCGCCGCCACAGGTCCGCGTAGTCCAGGCGTGGTGGTGACCACGCCTGGACGTTCGACGCGCGGCGAAAGCCCGATCAGTCGATGGTCGCCGTCATGAGGTCGCGGCCCACGGTGAGAGGGCCCTCGTAGCCGCCCAGGCGTACGTCGTTCGCGAAGTCCCTCTCGCCTGCCTCATCGTCCGGGGCTGGGATCAGGTGGGTGAGCATCAGGTGCTTGACGTCAGCGCGCTTGGCGAGACCGCCCAGCGCAACCGTGTCGGCGTGATAGGAGAAGATCTTCTCGAATGGGGTGCCGGCGACGGCGGCGTGCAGCGCGGTGGTCCGGCACGCCTCATGGACCAGCACGTCCGCGTTCCGGCTGAGCTCTTCGACCTCGTCGCACACACGGGTGTCACCCGAGATCACCACCGTGCCGTCGGGTGTGCGGACGCGGTAGGCCACCGCGTCCGGCACCGGTTCGTGGTGAACGGCGACCGCCTCCACGGTGACCCCGTCTCGGCTCCAGATCTCCCGGGGCCGGGACCCGCAGGCGAACGTGTGCAGCCGGGGCTCGGGCGGGGCCTCCTGCACGTGCTCCATGCGCAGCGCGATGTCGGTCGCGTACGGGTCCAGCATCCGCTCGGCGAACCCGGCGGCCACGCCCTCGGGGAGGTGGAGATCGAGCGGGCCCGTCTTCCACACGTGGTCCTGGATCCAGCGCCCCATCACCACGTCCGGCAGCCCGATCACGTGGTCGCTGTGCACGTGGGTGATGAACACCGCGGTCAGCTCGTGCAGGCCGACGCCCGCCTCGGTCAGGCGGAGCACGGTGCCGCGGCCGGCGTCGAACTGCAGGGCGGTCGCGCCGTGGCGGACCAGGACGCCCGCGCCCGCGCGGCCGGGAGCGGGGATCGGCACGCCGGTGCCGGTCAGGGTGACGGTGGTGGTCAAGAGTGGACTCCTTCGCAGGGGCAGGGACGGTTGGTCATGCGCCGGTAGACGACCCACATCAGGACCGCCAGCAGCACGTGGACCGGCACCTCGACCAGGAGCTTGAAAGCCCCCATGGCCAGGGCCCGGTCGGCGAGGTAGAGCCGCGCCTGGTTGGCGACGAGGGCGCCTTCGGCCACGACCCAGATCAGGTTCGCGACGCTGTAGGCGCGCAGCCGGGGCGGGCAGCGCCTCCAGACGAGGCCCTTGCCGGCGAGCACGCCGGCGGCCAGGCCGACCGGCGGCCAGCGCAGCAGCAGCATGATGGGGGTCGCCGCGACGACCGTGGCGCGCAGCAGCAGCACGGGCAGGAAGAAGTTCGTGGCATCGCCCGACAGGACGGTGACGGCGGCGGCTCCGGCGGTCAGCGCGAACCCGCCCACCGCCGGCCAGACGCTGCGAGCCTGGCGGAGACGGTGGACCGCCACCAGCGCGGCCACGCACAGACCGGCCGCCAGCGCCGCCGGCAGCCGGCTCGTCGTCGCGTAGAGCAGCGTGAACCCCAGCACGGGGGCCGCGGTCTCGGCGACGTGCAGCCCGACGTGGCGCAGGGCGGCGAGGTCACTCATGGGCGCCCCGCAGGGTGTGGGTGAAGGTGTGGCGACGCAGCTCCGCCACCAGGGCGCCGGCGTCGCCGGTCACGGTGATCTCGGCGTGCGGGACGCCGTCGCGGGTGGTCGTCTCGACCGTTCCCGCGATCCCCGCCCGGTCGAGCAGCGCGAGCACGACCCGTCGGACAGCGTCCTCACGCAGGCGGGGTTTGAAGATCTTGCCGACGGCGGTGAGCGGGAGCGACTCGACGACGTACACGGCCTTCGGCGCGGCGGCGGGCTCCGGCACCTGCCCGGCTGCCCAGGCCCGCAGCTCTTCCTCGCCCGCGGTGGTGCCGGGCCGGAGCGTCACGTACGCGACCGGCACCTCCCCGGCGTGGGCGTCCGGCCGCCCGACGACGGCGGCTGCCGTGACGTCGGGATGGGTGAGGAGCGCCTCCTCCACCGGTACCGGGCTGATGTTGTGCCCGCCCCTGATGATGAGGTCCTTGGCCCGACCGGCGAGGTAGACGTAGCCGTCGGCGTCCACGTGGCCGAGGTCGCCCGTGAGCAGCCATCCGCCGAAGACCTTCCCCGCGGGGTCGGGGCCGCCGCGGCGGAGGTAGCCGGGGAAGACGTTGGGGCCCTTGATGGCCAGCACGCCCACCTCGCCGGGCGCGCAGTCGGCCACAGGACGGCCGGCGTCGTCCACCTTGACGGCTTTGATCTGCTGGTAGGCCATGCGCAGGCCCACCGACCCGGCCCGGTGGCCGAACACGGGCATGGTGGCGGTGGCGCAGGTGCCCTCGGTCAGTCCGTACCCCTCCACCATGGGGGCCTTCACCGTCGACTCGAACGCCTCGCGCACGCCGCGCGGCAGCGGCGCGGCCCCCACCACGCCCGCACGCAGGCACGACAGGTCCACGTCCTCGGGGACCGGCGGCAGCGCCTGATAGACCGTCGGCACCGCGGAGAACGTGGTGACCCGGTAGTGCTCGATGATGCGCCAGAAGTCCGCCATCAGGCTGGTGTCCCGGAAGCCGAGCGGCCCCAGGCTCACGACGGGCGTTCCATGCATGATCGGCGCGAGGCCGGTGACGTGCAGGGCGTTGACGTGGAACAGCGGCAGCCCGCCCAGCACCACCGCGCCGTCCAGGAAGCCGCCCGAGCAGCCCATCGCCCAGGCCATGTAGACCTCGTTGCGGTGGGTGTGCGGCGCGATCTGCGGAACCCCGGTGGTGCCGCCGGTGTGGAAGTACGCCGCCAGGTCCTGCGGGCCCGGCCGGTGCTCGAACACCAGCGCGTCGGCGGGCTGCCGCGCCGACCTGGCCTCGAAGTCGCCGCCGAGGGCGAGCAGTGCGCGTACGTGAGGCAGCCGGTCGGCGAGGCGCCGCGCCTTCTCCCAGACGGCGGGGGCGAGCGACGGGCCGGCGGCGACCAGGATCTCCGCTTCGGTGAGCGCCAGCAGATCGGCCAGGTGCTCCTCGGACAGCATCGGGTTGGCGGGCGCGGCGACGCCGATCGCCTGCGCTCCCAGCAGCGCGGCATACGTGGCGCCCGTGTTGGGGGCCAGCAAGCCGACCACGCCGCCGGGACGCAGCCCGAGCGCGTGGTAGAGGTTCGCGGCCCGGTGGACGTGGCCGAGCAGGCCGGCGAAGGTCCACGTGCTGGGCGTGCGCCAGGAGCCGCCGCCCTCAGTGATCAGGTGCAGCGCCGGGGAGTCGCCGTGCGCCGCCGCCGACCTGGCCAGCAGCTCGTACGTGCTGGCGGGCAGGTCGCGTGCTTCCAGAGGTTCGGCCTCCACGGCGGCCAGGTCCTCGAGCTCGAGGACCAGGGGTCTGTCGATCATGCGGTGGCGTTCCTCTCGAGTGCGGTTCGGGACGGCGGCAGCAGCGGGAGCCAGGCGGCGGCGTCTCTGGCTATCGCGGCGGTGCCCTTGGCGAGCGGCGCGGCGGCCAGCACCACCCCGTCGGGGCGCAGCAGCACGGCCACGGCCCGCGCGCCGAGCAGCCAGCGGGCCAGGGTCCCGTCGTCAATCGGGGCCGCGCGCAGGTCGAAGACGCGGGCGCGCAGGCGGCGCGTCAGAGCGGCCAGCAGCGGGTCGAGCGGGACGAGCGTCAGGACGGCGAAAGAGCCGCCGAGCACGTCGTCCAGGCGCTGCCGCCGGCCGTTCACCGTCACCCAGGGTTGCGGGGGCAGGGTCCCGGCCAGATCGCCCCACGGACACCGGGGCCGTACGAGCGTGCCGCGGCGCAGCCGGGGCGACCTGCTGTGCGCGGCGGCGGGCAGGCGCTCGGCCTGGGCAAGCAGCAGGCGGCCCGTCTTCGGCGGGCCCGTCATGAGGCGGCCGACGGCGACCGCCAATCGGATCATGTGGGTGACGTGCGGGGCGCGCTCGGCCTGGTAGGTGTCCAGCAGGCGTTCGTGGCCGCCTTCCGAGAGCACGAGCGCCAGCTTCCACGCCAGGTTGGCCGCGTCCCGCAGCCCGGCCCCCATGCCCTGTCCGATGAACGGCGGCGTCAGGTGCGCGGCGTCGCCGAGCAGGAACACCCGTCCCCGCCGCCATCGGTCGGCCACCTGGGCGCGGAAGGTGTAGACGGCCTGCCGCAGCACGTGCAGCTCCTCCTCGGGCACCCCTCGCGTCCAGGGCGAGAGCAGCCGCGTCAGCGCCTCGCGGCCGACGACCTCGCCCGGCCCGACCCGGAACTCCCACCGGTAGCGTTCGGGACCGATCCGCATGAAGGTGGCCGGGCGGTCGGGATCGCATACCTGGTGGACGCCGTCCCACACGTCGAGCGGCTTCGCGCAGCGCACGTCCACCACGAGCCAGCGCTCGGCGGAGCTCAGGTCCCGCATCCGTGCGCCCACGTGGCGCCGGGTGAGGCTGTTGGCGCCGTCGCAGCCGAGCAGCGCGTGGGCCCGGACCTCCTCCTGCCGCCCGCTCGTCACGTCGCGCAGCCGGACCCGCACGGGGCCGTGCCCGTCCTGTTCGATGCCCACCACTTCGGTGCCGGGCCGCAGCTCGGCCTCCGGATGCCGGGCCAGGTTGGCGCGGAGCAGCACTTCGAGCTCCGGCTGGTCGAACATGGTGGCCTGCGGCCAGCCGGAGTGTCCCGTGCCGGCGTCGCGGCGGAACTCGGCCATCGTGCGCAGCTCTCCGTCCAGCAGCCGCATGCCGGGCGCCGGGCGGCTGATCGCGGCGAACTCCTCCGCGACGCCGGCCGCCTGCAGGATGCGCATCACCTCGTCGTCCAGGTGGACCGCGCGGGGCAGCGGGTAGACGCCGGGGTGCGGGTCCACGACCAGGCTGCGTACGCCGTGCCTGGCCAGCAGGGTGGCCGCCGTCACTCCGGTCGGGCCCGCGCCCGCCACGAGCACGGGGATCATGCGTACTCCACCCGCGTACGTTGCCGGCCGAGGTCGATGGCGCGGTCGCCGGTCGCGATGCGCGCCGTCACGACGTCGCCGTGCCGCAGGTAGGCCGGGACTCTCGCCTGCCGCTCGAAGAAGATCTTCCACTTCAGCGGTGGCGGCAGCAGCGAGCCGAGCAGCTCCACCGGCTTCGGCGGGGCCTTCAGTGCGGTCCCGCCAGGAGTGCCGGTCAGCAGCACGTCGCCAGGAGCCATTTCCTGGAAGCGGGCCAGCGCCGTCAGTGCCGCCGCCGGGCCGGCGATCATGTCGGCCACCGTGCGGTCCTGCCGCAACACCTGGTTGACCGACAGCTGCAGCCGCAGGTCCACCAGCCGCGCGAACTCCTCCGGCTCCAGCAGCACCAGCCGCGGCCCCAGCGGCGTGAACGTCGGATAGGACTTGCTCTCGTAGAACTGCGTCTTCGACAGCTGCACGTCCCTGGCCGACACGTCGTCGGCCACCACCAGCCCGGCCACGTAGGCGGGCAGGTCGGCCTGGGACACGGTCACGCCGAGCGGCAGGGGCGCGCCCATGACCAGGCCGAGCTCGATCTCGTAGTCCAGCAGCCGCACGTGCGGCGGCTTCACGATCGTGTCGTACGGCCCGCACACCGATCCGGACGCCTTACGGAAGAACGTGACCGGCACCTTGTCCGGGTCGAAGCCCGAATCCCTGGCGTGGGACCGGTAGTTCACCATCTGGCACACCACCCGGCACGGCGTGGTCACCGGCGACAGCAGCTCCAGCTCCGCCACCGGCACCCCTTCCGGAGCCGGGTTCGTCACCGCCTCCCGGTCGGCCAGCAGTTCGGCCGTGGTCTGCGCGGCCGTGTTCACGGGGTGGGCCAGCCCGTCGCGCTCGACCCACCAACGGCCGTCGGTTCGCAGTACGTTGACGCTCACGCTCTCATCGCCTTCATCAGTCCCAGCAGGCGCGGGACGTCGATCTCGTTGTCCTCGCGCAACGCCGTCACGACGCTGCGCAGCAGGGCGGGGGACGGGTTGGTGCCGAGGAAGTCGCGGGTGACCGGCGGGCCCCACTGCGCCAGGCCAGAGGCCGACATGGGTGCCCAGCCCGGCTCCACCGCGCAGTCGAACAGGTCCCCGTCCGCGAAGTGCTCCACCATCAGCCGGTCGGGATCACGCCAGTAGTCGAAGATCTGGCTGCCCTGGATGTGCCGGCCGATCCCCCACACGCGCCGGTAGCCCCGCGCCGCCAGGTACTCGCCGCCCGCCGCCACCGCGTCCATGTCGGCCACCTGGTACGCCGAATGGACATAGCCCACCCCGGGCCCCAGATGCATGGCCAGCGTGTGGTGGTCGGCCGGCTCACCGCCCCTGTCGCACCTGATGAACGCCATGGTCGGGCCACGGTCGCGCTGGTCGTCCAGGAACAGGAAGTCGCTGACGATCATGCCGAGCGTGTCCAGGTACCAGTCGAGCGCCCGCTCGAACCACCGCGTTTCCAGCACCACATGCCCGAGCCGCCGCACCCGGGCCGGTTCGGGCGCGGGCCGCTGCACGGCGTTGATCCTCGCCGGGTACGGGCCGGTGTTCATCGTCAGGACCGGCTGCTCGGGCAGGGCAGGCAGCTCGGCCGTCCCGTGCACCACCCGTACCGGGATGCCGCTCGGGTCGCGCAGGTCCACCACCCGGCCGCCGCCCCCGCCGCCGCCCCCGCCGTCGTCGAACACGTCGGCCAGCACGCGCACCTCCGCGCCGGTCACGCGGGCCAGCCGCGTCAGGTCCTCGGCCGCGGCCGCCTGGAACGCCGGTCCCACGAAGCGTGACCTCGGGCCTCGCCTGATGACCACGCACTGCCGGCCGGGCAGGGTGCCGCGCAGGTAGAGGGCGTCCGGCGTACGGGCCGCCACGGCGAAACCGAAGTCCCGGGCGAACGACTCGGCCCTGCGCAGGTTCGTCTTCTCGAACTCAAGCCAGGCCAGATCCCTGACCTTGATCACCGGGTCGCGCGACCTGCCGGGGTGCTCGCCCCGCAGCGGCCCGCGTTCGCTGTGCAGATTCGCGTGCGCACTCTCCATCACCACCTCCTGATTGCTTTGTCAGTAGTGATGAAATCATCAGAAATGAGAGCACGCTCTGTCAAGCGCTATGATCTGCGACGTGATGGCGGAAGCCCCGAAACCCACGTCCCGGCTGGAGCGCCGCAAGACCCGCACCCGTCAGGCCCTCATCGACGCCGCCCGCACTTTCCTGGCCAGGCAGGGCATGGCCGAGGTCAGCATTCAGGAGCTCACCGAGGCGGCCGACGTGGGCTTCGGCTCGTTCTACAACCATTTCGGCAGCAAGGACGAGTTGTTCCACGCGGCCATCGCCGACGTGCTCGAAGAGCACGGGCAACTGCTCGACGAGCTCACCGCCGACATTGAGGACCCGGCCGAGGTCTTCGCCGCCTCCGTCCGGCTCACTGGACGGCTGGTCGACACCCATCCCCAGATCGCCCGCGTCCTCACCCGCACAGGGCTGCCGTACCTCGACTCCGACAAGGGCCTGGCGCCCCGCGCGCTGCGCGACATCCGCCGTGCCATGGACGCCGGACGTTTCCGGCTCGGCAACCCGTACGTGGCGCTGGCCGGGGCCGGGGGATCCCTGCTCGGGTTCCTGCAACTCTGGCTCGAACACCCCGACCTGGTGGACGAGGGCTCAGCAGACGAACTGGCCGAGCAGCTGCTGCGCATGTACGGCATGAACCACCAAGAAGCCCACACCATCGCCCACCGCCCGCTGCCCGTTGCCCGGTAGGCTTCGGCGCGGTGACGTTTGAGCCGCCGCACACGCAGGGCTCACCGAACGCGGCCCCGCCAAGCGGGCCTGCTCGTCTTGCGGCTGCGCCGACCCGCACCGCGCGATGGTGCATGGGCCCGGCGTGCAGATCTGCGGCGCAGGCATCGCCCCGGCCGGCGAGTTCTCGCCTACCGTGTCCTCATGCACACGGTGGCGGTCCTGGCACTGGACCATGTGGTGGCGGCCGACATGGCGACGCCGATCGAGGTGTTCGGGCGTGCCCGGCTGGCGGACGGGCGCCGGCCGTACCGGGTGCTGGTCTGTGCCGCGACGCCGCAGGTGGCTGGCGACGCCTTCACGCTCATCGTCCCGCACGGCCTACAGGCGCTGCGGGAGGCGGACACCATTGTCGTGCCGGGATGCTCGGAGCGAGCCGCCCCGCCCGCCCCGGAGGTGCTCGACGCCCTGCGCGCGGCCGCGGCCGACGGCACCCGGATCGCCTCCATTTGCGCGGGAGCGTTCACCCTTGCCGCGGCCGGGCTGCTGGACGGGCTGAGCGCGACGACGCACTGGGTGGCGGCTCGCCGGCTGGCGCAGCTGTTCCCTCGGGTGGATGTGCGGCCGGATGTCCTGTACGTCGACAACGGGCAGATCCTGACCTCGGCCGGGGCCGCCGCCGGCCTGGACCTGTGCCTGCACATCATCCGGCGGGACTTCGGCTCGGCGGTCGCCGCGGACACGGCCCGGCTGTCAGTGATGCCCCTGGAACGGGAGGGCGGGCAGGCGCAGTTCATCGTCCACGCCCAGCCGCCGGTCCCACAGGGTTCGCTGCTGGAGCCGGTGCTGTCCTGGATCGAGGAGAACCTCGCCCAGGAGGTGACGTTGGCGGAGATGGCCATGCGCAGCGGGATGAGCGAGCGGACCTTCAGCCGCCGCTTCCGCGAGCAGACCGGCACCACCCCGCTGCAGTGGCTGTTGCGAGCACGGGTACGGCGGGCGCAGTTCCTGCTGGAGACCACCGACCACGGCGTCGAACGCATCGCCGCGCAGGCCGGTTTCGGCTCGGCCACCGCGTTCAGGGAGCGGTTCAAGCGCGTCGTCGGCGTCACGCCGCAGTCCTACCGCTCCTCCTTCCGGACGCGCGAGCAGGCCTCGCTGTAGTCCTGGGGAAATTCCAACGGATTCGCCTGACCTGCGACGATGCGGGGCCTTTTTCTGTTGGTTGATCACTTCCGCCACGGTTCGTCGAGCCGTGGCCGAGGCCCGGCCGACCGATTAGGGCTTGCCGTTCAAGTCGCCACGTTGCCCTGGTTGGGGTTCGTGCCGGATGCGGTGAGCTCGGCTCTGCCGGTGGCGGTGGCTTCGGCTGTCCGAGCGGCTGGGAGTGGATCCGGCCGTTCTCGCCGAGTACGGTCAAGCGGGAGCAGCCGCGCAGCGATCATCTGCGGTTGGCGGCCGGCTGCTGGTCGTGCTTCAGTCGTGATGCGGTGAGAGCTCCCCTTTTTCCTCTTGGCGTTCGGCCAGGCGGCGGTGCGCGCGTTTGCTTCGCACTCGGACCGCCACGATGGTGAACGCCGCCATCAGACCGAACACGATCCAGGCGCCGTGCCCGAGCGTCTGTGTGAGCCGAACTGCCGAGGCACTTGCGAATGCGCCCAGGCTCACATAGACCGCTGACCACAGCAGCGATCCCGCCAGCGATGCGGGGAGGAAACGCCAGTACGGCACCTTCGATGCTCCGGCTGCCGCAGG
>NZ_JBITMP010000049.1:0-85234 GCF_044466425.1 Nonomuraea sp. NPDC049400
TCGATCTCTCCCCACGCCCGGTGACCTACATCGATCACCTTGGCACACGAGGAGAGACCGACACGAGATAGATCAAAAAACACCAGCTACCTAGAACGGCACCGGCGAACGTGGCCCGAACTGCATTTCTGGGAAACGATCACACTCCGGCCGGGAAGCGATCTTTCGTCGCTCCCTGTCGTTCCAGGTCAGCCATACTCGTGAACGCCCCACCCGATTCGCATTCAACGGCGGTGTCCATCAGGGCGCCGCCGTTTTTGCGCCGGGCATTTCGGTGCTATGGTGTCGATCATCGATGTCGGATACGGGATGAGAGAGGGAGGTGAGGTTTGATGACCGCGGTGAAGACCGCTGCCCTGCGCAGCGCCCGGACAATCCTCACGTCCCGGGCCCCGGTCTGACCCACTTCTGCCCTCCTGTCATGAGCCGCCCGGCTCACGGGGTGGGTGACGCCTGAGTCCTGCCGGGGTCCCTTCCCGCAAGGTGTCTCACGTTGAAATCTTCCTTCACGGATTCCTCCGTTCCCGCCGGCCTGTCCCGGTACGGCTGGACGCCGGCACTCGACGGCGTCTTCGCCGGCCACCGCACGGCCGGCCTGGTACCCGCCCGGATCATGCGCGTGCATCGAGGCTCGTGTGACGCGATCACCGAGCACGGCCCCGTCCGGGCCGCCATTCCGGCGCCGCATGACGCCGACCCCCTGGCCGCGCCGTGCACCGGCGACTGGGCGGCGCTGCGCCCCGGCCGGGACCCCGAACTGGTGGCGCTGCTCCCGCGGCGCAGCGCGATCGTGCGCTCTTCGGCGTCACGTACCTCTCACGGGCAGGTGCTGGCCGCCAACGTCGACACCGTCGTCGTCGCGCTCTCCCTGGCCGCCCCGCTGAACGCCGCACGGCTGGAGCGCTTCCTCGCCCTGGCCTGGAGCAGCGGCGCGCAGCCGCTGATCGCCCTGACCAAGGCCGATCTGGTGGCCGACGCCATGGCCGCGCACGACGAGGTCGGCGCGCTCGCACCCGGCGTCGGTATCGTGGTCACCAGCGCGGCCGACGGCCACAACGTCGACGTGCTGACCGCGCTGCTGGGCGACGGCACCACGGTCCTGCTCGGGCCCTCCGGGGCGGGCAAGTCCACGCTCGGCAACGCCCTGCTGGGCGAGGAACTGCTGGCCACCGGCACGGTACGGGAACAGGACGGCAAGGGCCGGCACACCACCGTCCGCCGCGAACTGGTCCCGCTGCCCGGCGGCGGCGTGCTCATCGACACTCCGGGCCTGCGCGCGATCAGTCTCCATGACGCCGCCGACGGCCTGGAGCAGGTCTTCGCCGAGATCGAACGGCTCGCGGAGAGCTGCCGCTTCGGCGACTGCGCCCACGAGAGCGAGCCCGGCTGCGCGGTACAGGCCGCCATCCAGGCAGGTGACCTGGTCGAGCGCCGCCTGGCCAGCTACCGCAAACTCCAGCGCGAGACCGCCTGGCAGGCCTCACGCACCGACGCCCGGCTGCGCGACGAGCGCGTCGGCCGGCAGAAATCCATCAGCAGCCATCTCCGCGCCACCTACAAGTTCCGGGACCGGCAGCTGTGAACGCGCCCAGCCGCCCGAGCCCCGACCCCTCCCCGATGACCGCAGAAAAGGACTCCATCATGACCACTGCTTGGATCACCCGTCCCGAGACCGACGCCGACCGCGACCAGATCCGGGAGGTCAACCTCGCCGCCTTCCCCACCGCGCACGAGGCCGACCTGGTCGAGGCGCTGCGCTCCGACCCTGCGGCCTGGCTGCCCGGCCTGTCGTGGATCGCGCAGCAGCCCGACGGCGGCGCCATCGACGGGTTCGCGCTGCTCACGCGCTGCCACGTCGACGGCTCCCCCGCCCTCGCCCTGGGCCCGTGCGCCGTACGGCCCGAGCAGCAGGGTCGCGGCGCCGGTTCGGCGGCCATCCGCGCCGCCCTTGACGCCGCCCGGCAGCAGGGCGAGAACCTGGTCCTCGTGCTCGGCCACGCCGAGTACTACCCGCGCTTCGGCTTCGCCCCGGCCTCGCGCCTGGCCATCCGGCCACCCTTCGACGTCGAGGACAAGTACATGATGGCGCTCGTCTTCGACCCCTCCCGGCCCGTGCCGTCCGGCACCATCCGTTACGCGGACGCGTTCGGAGTCTGATCCCATACGGCGGTGTCCTCCGGGGCACCGCCGTTTCCGCCTGGGGAAGTCAGGGGGCTCAGAGGGTGAAGTCGAAGGTGTAGGAGTGGCCGCCGTCGGGGCCGATGATGATGTTCATCTCGCCCCTGAGCCCCCGCAACTCCCCGGTGGCCGAGTCGGGGACGACCGTGACGGTCAGCGACTGCTGCCCGCGGTCGCTGACCGCGTTGTGCTGCACGACGAAGGCCCCCGAGCGGCCGTCCAGGGTGCCCTCGATGCGCTCCATGGCCACGTACGCGCGCGAGTCCTCGACCTCCGTCGAGGCGACCAGCAGATACACGACACTGGTGCCGGTCAGGTCTCCGTGGAAGGTCTTGGACATGGTCACGAGCCCGAACGAGACGCCGTCGCGCTCCTCGAAGGGCGGCTTGGCGTCCCAGCCGGCGGTGTCGAAGGTTCCCTTGGCAAACATGTGCACCATCATGCCGGGCATACCTGTCGATTCCGGTCAGGTACCGGTGAGCCGCTCCACCACCGGGGCGAACTCGTCGAGATACTGGGCGTTCACCGACACGTAGGAGACGCCCAGCCTGTCCCTGCGCTTGCGGAGCGTGTCGGCCATCTCGTCGACCGTGCCCGTCAGGACCCCGGTGCCGTCCGCCGGGACGGACAGCCAGGAGGGCGGCTCCGCGCCGGCGGCCGCGAGGTTCATGCTGAGCTCCAGGTCGTGGAAGCGGTCGCCGGCCAGCTCGTACAGCTCGTCCAGCTTCGCCGCCACCTGGTCCTCCGTGTAGTGCGGCGGCACGCCCAGCGCCACCGTGCCGGCCTTCTGGGCGGCCAGCCTGAGCAGCCTGGTCCCGGACGCGGCGACCAGCACGCGCACGTCCTTGACGGCGTCGATGGTCCGGGAGAGCCGTTCGATGCGCTGGCTCGGTGTGCCGAACGTGACGCCGAGCGCCGCGGCGTCCCGCTCCGCGTCCGGGCGCCCGGCGCCCAGGCCCAGCTCGAAGCGGCCGCCGGTCAGCGTGTGCAGGGTGGCGGTCTCCCACGCCACGATCTCGGGCGTGCGGTTGGCGGCGCTCAGCACGAACGTGCCGACGCGCAGGGTCGTGGTGGCCGCCGCGGCGACGGCGGCGGCGATGAAGGGCGACAGCGTGCCGAGCGTGTCGGGCACCAGCAGCGTCGAGTAGCCGAGGCGCTCCGCCCGGCGGGCCAGTCCGGTCCACGCGTCGGCGTCAGTGGCGTGTCCGGCGACCGCGCCGAACCTGAACGGGTGATCGGTCATGCCACCAACGATCGCCGAAGCGCAGGCCAGGCACATCGTCCGCCGGGCCGGTGACGCGCTACATCCCGGGGCGCAAGCCCGCGCGGGAGGCTACTCCCCCAGCAGTATCCGCGTGAAGTCGTTGGCGAACTTGCCGTCGGGGTCGAGCCGCCGTGCGAGGGAGCGGAAGCGGTCGGGGCACTCGGGCCAGCGGGTGAACAGCTTGCCCCAGTGCGGTCTGGGCCCGAACGGCGCCAGCGTCTCCTCCACCAGCTCCAGCACCGGCAGCACCCCGGCGACGTCCTTCACCCAGGTGAAGTGGATGCCCACGCTGTCGCGGCCGTGGAACGGGCTGAGCCACAGGTCGTCGGCCGCGATCGAGCGCACTTCGGAGATGTGCAGGACGGGCCGGATCCGGTCGCCGATCGCGTACAGCTCGCGCAGCGCCTTGACCGCGTGCTCCCTGGGCAGGATGAGCTCCGACTGCAGCTCGTTGCCCGCGCCGCTCGGCTCGGCGTCGTGCCGGAAGTGCGGCAGCCGCTCGTACCACGGACCGGGCACGCCGAGCTGGACCGTGCAGCTCTCGGCCGGCATGCCGGGCAGGGGGTGGCGGGGGCCGTCGGCGGCGGTGGTGCCGTACCAGTCGGGGCTGGTCAGCTCCTCCGTGCGCTTGAGCCAGACGCGGGTGTCGCGCCAGTCGGTGAAGAGGCTGACGCTGTAGCCGCCGGCCATGATCGCGTCGAAGTCGGCGAGCGCGTCCACGGTCAGGCCCTCGCGTACGTACTGGCGCACCTCGAAGGCCGGCACCAGGTCGAGGGTCACCGACGTGACGATGCCGAGCGCGCCGAGCGCCACCACCGCGCCGGGGAAGTCGGCGTCGCCGCGGGAGAGCGTCAGCAGCGTGCCGTCGGCGGTGACGAGGTCGAGCGACGACACGGCGGCGGCCAGGCTGGGCACGGCGTCGCCGGAGCCGTGCGTGCCGGTCGCGACCGAGCCCGCCACGGAGATGTGCGGCAGCGAGGCCATGTTCGCCAGCGCGAACCCGGCCTGGTGCACCAGCGGCGCGAGCCGCGCGTACGTCATGCGCGCGGGCACCCGCACCTTGGCCGCCGCGCTGTCGATCTCCACCGCGTCCGGCATCCGGTCGAGCACCACGAGGTCGCCGGTGGTGTCCGCGACGTCGTTGAACGAGTGGCCGCTCCCCAGCGCCCGCACGCGGGAACTGGCCGCGACGAGCCGCTGGAGCTCGTCGAGCGAGGCCGGATGATGCACAGCTTGCGCCCGAAATGCGGTGTTTCCCGCCCAGTTGGTCAGCGTCACGGCCATACCTTCCCACAGCCCGCCTTGTCAGCCCCGGCCGGGTGCCGTTAGTTTCGAGTGCCGCTGACGGAGGTGTGCCGTGCTCTACTTGTCCGAGGCCATCGGGCTTGTCACGCTTGTGCTCTGGCTCTACTGCCTCTTCGACGTCATCACCACGCCCGACGTGCTCTGCAGAAACCTGCCGAAGCTCGCCTGGGTGCTCATCGTGCTGCTCTTCCCGCTGATCGGCTCCATCGCCTGGCTCGTGGCGGGGCGCCCGGCGCGGTCGCAGGCGGTCACGCAGCCGAGCGCGTTCCCCGAGTACGACCGTCCCGGCCGCTTCGCCGCCACCAACCCCGATGACGACGAGGAGTTCCTGCGCCGCTGCCGCGAGCGTGCCGAGGAGCAGCGCAGGAACGCCCCGAAGAAACCCTCCGACGACGACTAGAAGCCCTGGGCCAGGCGGTAGTACGCCTGGTTCCAGCGCAGCTCCTTGGCGAAGCGCTCGGTCGTCGTGTCGGCGTCGATGATCACCAGCTCCACGCCGAGCATGTCGGCCAGGTCGGTCAGCTCCTCGCGGCCGACGACCGTGGACAGCACCGTGTGGTGCGGCGCGCCCGCCGTGAGCCACGACTCGGTGGACGTGCGGAAGTTGGGGCGGGGAGTCCAGACCGCGCGGGCGACCGGCAGCTTGGGCAGCGGCTGGGGCGGCGCCACGAGGTCGATCTCGTTGGCCACCAGCCGGAACCTGTCGCCCATGTCGGCCAGGCCCACGACGATGCCGGGCCCCGGCTCGGCGTCGAACACGAGCCGGACCGGGTCCTCCCTGCCGCCGATGCCCAGCGGGTGGATCTCGCACGACGGCGTGCCGGAGGCGATCGAGGGGCAGACCTCCAGCATGTGCGCGCCGAGGATGAGCTCCTGGCCGGGCGTCAGGTCGTAGGTGTAGTCCTCCATGAACGACGTGCCGCCCGGCGCCCCCTTGTCAGACATGGCCTTCAGGGTGCGCAGCAGCACCGAGGTCTTCCAGTCGCCCTCGCCGCCGAAGCCGTACCCGTCGGCCATGAGCCGCTGCACGGCCAGGCCGGGAAGCTGGCGCAGGCCGCCGAGGTCCTCGAAGTTCGTGGTGAACGCCCTGAAGCCGCCCGCCTCGAGGAAGCCGCGCAGGCCCAGCTCGATCCTGGCGGCGTAACGCAGCGACTCGTTGCGCTCGCCGAGCAGCTCGGGCGCGACGGTGTACTGCTCCGCGTACTCCTTGACCAGCGCCGTCACGTCCGCGTCGGACGCCGCGTCCACGGCCTCGACCAGGTCGTTGACGCCGTAGGTGTTCACCGAGACGCCGAAGCGCAGCTGGGCCTCGACCTTGTCGCCCTCGGTGACCGCCACGTCGCGCATGTTGTCGCCGAAGCGGGCCAGCTTCAGCGTGCGGACCTCAGCCAGGCCCTTGGCCGCGTGCACCCAGGACTGGATGCGCTCGCCCACCGACGGGTCGCTGACGTGCCCGGCCACGGTCTTGCGCGGCACGCCCAGGCGGGTCTGCACGAACCCGAACTCGCGGTCGCCGTGCGCGGCCTGGTTGAGGTTCATGAAGTCCATGTCGATGGTGCTCCACGGGAGCTCCACGTTGGCCTGCGTGTGCAGGTGCAGCAGCGGCTTGCGCAGCGCGTCGAGCCCCGCGATCCACATCTTGGCCGGGGAGAACGTGTGCATCCACGCGATCACGCCGGCGCACTCGTCGTCGGCGTTGGCCTCCAGCATGACCCGCCTGATCGCCGCGGCGTCGGTGAGCACGGGCTTCCAGTCCACGGGCACGGGAAGCTGCTCGGCGATCCGCTGGGACTGCTCGGCCACCTGGCGCAACGTGTCCTCGCCGTACAGCCCCTGGCTGCCGGTCAGAAACCAGATCTTCAACGCGGGCTCCTCTGTCCGTAGACGTTCTGATAGCGGTCGTACAGGCGGTCGATGTCGTCCTGCGGGATGGGCAGCGGCTGGCCGAGCTGCCTGGCCATGTGGACGGTACGGGCCACGTCCTCGCACATCACGGCGGCCTTCACCGCGGCCTTGGCATCCTTGCCGATGCTGAACACGCCGTGGTTCTGCATGAGGACGGCCTTGGACCGGTGGCCCTTGAGCGTCTCGACGATGCCCTGGCCGATCGAGTCGTCGCCGATCAGCGCGAACGGGCCGACCGGGATCTCGCCGCCGAACTCGTCGGCCATCGCGGTCAGCACGCAGGGGATGGCCTCGCCCCGGGCGGCCCACGCCGAGGCGTAGGTGGAGTGGGTGTGCACGACGCCGCCGACGTCGGGCATGTTGCGGTAGACGTACGCGTGCGCGGCGGTGTCGCTGGACGGCGAGTGCTCACCCTCCACGAGGTTGCCGTCGAGGTCGCACACGACCATGTTCTCCGGCGTCAGCTCGTCGTAGGAGACCCCGGACGGCTTGATCACGAACAGGTCCTCGCCGGGGATCCGGCCCGAGACGTTTCCGGCCGTCCAGACCACCAGGTTGTAGCGCACGAGCTCGGCGTGCAGATCGGCGACGATCTTCCTGATGGTCATGCCTGGGCCTCGTTCCTGATCGCGCGGAGGGTGTGCAGCATCTTTCCGTCTCCGAAGAAGTCGTGGAGCCCGCGGTACTCGGCGTAGAGGCGGTCGTAGGCGTCCGCCCTGGCCTCGTCGGGCACGTACGCGGCCTCGGTGCGCTTGCCCATGGCCGCGGCGGCCTCCTCGATGCCCGGGTAGGCGCCGGCGGCGACGGCCGCGTGGATGGCCGAGCCGAGCGCGGGCCCCTGGTCGGAGCCGATGACCGACAGCGGGCGGCGCAGCACGTCGGCGTACACCTGCATGAGGAAGCGGTTCTTCAGCAGGCCGCCGGCGACCACGAACTCCTCGACCGGCACGCCCGACTTCTCGAACGTCTCCACGATCATGCGGGCGCCGAACGCCGTGGACTCGATGAGCGCCCGGTAGACGTCCTCGGGCTTGGTGGCCAGGGTCTGGCCGATGATCACCCCGGAGAGGTTGTGGTCCACGAGCACCGAGCGGTTGCCGCCGAACCAGTCGAGCGCGACCAGCCCGTGCTCGCCGACGGCCTGCTTCTCGGCCAGCGCGGTGAGGCGTTCGTGGTCCAGGTCGCCGCCGAAGTTGTCCACGAACCAGGCGAAGATGTCGCCGACCGCCGACTGGCCGGCCTCGTAGCCCCACAGGCCCGGGACGATGCCGTCGCGTACGACGCCGCACATGCCGGGCACCTCGGCGAGCCGGTCGCTGGGCATGATGTGGCAGGTGGAGGTGCCCATGATGGCCACCATCTGGCCGGGCCTGACGGCGTCGGCGGCGGCCGCGGTGACGTGGGCGTCCACGTTGCCGACCGCCACGGCGGCGCCCTCGGGGATGCCGGTCCACTCGGCCGCCTGCGCGGTCAGGCGTCCGGCGAGGCCGCCGAGCGGGGCCAGCGTCGTGCCGTTGACCTGCTCGCCGACCTGTCCGGTTGCGAGCTTGCCCACGAAGCCGGCGAAACCGGGGTTGAGCTCGGCGAGGTACTCCTCCGACGGGTAGCCGCCGTCCTGGAATATCCCCTTGTAGCCGACAGTGCAGATGTTGCGGCTCTCCACGCCGGTGAGCTGCCAGATGATCCAGTCGGCGGCCTCGATCCAGCGCTCGGCCCTGGCGTACACCTCGGGGGCCTCCTCCAGGACCTGCAGGCCCTTGGCGAACTCCCACTCCGAGGAGATCTTGCCGCCGTAGCGCGGCAGCCAGCTCTCGCCCCGGCGCGCGGCCAGCTCGTTGATCCGGTCCGCGTGCGGCTGCGCGGCGTGGTGCTTCCACAGCTTCGGCCAGGCGTGCGGCTCGTCCGGGGTCTGGAAGCACAGCGGCGTGCCGTCGGCCGTGGTGGGCAGCACGGTGCAGGCGGTGAAGTCGGTGCCGACGCCGATGACCTCTTCGGGTGCGACACCGGCGGCGGCGATCGCCTGGGGCACGGCGATCTTCAGCACGTCGATCCAGTCCTGCGGCGACTGCAGCGCCCAGTCCGGCCCCAGCCTCTTGCCGGAGCCGGGCAGGCTGTGCTCGATCACGCGGTGGGCGTACTCATGGACGGCGCTGCCCAGCTCGGCGCCGTCGCTGACGCGGACGACGACGGCACGCCCTGAGAGCGTGCCGAAGTCCACTCCGACCACGTAACTGTTAGCGTTCACATTTTACTCCCGGGGGTTATTTCCATGCCAATCATCGCCTACCGAACCGGCGCCGTGCTCGACCGTACGACGAAGCTGGGCGGCACGACCAGGCGCTCGAACGCGGTCGGCCCCACGTCGATCTGCCGCAGCAGCACCTCGATGCAGTGCCGGCCCACCACGTCGAAGTCCTGCCTGACCGTGGTGAGCGGCGGCGAGAAGAACTCCGACTCTGGGATGTCGTCGAAGCCCACCACGCTGATCTGGTCGGGGACCCGCACGCCCGCCTCGCTGAGCGCCCGCAGCACGCCGAGCGCCATCTGGTCGTTGCCCGCGAACACGGCCGTGACGCCCTCCATCGCGGCCAGGCTCTTGCCCGCCTCGTAGCCGGCGCGGGGGCTCCAGTCGCCGGCCAGCGGCTCGGGCACCGGCCGGCCCGCCTCTCTCAGGGCGGCGCGCCAGCCCTCCATCCGGCCCTCGGTCTCCAGCCAGTCGGGCGGGCCGCTGACGTGCCACACGGTCTCGTGGCCCAGCTCCAGCAGGTGGCGGGTGGCGAGCCTGGCGCCCTGGACCTGGTCGATGCAGACCACCGACACGTCGGCGGCGTGCGTGCCCTCGACCGCCACCGCCGGCATGCCGGGCGGCAGGTTCTCCAGGGCCCGCCCGGCCGAGCGCTGCGGCGCGACCACCACGACCCCGTCCACGCCCTGCTCGGCGAGGTAGTCGATGGCGTCGCGCACGCTCGCCGCGTCGATCGACTTCAGGCTGACGATGCTGACGAAATAGCCCGCGGTCCTGGCCGCCTGCTCGATGCCGTAGATCGTGCTGGCCGGGCCGTACAGGGTGGTGTCGAAGCTCACCACGCCGAGCGTCCGCGACCGCTTGGTGACCAGGGCACGGGCGACCAGGTTGCGTCGGTAACCCAGCCGGGTGATCGCCTCCTCCACCCGGGCCCGGGTGTCGGGCCGGACGTTCGGGTGGTCGTTGAGCACCCGGGAGACCGTCTGGTGCGACACGCCCGCCTCCTTGGCCACGTCGGCCATGACCGGCAGGCGGCGCTTGGGGGTCGTCACGGTCTCTCCTTTCGCTGGGCTCAGGGGATCTTACTAACGCGAGGCACCCGCCCTACGCTTTGTCCACACATCGAACGCGACGGCCGCCAGGAGGACGGCGCCCTTGACGAGCATGACCCGCTCGCTGGGCGAGCCGATCAGGGACATGCCGTTGTTGATGACCGCCATGATCAGGCCGCCGGTGATCGCGCCGACCACCTTGCCGACGCCGCCCTGCACGGCCGCGCCGCCGATGAAGGCCGCCGCGATGGCGTCCAGCTCGAAGCTGTCGCCCGCGGTGGGACCCGCCTGGTTGAGCCGCCCGGCGAAGATGATGCCGGCGATGGCCGACAGCACGCCCATGTTGACGAAGATCCAGAAGACCACCGACTTGACCTTCACGCCGGACATGACCGCCGCCTGAAGGTTGCCGCCGATGGCGTAGATCTGCCGGCCGAAGACCGTGCGGTTGGCCATCAGCGAGTACCCCAGCACGAGCACCGCCAGCAGCACCAGAACCCACGGGAGGTTCTTGAAGCGGGCGAGCTGCACGACCAGGAAGAGGATCAGCGCGGCCCCGGCAGCCAGCTTCAGCACGAACAGCGCCATCGGCTCCACCGCCTGGCCGTAGCCGCGGCGGGCGTTGCGGGTGCGCCACTGGCTGGCCGCCATGCCGGCGATGGCGACGATGCCGATCAGCAGGCTGAACAGGTCGGCGCCGCCGAGCGGGCCGAGGCCGATGTTGCCGAGGTAGCCGTTGGTGAAGCCGTTGGCCAGCGTGCGGACCTGGTCGGGGAACGGGCCGATGCCCTGGTTGCCCAGCACGGTCAGGGTCAGCGCCCTGAACAGCAGCATGCCCGCCAGCGTCACGATGAACGCCGGGATGCCGAAGTACGCGATCCAGTATCCCTGCCAGGCCCCGATGAGCGCCCCGGCCACCAGCGTGACCAGCAGGGCCAGCGGCCACGGCCAGCCCATGTTCACCATGAGCACGGCGGCCAATGCTCCCGTGACCGCCACCACCGAGCCGACCGACAGGTCGATGTGCCCGGCGATGATGATCAGGATCATGCCGATCGCGAGGATCAGGACGTAGGAGTTCTGGACGATGATGTTGGAGATGTTCTGCGGCTGGAGCATCGCGCCGTCGGTCAGCACCGAGAACAGCACGACGATCAGCGCGAAGGCGATGTAGATGCCGCTGGATCGCAGGTTGAGCGACACTCCGCCGAGCGACACCCTGCCCGGCTGCCGTGGCGCTCCTCCGTCGCCCTTGGCGCCGACCTCCACGTCGGTGGGCGTGATGCTACTCATTTTTCCTGTCCCTTGGTCATCAAGTACATGAGGTGCTCCTGGGTGGCCTCCTGGCGCGGCACCTCGCCGGTGATGCGGCCCTCGGAGAGGGTGTAGATGCGGTCGCACAGGCCCAGCAGCTCGGGCAGCTCGGACGAGATCACGAGCACGGCCCTGCCCTGGTCGGCCAGGCGGTTGATGATCGTGTAGATCTCGTACTTGGCGCCGACGTCGATGCCCCTGGTGGGCTCGTCGAGGATGAGCACGTCAGGCTCGGTCAGGATCCACTTGGAGAGCACGACCTTCTGCTGGTTGCCGCCGCTCAGCTTGCCGACGACGCTGTTGACGCTGGGCGCCTTGATGTTCATGCTCTTGTGGAACTGCTCGGCGACCCGGTACTCCTCGTTCTCGTTGACCCAGCCGCGCTTGGACAGCCCGGTGAGCCCGGCCGCCGAGACGTTGCGCTTGATGTCCTCGATGAGGTTGAGTCCGTACCTCTTGCGGTCCTCGGTGGCGTAGGCGATGCCGTGCCCGATCGCGTCCTGCACGTTGCGGATCTCGATCGGCTTGCCGTCCTTGAAGATCTTGCCCGAGATGTGCACCCCGTACGTGCGCCCGAAGACGCTCATCGCCAGTTCGGTGCGCCCGGCGCCCATCAGCCCCGCGAGGCCGACGATCTCGCCCCGGCGCAGCGTCAGCGCGGCGCCGTCGACGACCTTCCTGCCGGGCTGGCTGGGACTGTAGACCGTCCAGTCCTCGATGCGCAGCACCTCCTCGCCGATCGTCGGCTCGTGCGGCGGGAAGCGGTTGTCGAGCGCGCGGCCGACCATGCCCGAGATGATGCGGTCCTCGGTGACCTGGCCGGAGGCCATCTCCAGCGTCTCGATCGTCTGCCCGTCGCGGATGATCGTGACGGCGTCGGCGATGGAGATGACCTCGTTCAGCTTGTGGGAGATGATCACGCAGGTGATGCCCTCGTCCCGCAGGCCGCGAAGGAGGTCGAGCAGATGGGCCGAGTCGTCGTCGTTGAGCGCGGCGGTCGGCTCGTCGAGGATGAGCAGCTTCACCTCTTTGGAGAGCGCCTTGGCGATCTCGACGAGCTGCTGCTTGCCCACGCCGATGTCGGAGATCGGGGTCGTCGGGTTCTCACGCAGGCCGACCCGCTTCATCAGCTCGCCGGCCTCGTAGTTGGTGCGGTTCCAGTCGATGAAGCCGCGCTTGGCTCGCTCGTTGCCGAGGAAGATGTTCTCCGCGATCGACAGCTGCGGGCTGAGGGCCAGCTCCTGGTGGATGATGACGATTCCGGCGTGCTCGCTGTCGCGGATGCCGCCGAACTCGACCGTCTTCCCCTCGAAAGTGATCTCGCCCTCGTACTCGCCGTGCGGGTAGACCCCGGAGAGCACCTTCATCAACGTCGACTTGCCTGCGCCGTTCTCGCCGCAGATGGCGTGGATCTCGCCCCGCCGGACGGAGAGGTTGACGTTCTGCAGCGCCTTGACGCCGGGGAACGTCTTGGTGATCCCGCTCATCCGCAAGATGTGCTCGGTCATGATGCCCCTCGCTCAGGGAAAGCCCGGGGACCTCGCGGTCCCCGGGCTCAGGCCCTTACTTGAGCTGGTCCTCGGTGTAGTAGTTACCGCCGATGATGATTTCCTTGTAGTTGCTCTTGTCCACGATCACCGGGTCGAGCAGGTACGACGGGACGACCTTGTTGCCGTTGTCGTAGTCCTTCTCGTTGTTCACCTCGGGCTTCTGGCCCTTGAGCACGGAGTCGGCCATCTTCACGGTCTGCTCGGCGAGCTTGCGGGTGTCCTTGAAGATGGTGGAGTACTGCTCGTCGGCGATGATCGACTTGACCGACTGGAGCTCGGCGTCCTGGCCGGTCACGATCGGGTACGGCTTGCTGTAGCCGGAGCTCTTCAGCGCCGACAGGATGCCGATGGACAGGCCGTCGTACGGGGAGAGCACGCCGTCGACCTTCTTGCCGCCGGTGTAGGTCTTGGTGAGGATGTCCTCCATGCGCTTCTGCGCCGTGGCCGGGTCCCACCGCAGGATGGCGGCCTGCTTGAAGTCGGTCTGGCCGCTCGCGACCTTCAGGGTGCCGTCGTCGATCTTCGGCTTGAGCACCGACATGGCGCCGTTCCAGAAGAACGTGGCGTTGTTGTCGTCGGGCGAGCCGCCGAACAGCTCGACGTTGAACGGGCCCTTCTTGCCGTCCTCGACGCCGAGGCCCTTGAGCAGCGAGGTCGCCTGCTGCACGCCGACCTTGAAGTTGTCGAACGTGGCGTAGTAGTCGACGTTCGGGCTGTTGCGGATGAGGCGGTCATAGGCGATGACCGGGATCTTGTTGTCGGCGGCCTGCTGCAGCTGCGAGGTGATCGCGGTGCCGTCGATCGAGGCGATGATCAGGAGCTTGGCGCCCTTGGTGATCTGGTTCTCGATCTGGTTGGCCTGAGTGGGGATGTCGTTCTCGGCGTACTGGAGGTCGACCTTGTAGCCCAGCTTCTCCAGCTGCTGCTTGACGTTGTCGCCGTCGTGGATCCAGCGCTCCGACGACTTCGTCGGCATCGTGACGCCGATCAGGGCGCCGGCGTTACCGGCGGCGGCCGAGGCGGAGGCCTGAACGTCCACGGTCTTCGTGCTCGAGCCGCAGGCCGTCATCGTCGCGGCGAGCGCGATGACGGACACCACGCCCCCGATTCGTCCCAATCTCATGTCATCTCCTTGCGATGGGGGTCGCGGCAGCGCTGGACGCGGGGCTGCCGATAGAGCGAGAGATTCAGTCACAGAGCGTGACGAATCAGAACAACATTCTCATTCGCTTTCCGCTGATTGTTATCGCTAACAACGACGATGTCAACGGCCGGGCATAACCTACCGGAAACTTTCGGGTAACTTTCCCGCAGGTCAGCGGCGGGATCGGGCGGAGAACAGGCGCTGCAGCAAGATGAAGACGAAGAGCAACATTCCAATGAAAATCTTCGTCCACCAGGACGACAGGGTGCCCTCGAAACTGATGATCGTCTGGATCAGGCCCAGCACGAGCACGCCCAGCATGGTGCCGAACAGGAAGCCGCTACCGCCGGTGAGCAGCGTACCGCCGATGACCACTGCCGCGATCGCGTCCAGCTCCATGCCCACGGCGTGCAGCCCGTAGCCGGAGAGCATGTAGAACGACAGCAGCACGCCGCCGAGGGCCGAGCAGAACCCGCTGATCGTGTAGACCGCGATCTTCGTCCGTCCCACGGGCAGCCCCATCAGCAGCGCCGACTGCTCGCTTCCGCCCGTGGCGTACACCGCGCGACCGAGCCGGGTGTAGTGCAGCACGTACGCGGCCACCAGCACGACCACCACGGCGACGATCACGCTCGGTGAGATCCACATGTCGGCGAACAGGTCGATCCTTGCCTGCGCGAACGCCGTGAACGTGGGGTCCTCGATCGGGATCGAGTCCGTGCCGATCGTGTAACACAGCCCTCTGGCCAGAAACATGCCCGCCAGCGTCACGATGAACGGCTGGATGTCGAAGGCGTGCACGATGTAGCCCATCACCAGCCCCAGCCCCGCCCCGATGACCAGCACCAGCGGGATCACCAGGTACGGCGGCCACCCCGGCCCCTGCATGAGGCTGGCCGAGATCATCGTGGACAGCGCCACCACGGACCCCACCGACAGGTCGATGCCCCCGGTCAGGATCACGAACGTCATCCCGACCGCCACCACCAGCAGGAAGGCGTTGTCGATGAAGACGTTGAGTATCACCTGGCCGCTGGCGAACCCCTCGTAGCGGATCCCCCCTGCCACGAACATGGCCAGGAACAGAAACCCGGTCACCAGGACCGGCAGGTACTTGGCGGGCACGCTCGCCCGCCCGATCGTCAGCGTCGTCATGTGGTGACTCGCACCTTCTCCTCGGCCACACGACTGGGGGGTGCGGCACGGCCACGTCTGCGGAACGCCTTCTCGCGGAAGGACGGGGACTGGATGAGGCAGACCGCCGTCACGACCAGCGCCTTGAACAGCAGCGTGGTCTCCGGCGGAACGCCGATCGAGTAGATCGTGGTGGTCAGGGTCTGGATGATCAGCGCGCCCAGCACGGTGCCGCCGAGCGAGAAGCGGCCGCCGGACAACGACGTGCCGCCGATCACGACGGCCAGGATGGCGTCCAGCTCGATCCACAGACCGGCGTTGTTGCCGTCGGCGCTTGAGACGTTCGAGCTGATCATCAGCCCGGCCACGCCCGCGCACAGGGCGGCGAAGGCGTACACCATGATGATGATCCCGCGCGCCCTGATGCCCGCGAGCCTGCTGGCCTCGGCGTTGCCGCCGACCGACTCGATCAGCATGCCCAGCGCCAGCCGCCGGGTGAGGAACGCGGTGATGGCCAGCACACCGATCACGATGAGGATGCCGAACGGCACGGTCAGCCAGTAGCCGCCGCCGATCAGCTTGTACGCGGGGCTGTTGACGGTGATGATCTGGCCGTCGGTGATGAGCTGGGCCAGGCCGCGCCCGGCCACCATGAGGATCAGCGTGGCGATGATCGGCTGGATGCCGACGCTCGCGACCAGGAACCCGTTCCAGGCCCCGAGCACCAGGCAGAGCCCGAGGGCCGTCGCCACGGCGGTGAACACGCTCGCGTCCTGGCTGATCTGCAGGCAGGCCAGCGCTCCCGAGATCGCCACCACCGAGCCGACCGACAGGTCGATCCCGCCGGTGGCGATGACCAGCGTCATCCCCAGCGACACCAGGATCAGCGGCGCGCCGAAGCGCAGGATGTCGATCAGGCTGCCGTACAGGTGGCCCTCTCTGACCTGGATCGAGAAGAAGCTCGGCGTGAAGAGCACGTTCAGCGCCAGCAGCAGTACGAGGACCACCGCCGGCCACAGCAGCCGCCTCATGAGGTCCGGCCTCCGCTCGCGATCGTTTCCATGAGCACGTCCGTCGTCAGCTCGTCGTCGTTGGGCAGCTCGGCCACCAGCCGCCGGTCGCGCAGCACCTCGACCTTGTGGCTGAGCCGCAGCACCTCCTCCAGCTCGGCCGAGATGAACAGCACCGCCATGCCGCCGCCGGACAGCTCAGCGACCAGGCGCTGGATCTCGGTCTTCGCGCCGACGTCGATGCCCCGGGTGGGCTCGTCCAGGATGAGCAGACGGGGCTCGAGGATGAGCCACCTGGCCAGCACGACCTTCTGCTGGTTGCCGCCGCTGAGGTTCCGTACGAGGTGCTCGGGGTTGGGCGGGCTGATCTTCAGCGCCTTGATGTACCTGCCGACCAGCTCCTCCTGCTGCTCGCGCGGCACCGGCCTGGTCCATCCCCTGGTGGCCTGGATGGCGAGGATGATGTTCTCGCGCACGGTGAGGTCGGGGATGAGCCCGTCGGCCTTGCGGTTCTCGGAGCAGAACGCGATCTTGTGGCTCATGGCCGCGCGCGGCGTGCGCAACGACGCCGGCGACCCGCCGATCGCGATCTCACCCGTGCCCGCGTGGTCCGCGCCGAACAGCAGCCTCGCGATCTCCGTACGGCCGGAGCCGAGCAGCCCCGCCAGACCCACGACCTCGCCCTCGTGGATGGTGAGCGTGAACGGCTCGATGGCGCCCGGCCTGCCCAGCTCGCGCGCCTCGACCAGCGGCCGGTCGAAGACCTTGGCCTCGCCGTGCAGCCGCTCCAGCGCGGCCAGCTCCTGGCCGATCATCTTGGCGACCAGCTCGACCTGCGGGAGCTGACTGGTGAGGTACTCGCCGACGAGCCGCCCGTTCCTGAGGATCGTCATGCGGTCAGATATCTCGTAGATCTGGTCGAGGAAGTGTGAGACGAAGAGGATGGCGATGCCCTCCTCCTTCAGCCTCCTCATCACCCTGAAGAGCTGCTCGACCTCGTCCGCGTCCAGGCTGGACGTGGGCTCGTCCAGGATCAGCACCCTCGCCTCGATGTCGATCGCCCGCGCGATGGCCACCATCTGCTGGATGGCCAGCGAGTACGTCGACAGCGGCGCCGACACGTCCAGGCTCAGCTCCAGCCGGGCCAGCAGCTCGCCGGCCCTGGCCCGCATCCGCTTCCAGTCGATGCGGCCTCTGCGGCGGGGCTCGCGGCCGATGAAGATGTTCTCGGCCACCGAGAGGTTCGTGCAGAGGTTGACCTCCTGGTAGACCGTGCTGATGCCGGCCTGCTGCGCCTCCAGCGGGCTGCCGAACGCCACGGGGGCGCCGCCCAGCTCGATGGTGCCCGCGTCGGCGGGGTGGACGCCGGTGAGCACCTTGATCAGGGTGGACTTGCCCGCGCCGTTCTCTCCCATGAGCGCGTGCACCTCCCCGGGCAGCAGTCTCAGGTCGACGCCGTCCAGGGCCTTCACGCCAGGGAACTGCTTGCCGATCCCGCTCATCGTCAGGACCGGCGCGGGTGCGGCCATTTCGCGCCTTTCTCTGTTGGGTGGGTTCCGCGCCCCGCACTCCGGCCGGTGAGGGCATCGCCCTTCCAAGGCCCCGGCCGAAGTGCGGGGGGCGACCCGGCCGGCGGATCAGTACTGACGGGAGGGCAGGGCCTGCTTGGCCTGCTCCTGCGTGAACGTGGTCTCCTCGGTCACCACGCGGGCAGGCACCTGCTCACCCTTGACGACCTTCTTGGCGAGGTCCATGAGCTGCGGGCCGAGCAGCGGCGAGCACTCGACGATGAAGCTGATCTTCCCGTCGGCCAGCGCCTGCATGCCGTCCTTGACCGCGTCCACGGTGATGATCTTGATGTCCTTGCCGGGCACCTTGCCCGCACCCTCGATGGCCTCGATCGCGCCCAGCCCCATGTCGTCGTTGTGCGCGTAGAGCACGTCGATGTCCGGGTTGGACTTCAGGAAGGCCTCCATGACCTCCTTGCCCTTGGCCCTGGTGAAGTCGCCGGTCTGCGAAGCGATGATCTTGAACTTCGGATCCGCCCCGATGACCTCCTGGAACCCGGACTTGCGGTCGTTGGCCGGCGCGGAGCCCGTCGTGCCCTGCAGCTCGACGATGTTCACCGGGTCCTTGCTGTCCTTGTACTCGTCGACCAGCCACTGGCCGGCCTTCTTGCCCTCCTCCACGAAGTCGGAGCCGAGGAAGGTCTTGTACAGGGAGGTGTCCTTGGAGTCGACGGCGCGGTCGGTCAGGATGACCGGGATCTTCGCGTTCTTGGCCTCCTTGAGCACGGTGTCCCAGCCCGACTCCACCACCGGCGAGAAGGCGATGATGTCCACCTTCTGCTGGATGTAGGAGCGGATGGCCTTGATCTGGTTCTCCTGCTTCTGCTGGGCGTCGGAGAACTTGAGCGTGATGCCCGCGCTCTTGGCCGAGTCCTGCACCGACTTGGTGTTCGCGGTCCGCCACCCGCTCTCCGCGCCGACCTGGGAGAAGCCCATGGTGATCGAGCCGCCGCCACCGCCGTCGCCACCGCTGCCGCCGCTGCCGCCGCATGCGCTCACCGACATCGCCGTGAGCCCGGCGAGCACCAGCGCCGAGATCCTCTTCAACACGTTGGGGGGTTCCCTTCTCATGTGAGCGCTAACATCACAAGAGCTACGCCAGCGCTTTTTTGCCTTCCTGTATTGCTTCCTGTACGGCTTGCGCCCCCGACCGCGCCGTGCCGAACGCTTCGAGAGCCCGCGTAACGGGGTCGCTCTGCCGACTGTGAACGCTAACAACGTGTTGCGTCAAGAGCTCCCGAGATTACGGTCGGGTCACACGGATCCGTGCCGACGGGGCGGACCCAGGCCGAGCCCGCCCCGCTTTCTCACTGGACGACGCGGTAGTGGGTGGTCACCCGGCCCTCATCGTCGAGGACGTGGAACGCGACCGACGGCGGCAGGTCGAAGTCCACGCAGTTGTCGAACGACGTGCCACCCTCCCACGGCAGCTTCAGCGTGGACACGACGCCCGGGGCGGCCAGCAGCGGACGCCCGGCGAAGGTGGTGGCGGCGGGCGTGTGGGCGTGGCCGACCAGCACGGCGGGCACGTTCGGGTGCCGCCCGAGCAGCTCGGCCAGCGGCTCGGGCGCGTGCAACCGGATCGAGTCCGCGGGCGGGCTGTGCAGGACGGCGGGCGGGTGGTGGAAGGCCACGAACACCGGCAGGTCCGCGCCGCCGAGCACGCTCTCCAGCCAGGCGAGCGTCCCGTCGTCCAGGTGGCCCGCGTCCTCGCCCGGGATGGAGGAGTCGCACATGGCGTAAACGGCCCCGGAGGTGCGGAGCACCTGGTTGATCGGCCCGTCGTCGTCCGGCCGCTGCTCGCCGAGCAGGACGCGGCGGAACTGCTCCCGTACGTCGTGGTTGCCGGGACCGACCAGGACCGGGTGGCGCGAGGTGAGCAGCTTGCGCGCCTCCTCGTACTCCTCGGCGAGCCCGTGGTCGGCGATGTCGCCGGTGACCAGCACGGCGTCGAGGTCGTAAGGGAGCGCGTCGAGGTAGCGCATGACGGAGGTGGCGCGCCCGATGCTCTGGGGTGTCGCGCCGATGTGGATGTCGCTCAGGTGAGCGATCACGATCATGTGAGGTGGTCCTTCCCTGTTCTGCCAGCTCACCCACCGTAGGCCGAGATACCGGACCAAACGTAAGATCCGGTCCTGTGCGGAAAAGTTGGGCCGGTTCCGGGGTGGACCTGCATCTCGAGGTCTCCGCCGCGGGCGGGCGGCGGCGCGGGCTGGAGGAGGCGCTGCGGCAGGCGGTCAGGGACGGGCGGCTGCCGCGCGGCACGCGGCTGCCCTCGACGCGAGTGCTGGCGGCCGAGCTCGGACTCTCGCGCGGCACGGTGAGCGCGGCGTACGACCAGCTCGTCGCCGAGGGTTACCTGATCACCCGGCCGGGCTCCGCCACCGAGGTCGCCGGCGTGACGCCGAGCGCGGCGACGCTTCCGCGGTCGTCCGGGCCCTCCCCGGCGCCGCTGCACGATCTGCGGCCCGGGCAGCCCGACGTGTCGGCCTTCCCCGCGCGCGCCTGGTTGCGGGCCACCCGGCACGTGCTCTCCACCGCGCCCGCCGAGGTCTTCGGCCCGTGCGACCCGCGCGGCCGGATCGAGCTGCGGGCGGCCCTGGCCGGCTATCTCGGCAGGACGCGCGGGGTGATCACCACGCCGGACCTGATCGTCGTCACGACGGGGTTCGTCCAGGCGCTCAACCTGCTCGCCCGCGTGATCGACGGGCCTTTCGCCATGGAGGAGCCGGGGCACGACTTCTACCGCGAGGTGGTGCGCCGGGCCGGGCGCGACACCGTGCCACTGCCCGTGGACGAGCTCGGCGCGCAGGTGGACACGCTCACCCCGGCCACCGCGGCCGCGATCGTCACGCCCGCGCACCAGTACCCCATGGGCGTGCCCCTGCACCCGGCCCGCCGCCGGGCGCTGCGCGAGTGGGGCGGGGTGGTCGTCGAGGACGACTACGACGGGGAGTTCCGCTACGATCGGCAGCCGGTGGGCGCCTTCCAGGGCACCGCGCCCGAGCACGTCGTGTACGTCGGCACCACCTCCGAGTCCCTCTCCCCCGCGCTCCGCCTGGCCTGGATGGCGGTGCCGTCCTCGCTGATCGGCCCGGTGACCGAGGCCAAGCTGTACGCCGACGCCCACACCGAGGTGCTCGGCCAGCTCGTCCTGGCCAGGATGATCGAGACCCACGACTACGACCGCCACATCCGCGCCGCCCGCCTGCGCTACCGCCGCCGCCGCGAGCTCCTGCGCGCCCGGCTCGGCCCGGGCCCGGACCAGCCGCTCCCCGGTGTCACCCTGCCCGGGGTGGCCGCGGGGTTGCGTGCCCTGCTCCTGCTCCCCGAGGGCGGCCCCACGGAGGAGGAGCTCCTCGCCGCGTGCGAGCAGCGCGGCATCGCGCTGCGCGGCGCCTCCCCGCTCTGGCGGGGCGCCGGCCGCGAGGGCCTGCTCATCGGGTACGCCGCCCCGCCGGAACGCGCCTACCCCCACGCCCTGGAAGCCCTGGTGCAGACGCTCGCCGGAACTGGGAGGCCGCGCCGGCCGTTGTCAAGGTGAGAGAAGGAGGGACATGGGCTGGCATTACCGAAAGACCATCAAAGTCGGACCGTTCCGGATCAACCTATCGCGACACGGCGTCAGTCACAGTTTCGGCAACCGGCGCTTCCACGTCACCACCACTCCCGACGGCCGCCGTCACGTCTCCGTACGCCTGCCCGGCGGCTTCCACGTCGGCAAGTCGTTCGGCGGCCGGCACTATCCGAGGCACTAGGCCGGTCACTGACCGTCTGACATAGCGCGGGCCGGACGGCGAGAGCCTCCGGCCCGCGCCTTTTCCTGGTCGCGGTAGCGCTCGACGAGCTCGGACCCGATCCTGGCCAGCTGGGACCGCACCTCATCCGGCTCCACGACCTCGACCCGCGAGCCCCACCCGGCCAGCTGCTCGGCGATCGTCAACGCCATCGGCGCCGCCACCCGCACCCTGACCCGCCCGTCCCGCTCGGTCTCCACGACCTCGCAGTGGCGGCCGAAGTGCGAGCGCAGCACCGGCAGGAACCGCTCGGCGATGAGCACGGTCGCGGTGACCAACGAGCGCCGCCGCTCCATCTCGTCCACGACCTTCCCCCACGCCTGCGACAGCTCGAACCCCTCCGGCCGTTCGAAGGTCAGCTCCGTCACGGCTGCCCCGGCGATCCGGTCCACCCGGAACGTGCGCTGCCCGGCCTCCGTGCCGGCCACCAGGTACCAGACGTCGTCCTTGTCCACCAGGCCCCAGGGATCGACCAGGCGGTGGGTGCGTTCGCGGGAGCGGCCCTCGTACACGAGCCTGACCTTGCGGCGCCGTACGGTGGCGCTCTGCAGGACCTCCACCAGCTCGGGGCGGTCACGATCGCGCTCACCCCAGGGGGCGGGGTCGACCACCACGGCGTCCGCGGCGGCCTCGGCGTCGGCCCTGAACGTCTGGGGCAGGGCGCGCAGCAGCTTGCGCAGCGCGGACTTGACCTCGGGCGCGGCGGACGCGGCCGGCCCCGCCAGCAGGAACAGCGCCTGGGCCTCGTTCGCGGTGAGGCCGCTGAGGTCGGTCCTGGCGCCGCCCAGCAGCGACCAGCCGCCCCCGCGCCCGGCCTGCGGATAGACCGGGATGCCGGCGGCGGACAGCGCTTCGAGGTCGCGGCGCGCGGTGGCCACGGACACTTCCAGCTCCGTGGCCAGCTCGGCCGCGGTCACCCGGCCACGGGCCTGCATGAGCAGCAGGACGGCGACAAGTCGATCGGCTCGCATGGTCAGAAATTCTCCCCGGAAAAGTGCTCATTTGATGAGCACTTTGGCAGGAAGAATCAATGACATCACCGGCAAGAAAGGACCAGACAGATGCTCCGCGGATTCGCCACCCTCAACTTCTACGCAGCCGACCTCGAGGCGGCCAAGGCCTGGTACACCGAGCTGCTCGGGCTCGAGCCGTACTACCAGGTCCCGGGCGGCTACATCGAGTGGCGCCTCGGCGACTACCAGCACGAGCTGGGCATCATCGACAGCCGCTACGCCCCGGCGGGCGCCACGGAGCGGCCCGGGGGCGCGATCATGCACTGGCACGTGGACGACGTCGAGGCCGCTTTCGAGCGCCTGCTCGCCATGGGCGCCAAGGAGTACGAGCCGATCACGAAGCGGGGCGAGGGGTTCGTCACCGCGTCCGTGACCGATCCGTTCGGCAACGTCCTCGGCATCATGTACAACCAGCACTACCTGGACATGCTCGGGAAGTGACAGTCTGCGATCCTGGACCTGTGTCCAGGCCGCACATCCTGCTCACCGCCCCGCCCCGCGCGGGCAAGACCACCGTCATCCGCCGCCTCGCCTCGCTGCTCGGGGCGGCGGGGGTGCCGGTGCGCGGGTTCCTCAGCGACGAGGTACGCGAGCACGGGCACCGGGTGGGTTTCGTGGTGGCGGAGTTCGGCGGGGACCAGGCGGTGATGGCGCACGTCTCCTGGGCGTCGGGGCCCAGGATCGGGCGGTACGCCGTCAACGTGCCCGAGTTCGAGCGCGTCGCGCTGCCGGCCCTGGACCGGGCGCTGGCCGCGCGCGGCGCGGTAGCGCTCGTCGACGAGATCGGCCCCATGGAGCTGCTGTCGCCCGCGTTCCTGCCGCGCTGCGCGGCGCTCTTCAAGGCCGACCTCGCGGTCGTGGCCACGGTCCACCAGCGCACCCGGCCCTCGCTGAAGGACTTCGCCGGGGCAGAGCTGATCACAGTGACGCCGGAGAACCGCGACTCACTCCCGGAAACCCTCAGCCGCCTGCTGGCTCAGGGATTGTGAACCCTCGTCCCGAAGGCGGACAGCCCCTGCTCGTGGTGCTCGATCAGGCCCATCCGCCGGTAGAAGGCGTGGTTGGCGGGCCCTTCAGTCGTGGATTCGTGGTCGGTGGTCAGCACGAAGTACCGGCAATGCGCGTACCGCTCCATCAGGTGCTCCATGAGCCGCCGCCCGATCCCCTGGCCGTGGTGCTCCTTGTCGACCAGCACCTCCTGCACGTAGCAGACGATCTCGTCATCGGACACCGTGCGCGCCAGGCCGAGCAGCTGCCCTGCCTCGTCCCTGGCGGCGATGACCAGGTGCGAGTTCGCCAGGCTCCGGCGCACCTTGGCGATGTCCTGCGTCCAGGGCTTCCAGCCCACAGAGTCGTACAGCCGGTAAAGCTCGGCCTCGTCGAACGTGGTCTCCTGAGAGATGATCACCAATTATGGGACTCCTCGGCATAGGTTGCTGCAATTGAGCTTATTGGGCCACGGGATTCGGGGGCGGACATGGGTGCGGGCCGGTTGATCCTGCTGTGCGGTCTGCCCGGCTCGGGCAAGACGACGCACGCCAAGCGCCTGGCCGCCGAGCTCCCGGCGGTCCGGCTGTGCCCCGACGAGTGGCTCGCGGGCCTCGGCATCGACCCCCACGACTCGGAGGCACGCGCCCGGCTGGAGCGACTGCTCTGGGAGCACGCGCGGGAGCTGCTGAGGCTCGGCCAGACCGTCATCCTGGAGTACGGCTTCTGGTCGCGCGCCGAACGCGACGAGCTGCGACTGGCCGCCCGCGCCCTGGGCGCCGCCGTCGAGCTGCGCTATCTCGGTGCCCCGCTGGAGGAGCTGCATCGCCGGCTGGAAGCACGCAACGCGAGCGGCGGCTGGGGCACGGTGCCGGTGAGCCGGGCCATGCTCGAGGAGTGGGCCACCATCTTCGAGCCGCCCGATCGCGCCGAGACAGCTCTGTACGACTCCGAGCGCTGACCCGAAACAGAAAGCCCGGGCACCAGGCCCGGGCGTTCATGTGGGGTGGAGCTATGGGGATTCGAACCCCAGACCTCCTCCATGCCATGGAGGCGCGCTACCAACTGCGCTATAGCCCCTTGCGATCACCAAGTGTATAGGAGTTCCGGAGCCCTCGTGTCACGCCGAGGCGCTGTGGTAGGTCTATGGGTTTATGCCGACCTTTGAGGAGCACCGGAGCCTGCTGACCGGCGTCGCGTACCGGATCCTCGGCAGCGTCGCCGACGCCGAGGACGTCGTGCAGGAGACGTGGTTGCGCTGGTCGGGAGTGGACCAGGAGGCCGTCGACGATCCGAAGGCGTACCTGGTCAGGGTGACCTCGCGGCTGGCCATCGACCGGTTGCGGTGGGCGAAGTCGCGGCGGGAGTCGTACGTCGGGCCGTGGCTGCCCGAGCCGATCAGCACCGCGCCCGACGGGGCCGAGCGGGCCGAGCTGGCCGAGTCGGTGGAGCTGGCGCTGCTCCTGGTGCTGGAGACGCTCTCGCCGCTCGAGCGGGCCGTGTTCGTGTTGCGGGAGGCGTTCGACCTGCCGTTCTCCGAGATCGCGGAGATCATCGGGCGGGCCGAGCCGGCGACCAGGCAGCTGGCGCGGCGGGCGCGGGACCACGTTCGGGAGCGGCGGCCCCGGTTCGACGTGGACAGGGACGAGCGCAGGCGGATCACCGAGCGGTTCATCGACGCCGCCGCCGGCGGCGACATCGACGGGCTGATCAAGCTGTTCGCGAGCGAGGTCACGATGGTCAGCGACGGCGGCGGCAAGGCACGGGCCGCGCTCCGGGTCATCACCGGCGTCGACAACGTCAGCCGGTGGCTGGTGTCGATCAACTCTCCCGCCAACATCGCGAGCTTCATGGCCTCGATCGGCATGGCGGGCATTTCGGACCTCTCCTTCGGGGTGGCGACCATGAACAACGCCCCTGCGATGGTCATCTCCGCGGGGGGACGGGTGATCACGGTCGCCTCGCTGCTGATCTCCGACGAGAAGATCGACACGATCTACCTCATCGCGAATCCGGAGAAGATCTCCCACCTGCAGCCCGTCTGAGGCATGCGGGGACGCGGGTCAGGCGGTGCGCCTGGCAGGCATGCGGGCTTCGCGTACCAGCGCGGAGAGGTCCACCCCCGCGTCCCTGAGGATCGCGGCGGCACCGTTCGTGTGGTCGGCGAGCAGGCCCCACAGCAGGCACTGCCCCGTGACGGGCCCGGGCCGCCACATGGCCACCTCGATCGCCTTCCTGGCGTGCATGGCCAGCGGGATCTCGCCCAGCGGCCCGTACAGGGTCACCCGCAACGGCCGCACCCGTGACCGCCGCAGGGCCCACAACCCGGGCGCGTCCAGGCCCGCCCTGGTGCGGCGGTGCACGGCGTCGAGGTCGATCCCGAGCGTGGCCAGCAGCGAACGTGCGTCGCCCACGTCCACCCGCGCCCGCACGTCGGCGGCGGAGACGGTGAAGGACCGCAGGGAGAACGGCCGCACCTCGGCCACCCCCAGCAGCATCAGATCGGCGTCGAGCGCGGAGCGCCCCGCGTCGAGCGCGAGCATCCCCGCCTTGACCACGGCCCTGCGGGCATCCTCGGTGAACCTGGCGAACACGCGGCTACCTCCCCGTCCTGCGAGCATGCTTGCGATGAGCCGACTGCCGCCGGACCCCCAGCGCGTCGGCGATCTGCTCCCAGGACCACCCCTGGGCGCGGGCGTTCGACACGTGCGTCGCCTCGAGCTCCTCCAGCAGGGTCCTGAGCGCGGCCACGGCCGCCAGCCCCACCCCTGGATCGCGATCGGCGGCCGCCTCGGCCAGCTCGGTGACTTCCATGACGTCAGCATGCGCTGACAAGCACCCGCTTGTCAACATATGCTGACGGAACCGATCAGATCCGCCGGTCCGGCAGGCCGCAGGTGGTGCGCATGGTCAGAGTCGCCTCGTCCAGCGTGAGCGCGACCTCGACCCGGCCCAGCTCGGCCGTGCTCGTGACGTGGGTGCCACCGCACGCCATGGACGCCTCGCCGTCCGGCAGCGAGCAGTGCCACGTACGGCGATCGGTCAGCTCCGGCCCCTGAATGTCCAGCCAGACCGGCGCGTCGGCGGCCACCCATGCCGCGAGCTGCTCGTTCGCCTGCCGGGCGACCTTCTCGAAGTCCACCCCGTCGGCGGAGAAGCCCTTCTTGCGCAGGGACTTGCCCAGGCGATAGACGTCCACGCTCCCGTGCGGGGCGATCCGCGACGAGACGATCGCCGCGTGGTCGAAGTCGGGGCGGCCGAGCGGGTCCGGCGCCGTCTCCTTGCGCCAGCGGTCGGCCAGGGCGGAGTTCAGGGCGAGGGCGGCCAGGTGGCAGACGGTGTGACCGGCCGAGACCGCCGCCCGGAAATCGGCGTCCACCTCGAGCTCCACTTCCGCCCCCACGGGCAGCGGCTCCTCGGTGACGTGGACCACGAGCCACTGCCGGCCCTCGGTGCCGCGCCGCACCGGAATGGACTCGCCGACGAGGACCTCGCCGGTGCTCGACTGGGCCCCTGTCACACAGTCGATCACCGGCAGGCCCCCGATCGTGCCCCGGTCGGCGGGCTGGTCGGGCCAGGCGTGGTTGAGGGGGTGGAACGGCGTCTCGGCGACGACGAGACCGTGCCGGTCCCCCACCGGCACGGTCCCGACGATCTGGGAACGGCCTCTGGTCCGGCCGTCGGGGAAGGTGACGAGCGTGGTTTTCACCCGTGCATCCTCGCAGGGGCCGCGTGCTCGTCCTCCAGGTAGCGGTTGCGGCCCGCGTACAGGCCGGTGAGGAGCTGGGCGAGCAGCACCACGAAGAGCAGCGTGAACGGCAGCGCCCACCCGCCGGTCACGTCGTGCAGCACGCCGACGAGGAGCGGACCGGCGCCGGCGATCAGGTAGCCCGCGCTCTGTCCGAACGCCGACAGCGCGGCCGTGGCCTCGGGCGTACGGGTGCGCAGGGCCAACATCACCAGCGCCAGCGGGAACGACCCCATGCCCACGGCGATGAGCACCACCCACACCAGCGCCAGGTCGGCGGGCCCGAGCCACAGCCCGAGGAACCCGGCCGCGTAGAACGCCACCAGCCCTACCACGACCGGGCGCTGGTCGCCGAAGCGGGAAGCGATCATGGGGACGGCGATCGAGACGGGGATGTTCAGCGCGGTGAACACGCCGAGGATCACCCCGGCCTGCGAGGTGGTGAACCCGCTGTCGGTGAGGATGGTGGCGAGCCAGCCGAACATGACGTACGCGATCAGCGACTGCGTGCCGAAGTAGATCGCGACCATCCACGCCAGCCTGCTCCGCAGGAGGCTGCGGATGCCCGCGTCCCGGCCGCCCGTGTCCCGCTCCGGCTCACTGCGCAGAAGCGCAAGCCACGGAATGGCGGCGACGGCGGCCAGGGCCGCCCACACGCCGAGCGCGATGTGCCAGTCGCCTGACGCGCGCTCGATGGGCACGGTCGCGGCGGCGGCCAGCATGGTGCCCGCCGCCAGGGCCGTGGTGTAGACGGTGGTCATGATCCCGGTACGGGCCGGAAAGTGGCGCTTGATCAGCGTCGGGATGAGCACGTTTCCGACCGCGCCACCGGAGAGCGCGACGGCGCTGCTCACCAGGAACACCGGGGCCGAGTCCACCAGCGACCTGACCAGCATGCCGGCGCCCAGAGTGACGAGGGCGAGCAGCAGCAGGCGGTGCTCGCCGACGCGCCTGGCCAGGGTGGGCGTGATCGCGCCGACGCTGGCGAAGGCGAGCACGGGCAGGGTGGTGAGCAGTCCGGTGCCGACACTCGACATGCCCAGCGCGCCCGTCAGCTGGTCGAGCAGAGGTCCTACGCTGGTTACGGCGGTGCGGAGGTTGAGTGCGGCGAGGACGATCCCCAGCACGAGGAGCCAGGCGAGAGGTCCGGTGTTGCTGCGGCGAGCCTCCTGGGCGAGCACGCTCATGTGGGGCTGGTCCTCCACTCATCAAGTCATAGGACGAATCGCCATGTTAACAGGACCGTAATGGCCGTTTATTCCTGGCCGTCCGGTCTGCTGAGGGATTGATGTCCTATGGCGTGATTGAGGGGAAGTGGCGCGGCCGGGCTGGCGGGGGTGCCGTCCCGGCCGGCCGTCGGGTCAGGTCACAGGACCGGACCGGCGCCCCCCGGGGGCTCGGGGCGGGGCGGGACCGGGCCGGGCGGTGGGAGGGTGCCACCGGGCCGGTGGTTCCCGCCGCCCACGGTGCCGGGCGGCACGTCCTGGCCGCCGCCCGGCCCGCCGGGCGGAGTCGGCTGGGTGGAGTCGTCGTACGTCGAGCCGCGCTGGTGCGGGCCCGGGACGTCGCCGCGCCAGCCGCCGGTCTCGCGGCCGCGTGACTCGATGAACTGCTTGAAGCGTGTCACGTCGTTGACCACGCGCAGGCGGACGAGCTGCAGCCAGTCCCCCGCCGTCTCCACGAAGCCCTCCGGGTCGTACTCCATCTGCAGCGTGACGCGGGTCCTCGAGTCGTCGAGGCGGTGGAAGGTCACCACGCCCGCGTGATGCGGTTTGTCGAGGGAACGCCAGGCGACCCGCTCGTCCGGGTGCTGCTCCGTGATCTCGGCCTCGAACTCCCGCCTGACCCCGGCGATCTCCGCCACCCAGGCCGTACGCGTGTCCCCGATCTGCTTGACCGACTCCACGCCCTCCATGAATTCGGGGAAGCTCTCGAACTGGGTCCACTGGTTGTAGGCCACCCTGACGGGGACCTCGACGTCCACTGAATGTTCGATCGTACTCATGGCAGGTTCCACTGCCCGAGCACTCCGCGAGCTAACGCCTGCGCCGCAGGACCCAGTAGAGGCCCACTACAGGGAGCACGAGCGGGATGAAGACATAGCCCTTGCCGTACGCCGACCAGACCGTCTCGTCGGGGAAGGCGGCCGGGTCGAGCAGGCTCAGCGTGCCGATGACCAGCACGCCCACCAGCTCGATGCCCAGGGCCACCAGGGCGAAGCGGCGGGCCCCGCGCCAGAGCGCCACGGTGAGCGCGATGTAGACGGCGGCCGCGAAGGCCGACAGCGAGTACGCCACGGGCGCCTCGTCGAACTTGCTCACGATCTGGACGGCCGCACGGGCCCCGGCGGCCAGCGAGAACAGCCCGTAGACCGCGATCAGGGCACGCCCGGGACCGGTGCTGATGGAGGTGGTCACGCGCCCCCCTGCCAGATCTGCAGCAGCCGGCCCGTCATCACCGCGATCGCGAACCCGGCCACGACCAGGATCGCCGACCCCCACCTGCTCCGCTCGGCCAGCGCCAGGAACACCCCGGCGGGCGGGATCACCACCTGCCCGGCAATGTAGCCGAACAAGGTGACCTTCTCGTCGGGCCCTTCGCCCCCGGCCACCGCCGCGATCACGAAGCCCGCCTGGACGAGGATCGCCACCTCGAGCACGGCGAACCCGACCAGCAGGACCATGCCCATCGGCCGGTTGCGGATCGCGACCACCAGGCTCGCCAGCATGAGCAGCAGCGAGGCGACGATGACGATCGTGGAGACGACGGTGTTCATCGGGGCCAAGGCTATCCCCAGGGGGCGGCGGTCTACTTCCCGGGGAGCGCCCGCTCGATGCCGTCGAGGACCTCGGTCTGGTCGGTCGGGAGCGTCTCTGATCAGCTGGGCGATCCTGCGTCGGGCATAGTGACAGGGATCGTTTCCCACCGAAGAGGGGAGGCATGGACGTGGAGGTGGAAGCCTGCGCCCAATGCCGTGCCGCGTGGTTGATGTCCCCTGGTGGGTGTGCTGATCGTTGTCCCGTCCTGGTGCCGGTGCGCTGCGCGGGGCAGTCGGTGCCGGTCCGTTGGTGCGGGTCCCTCCGGGCGCTGGCCAGCAGGACCCCAAGGTCGTGCTGGGGAGGGTGGATCGGTGAGACGCTGGTGTACGCGTTCGGCGTCGCGATCGCGCTGGCGGCCGTCTCGCTGGTGCCGACAGCGCTCATAGGATCGAAAGCATGGAGAGGATCCTCGTCAGCGCCTGCCTGATGGGCCGCCGGGTGCGCTACGACGGCCGCGCCAAGACCAGCGCGGACGCCCGGCTGGCCACGTGGCGCGAGGAGGGCCGCCTGGTGCCGCACTGCCCGGAGGTGGCGGGCGGGCTGCCGATCCCGCGCCCGGCCGCGGAGATCGAGGGCGGCGCGGGCGGCGCGGCCGTCCTGTCCGGCGCCGCCCGCGTGCTGGCGAGCGACGGGTCGGACGTCACGGCCGAGTTCGTGGCGGGCGCCGAGTCGGCGCTCGCGGTGGCGCGGTCGTCCGGCGTCCGGCTGGCGGTGCTGAAGGAGGGCAGCCCGTCGTGCGGCGCGCTGTCGGTCTACGACGGCACGTTCACGGGCCGGCGCAGCCCGGGGCAGGGCGTCACGACGGCCCTGCTTGAGCTGAACGGCATCCGCGTCTTCACCGAGGACCACATCGACGAGGCCGCCGACTACCTGCGGACCCTGGAGACGTAGAAGGATCCCGCCAGCCCGGCGGCGAGCACGGCCGCCATCGCGCTGTGATACCAGCCGAGCAGCGCGCTCGCCGGGCCCGCCCCGAGCGCCAGCGCCAGGATCCCCAGCAGCACCCCGGCCAGCGCGGCCGCGTGACTGTAGATCAGCCCGTCCCACGCCCAGGTCCGCCCGGCCAGCACGCCGTACGCCCCGGCGAGCATGGCCCCCGCGCACAGCGTCTCCACGATCGCGGCCGGCACGATCACCGGCTCGGCCACCGGGCCGAACGCGATCCCGGCGTGCATCAGCGCGAAACAGAGGAAGATCAGCGCGTAGAGCAGCGACAGCCGGCCCAGAGCCCTGCGGAGTGCGTCCATGGGGTCCACCGTCGCATCGGGCGGTAGCCGCGTAATCGTCCCTGGGGAGGCGGCGCGGATACCGCGTCCGCAGTAGATCGCCCTGAATCGGGAAATCCAACTGGCCCCTTTTGGGGAAACTTTCTCGCGTTCTCGCGAGTCGTATAAGTGGGGCGCTTATGAACATACGGGGATTCACGAGAAACATTCCTCGTGCGGCGCGTCAGGGGGCCCGATTTCAACATCGAAACGGGGAAAGGGACTCGGCAATGCCTGTCGACCTGAACAACGCACAACCTCTGGCCTGGGACTCGGCCAAGCTCGACGCGGACACCAAGGCGATGCTCGACAATCTCCAGCCGAACATCCTGCGCGCACACGTGCGCGAGCACCTGTCCGTGCTGTTCGTCAGGTTCAACGACGTCAAGGAGGGGAGGGCGTTTCTGCGGCACGTCGCGACCACCAAGATGAAGTCGGCGCGCAAGCACCTGGAGGAGGTGCGCGACTTCGGCGCGAAGGGCCGCCGCGGCACGCCGTACGTGGGCATCGGCATCAGCAAGGCCGGATACCGCGACCTCGGCCACTCGGTCGAGGAGGTACGCAAGTTCGGGGACAAAGTCTTCCGTGACGGCATGAAGCGGCGCATCGCGGAGGTCAACGACCCGAAGGTGGAGGAGTGGGAGCGCACGTACCAGCGGGAGATCCACGCCGTCATCCTGATCGGCGACGCGGAGCCGGGGCCGGTGGCGGCGCTGCGCGAGGAGATCCTCGGCGCACTGCCGGAGAGCGCGCGGCTGCTCGGCGAGGAGACCGGGCAGGGCATGCGCAACCCCGCCGGCGACGGCATCGAGCACTTCGGGTACGTGGACGGCCGCAGCCAGCCGCTGTTCGTGAAGGACGAGGTGGACAAGGAGCCGAAGAAGCACTGGAACCCGGCGTTCCCGCTCAGCAACGTCCTCGTGCCCGACCCGTTCGCGCCGAACCCCAGCCGTCACCACGGCAGCTATCTGGTGTTCAGGAAGCTGGAGCAGAACGTGCGGGCGTTCAAGGAGGTCGAGCGGGACCTGGCGGACAGCCTCGGCCTGGTCGGCGCCGACCGCGACCGGGCGGGCGCGATGCTCGTCGGCCGGTTCAAGGACGGCACTCCCGTGACCAGCAAGCCGAAGGCGGCCGGCGGGCCGGTGAACAACGACTTCACGTTCGACGGCGACGACGAGGGAACCAAGTGCCCGTTCAGCGGGCACATCAGGAAGACCAACCCCCGCTCGTTCGGGCGCGAGGTGCTCATGGCACGGCGCGGGCAGACGTACGGGGAGCGCACCGACGAGCCGTGGGACGACTCGCCGCCGGAGACCCGGCCGAGCGGTGAGGTGGGGCTGCTGTTCATGGCGTTCAACGGGAGCCTGCTCAGCCAGTTCGAGTTCACCCAGCAGTCGTGGGCGAACAACCCCGACTTCCTCAACCCGGCGACCGGCCACGATCCGGTCATCGGGCAGGGCGAGCGGGACATCAAGGTGACCTTCCCCAAGGTGTGGGGCAAGCCGGAGATGTCCACCCCGCAGACGCAGGTGGCTCAGACGGTGACGATGAAGGGCGGCGAGTACTTCTTCGCGCCGTCGCTGGCGTACCTCCGCAACCTGTAGGACCGCGCAGCTGAAAGGCCGGGCCCGTTCGTGGCCCGGCCTTTCGGTGAGTGACTAGTGCGGGAGCACACGGCGGTGTGCCGCCCGGCTGGCGGGCACCGCGGTCAGGCTGAGCACCACCGTGACGACGCCCACGATCCAGGACGTCCACGACGCGCCGCGCTCCTGGGTGTAGGTCATGACCCATGGGGCGACGAACATGAGCACGCCCCAGAGCGTGTTCAGCCACTCGGTCGCGACCAGACCTGGCCTGGCGAGCGACGCGAGCGAGGTGAGCGCGATGAGGACACCCAGCACGATCAGGGACATCCCGGCGCCCGAGGCGCTTGGGGTCCAGATCGGGGAGAGTGCCGCGTAGAGGCCGGCGACCAGGGTTACCCAGTCCTGCCAGCGTGACCATGCCTTCATGAGAACCTCCGCCAACGGCGTTTGCGAGGCTGGCCTGTTTGGTCAGTCAATCCCTTTTCATAACCCCAAACCACCTGCAAAGATTCCCGTCGTCCATGCCAGGGTGCGAAGAAGTGTGTACGCCGGGTTCAGCCCGGCGGAGGAGGCGGGCACCGGCCCGGAGGCAGCAAGATCGTGGCATGACGATCGGACTGCTGGTCACCCTCGCCGCCCTGGCGCTCGTCGACAGCACCAGCTTCGGCACTCTCGGCATCCCCATCTTCCTGCTGCTGACCCCTCGGACGGGCACAGAGCGAGCGGGGCTGCCGATCTACCTCGCCACCCTGGCGGTGTTCTACTTCCTGGTGGGGGTCGCGCTCATGCTGGGGCTGTCCACGGCGATGGAGCGCTTCGGCGACGTGCTGCGCAGCGGTCCCGCGTACTGGGTGCAGCTCGTGCTCGGGGTCGGGCTGTTCGCGCTGAGCTTCCGGTTCGATCCCAAGCGGTGCGCGAAGCTGGGCAAGCCGGAGCGGCGCTTCGAGCCGCGGGTGGGCGGTCCCCGGGTGATGGTGCTGCTGGGGCTGACCGCCGGGGCGCTGGAGGTGGCCACGATGGTGCCCTACCTCGCCGCCATCGGCATCATGACCACCTCGGAGCTGCCCGCCGGGCAATGGCTGCCGGTGCTGGCCGCGTACGTGCTGGTCATGATCCTGCCGCCGCTGGTGCTCATGGCGCTGCGCGGCGTCGCGGGAGCCTGGCTGGAGCCGAAGCTGGAGCGCCTGCGAGCCTGGATGAGCAAGCACGCGGCGTCGGCCCTGAGCTGGGGGCTTGCCATCGTCGGGTTCCTGCTTGCCCGGGATGCGGCGTTTTATCTGTTCTTCCGGAGCCCATAGGATCGGATGCCTCCGCTGGGTCTTCGGGGGGAGATCTGAGATGTTGCGGGCGTTCCTGAGGACCGAGGCAGGCAGCACGAGCGTGCTGCTGATCGCCACGGTCCTCGCCCTGCTCTGGGCCAACTCGCCGTGGGGCGGCACCTACGACGCGTTCTGGCACACGCAGATGGGGATCTCCTTCGGGGACGCCGAGTTCTCGCTGGACCTGCGGCACTGGGTCAACGACGGCCTCATGACCGTCTTCTTCTTCCTCATCGGGCTCGAGGTCTCGTACGAGGTGCGGCTCGGGCAGCTCAGGGACCGGCGGCTCATCGCCGTGCCCGCGGTCGCGGCGTTCGGCGGGATGCTGGTCCCAGCCGGCATCTACCTCCTGCTCAACGCCGGCGGTCCCGGCGCGGGCGGGTGGGGCGTGCCGATCGCCACCGACACCGCGTTCGTGCTGGGCGTGCTGGCCGTCGTCGGCGCCCGCTGCCCCGATCCGCTCCGGGCGTTCCTGCTGACGCTGGCCATCGTGGACGACGTGCTGGCGATCATGATCATCGCGATCTTCTACACGGCCAGCATCGCCGTCCCCGCGCTCATCACCGCCGCCCTGCTGCTCGCCGCCATCGTGACCCTGCGGTGGCTGAAGATCTGGCGGGCGCCCGCCTACATCGTGCTGGGGTTCTCGCTCTGGGTGGCCACCCTCGAAAGCGGGATCCACCCGACGCTGGTCGGCATCGCCCTTGGCATCCTGGTCTTCGTCTACGCGCCCACCGACCACAAGCTGCTGCTCGCCGGCGAGGCCGTGCAGGAGTTCACCAGCGAGCCGAGCGCGCAGGCGGCCAGGGAGGCCGCGCGGCGGGTCCAGCGCGCCGTCTCCGTCAACGAGCGGCTCCAGCTGCGGCTGCATCCGTGGAGCAGCTACGTGATCGTGCCGGTCTTCGCCCTGGCCAACGCCGGGGTGCCGCTCGACGGCGAGAGCCTGCGGGCCGCCGTCACCTCACCCGTCTCCATCGGCGTGGCGCTCGGCCTGGTGCTGGGCAAGTTCGCCGGGATCTCCCTCGGCACGTGGATACCGCTGCGGTTCAAGTGGGGGATCCTGCCGGGGAACCTGGTGTGGGGGCAGCTGCTGGGCGGCGCGGCCGTCTCCGGGATCGGGTTCACGGTGGCGCTGTTCATCGTGGACCTGGCCTTCGCCGACGATCCGGTCATCCGCACCCAGGCCAAGATCGGCATTCTGGCGGGCTCGCTGCTGTCCGCCGCGATGGGCTGGGTGATCTTCCGGCTGGCGTGGGACCGGGGCGGGGTGTGCGCGCCGCCCGAGGCCGAGCCCACCGAGGAGCTGCCCGACAGGCTCACCGTGCCGGTCGGGCCCAGGGATCATGTGCGGGGACCCGCGGACGCCGCGGTGACGATCGTGGAGTACGGGGACTTCGAGTGCCCGTACTGCGGGCGGCTGCACCCGATCCTGGAGGAGCTCCGTACCAAGAATCCCGATATACGGCTGGTTTTCCGGCATTACCCGCTGCCGACGCTGCACCCGCGGGCCACGGCCGCCGCGATCGTGTCCGAGGCGGCGGCAGACCGGGGGAGGTTCTGGGAGATGCACGACATCCTCTTCGACAACCAGCGCTTCCTCACCGACGCCGACCTCGAGCACTACGCCGCCGAGCTGGACGTCAGCCCCTGGGCGGACGTGTCGGACCACACCGCGCGGATCGCCCGCCACCAGGAGTCCGGACGGGACAGCGGGGTGCGCGGCACCCCCACACTCTTCCTGAACGGCGTGCGCTACCAGGGCCCGCTGGACCTGAATTCGATCAGCAGGGCAGTGGAAGACCTCCGCGAATCCCCGTAACGTCGTCGAGTCCGCTTTTCTACCCCCGATCGGAGTTCCTTGATGTTCCAGTCCGTGATCGGCGGCATTCTCAACTATGGCGTATGGGCCGTCCTGCTGCTCGCCGGCATCGCCGTGACCGCGATGGGCAGGCGCAACCACGGTTCCGCCGCCTTGATCGGCATGTTCGGGTGCATCCTGCTCCTGGTTGGAGTGGCGTTCAACGCCTTCACGGCCTACGTGGTGTACCCGTCGATGGACAGCCCCTTCGGAGCGACCATCTTCATCACGAACCTGATCTCCCTGGTCCTCCACGCGAGCGGCACGGGCCTGCTGATCTGGGCCGTGGTCGCCCGCCGGAAGCCGAGCCAGCCCGCCCAGCCGCCGCAGGGGCCTCAGGGACCCGGCTGGCAGCAGCACTCGCCGAACTGGCAGGAGCAGCAGCAGCAGCCGTTCCAGCAGCAGCAGCCCGGCTGGCAGAACCCGCCGCAGCAGCCCTACGGCGGGGGCCAGGGCTGAGGAGTCACGGGACGGGTCCGCCGGCCAAGTGTGACAATGGCTGGGCAAGCTCCGAAACTCCGCAGCCGTTCCTGAGGAGACCATGACTCGAGAGCAGCCTGACCCCCGGGGACAGGATCCCCTGGAGACGATCAGGCACCGCTACCCCCGCCCGACCCAGCCTCCCCGTCCGGGCACTCCGCCGCCGCAACGGCAGGGTCCCGCGCGGGGGCCGCAGGAGCCGCCGTCCACGCGGCGGCTCCCGTACACGCCGGACATGCTGCCCGACGTGCCCCTCTACGAGGCCAAGCCGCCGAGATCCGCCTGGTGGTGGGCGGTCGTGGCCGGCGCGCTCGTGCTGCTGATCGCGGCCATCGCCGTGGCGGCGGTCCTGTGGGGACGCGCCAGCGCCGACGCCGCCCCGCGCGCGCTCCAGACGGGGATCGCACTCACGCCCGGCTGAAGTCCATCGTCCAGTTCGTCTCCCACGTCTGCCCGCCGTCCGCCGAGAACGCCTGCTCCCAGCGGGCCGCGTCCGGTCCGTTCACCGTCCAGATGAACCGGCACCGCACCGGCCCGCCCTCATGGGTCTCCTCGCCGTAGAACTCGCCCCGGTTCCCCTCGAACGCCCCCACCATGGGCCTGGTGTCGAGCACGCCCCTCGAACTGCTGGCCCAGTAGATGGACCACTGCCGCGTCTCGCGGTTGAACACGCGTACGGTCAGCCCGCTGAACCCCTTGGTCGGGAACGTGACCTCGTCGAAGCTGGCCGCCCCGTCGAAGTGCCGGGTGGCCACCGAGTAACCGGGGAACTCGTCCCATTCGTCGCTGCCGGCGAGCACCTTCACGAGCTTGCGGTTGGCGACGTTCCAGTGGCCGGCGAAGAAGTCGAAATCGTTCATGCCGCCGAACCTAAGGCGTATTCACTGACAGGTAGTGTCAGTGAATATGCGTGCTTCCCGCCTGGTGTCGATCCTCCTGCTCCTGCAGACGCGCGGCCGGATGACCGCGCAGGAGCTGGCCGACCGGCTGGAGGTCTCCGTACGCACCATCTACCGCGACGTCGAGTCGCTCCACGCCGCCGGCATCCCCCTCTACGGCGACGCGGGCCCGAAGGGCGGCTACCAGCTGCTCGACGGCTACCGCACCAGGCTCACCGGACTGACCCCCGACGAGGCCGAGTCCCTGTTCCTGGCCGGCCTGCCCGGTCCCGCGGCCGAGCTGGGGCTGGGCGCGGTGGTGACGGCCGCGCAGCTCAAGCTGATGGCCGCGCTGCCCGTCGAGCTCCGCGACCGCGCGGGGCGCATCCAGGAGCGCTTCCACCTGGACGCGCCCACCTGGTACCGCGACCAGGAGCCGGTGACCTACCTGCCCGCCGTGGCCGACGCCGTCTGGAACGAGCGCCGCGTCCAGGTCAGGTACCGCCGCTGGAAGGCGCCCCAGGAGGTGGAGCGGCGGCTCGACCCGTACGGGCTGGTCGTCAAGGCCGGACGGTGGTATCTCGTCGCGCGGGCGGGCGAGGACGTGCGTACCTACCGCGTCTCCCAGATCCTCGACCTGCACCCGCTCCCCGAGCGCTTCACCCGGCCCGGCGGCTTCGACCTCGCGGCCTACTGGCAGGGGTACCTGGCCGAGTTCGAGGCCCGGCTGCGGTGGGGCGAGGCGGTGGTGCGGCTGTCGCCGCGCGGCCTGGAGCGCCTGGCCGACCTCATGACCCGCGGCGTGGTGGCGGCGGCCGGCGAGAGTGCGGAGCCGCCGGACGAGGAGGGGTGGACGCGGGTCACCGTGCCGATCGAGTCGATCGAGCACGCGCTCGCCGAGTTCCTCCGGCTGGGCACGGATGTCGAGGTGCTGGCCCCTGCCGAGCTGCGCGAGCGCATGGCGGCCACCGCCGCAGAACTCGCCGCCCGCTACCGTCCCGTCTGAGCCGCGCCGACGTGGGCCTGCCAGCAGTGCGTCCAGCGGCCCTCCCCCAGCTCGGTACGCCCGGGCGCCTCCTCCGAGCACACCGGCAGCGCCACCGGGCAGCGCGGATGGAACCGGCACCCGCCCGGCGGGGCGATCAGGCTGGGCGGCTCGCCGTGCCGCGTGGCCTCGGGCGGGGTCACCCGGTCGGGGTCCGGCGCCGACTCCAGGAGCAGCTGCGTGTACGGGTGCCGCGCCGACTGCGTGAGCGCCTCGCTCGGCCCGCTCTCGATCAGCCGCCCGGCGTACATGACCGTGATGTCCTGCGCGAAGTACCGGGCACTGGCGATGTCGTGCGTGATGTACAGCAGCGCCAGCCCGCTCTCCTCGGCCAGCCCTTCCAGCAGCCGCAGCACGCCGAGCCTGATCGACACGTCCAGCATGGACACGGGCTCGTCGGCGATCAGCGCGACGGGCCGCACCGCCAGCGCCCGTGCGATGGCCACCCGCTGCCGCTGGCCGCCGGACAGCTCGTGCGGCAGCTTGTCCATGAACTGCTCGACCGGCGTGAGGCTGACGCGTTCGAGCAGCTCGGCGACCTGTTCCTGTTCGTGCGCGGCCGAGCGGACGTGTCCGTGGATGCGCAGCGGCCTGGCCAGGTGGTAGCGCACCCGGTGGAAGGGGTTCAGCGAGGCGAACGGGTCCTGGAAGATGAGCTGCACCTGCCGCCGGTAGTCCCTGAACGCCGCCCCGCGATGGGCGCGCACCGGCTCGCCGCGCAGCAGCACCTCGCCCGACGTGGCCGGATACACCTGCGCGAGCAGCCGCGCCACCGTGCTCTTGCCGCAGCCGCTCTCCCCCACCAGCGCCGACACCGTCCCGGCGCGCAGCGCGATCGACACGTCCTCCACGGCCCGCACCGGCGGCCGTCTGCCGAGGCGGCCACGGGGGCCGCGGGCGGCGGTGAAGTGCTTGGTGAGGTTACGGCCCTCCAGAACGATCACGATGCATCCTCCAGACCACGGCCGCCGTTCAGCAGGCACGCGACATCGCCCTCGAACGCGGGCAGGACCGAGGAGCACTCCGCCACGGCCTGCCCGCAACGCGGATGGAACGCGCATCCCGGCGGCAGCGACCTCAGGTCGGGCGGGGTGCCGGGGATGCCCAGGAGCTGCTCGCGCGGCCCGTGCAGGCGCGGGAACGAGCGGAGCAGGCCCAGCGTGTACGGGTGGCGCGGCGACTTGTGCATGGCCTTGGCGCTGCCGGTCTCCACGACCCGGCCCGCGTACATGATGGCGATCCTGTCGGAGATCTCCATCAGCAACGACAGGTCGTGCGTGATGAACACCACCGCGAAGCCGTACTCCTCCCTGAGCGCCCTGATCTCGTGGAGGATGTCGCGCTGGACCACCACGTCGAGCGCGGTGGTCGGCTCGTCCATGACGATGATCTCGGGGTTGAGCGCGAGCGCGATGGCGATGGCCGCGCGCTGCCGCATGCCGCCGGACAGCTCGTGGGGGTACGAGCGGCGCCTGTCGGCGCTGATGCCGACGCGTTGCAGCAGCTCGACCGCCTTCTCGGTGCGGTGCTTGCGGGACAGTCCCGGAGCGTGGATGCGCAGGACGTCGTCGATCTGGGCGCCGACGGTGCTGACCGGGTTGAGCGAGTTCATGGCGCTCTGGAAGACGACGGCCAGCTCCTTCCAGCGGAAGGCCCGCAGCTCCCTTTTGCCGAGGCCGAGCACGTCCACGGACGAGCCGTCCTGGCGGCGGTAGACGACCGAGCCCGAGGTGATCGCGGCGGGCGGGCGCAGCAGCCGGGCGACGGCGTTGGCCAGCGTGGACTTGCCGCTGCCGCTCTCGCCCGCCAGACCGAGGATCTCGCCGCGCCGCAGGTCGAGCGAGACGCCGGCGACGGCGTGCACGGCGCCGCTGCCGGACAGGTAGTCGACACTCAGGTCGCGGATCTCCAGAACGTTCATGTGCGGGCCTTCACCTTGACCGTTTTGACCGTTCGCAGGCGGGGGTTGGCGATCTCGTCGATGCCGAAGTTCACCAGCGCGAGCCCGGTGCCGATGAGCGCGATGCACAGCCCGGGCGGGATGAACCACCACCATGCCCCGATGAGCAGCGCCTGCCCGTTCTGTGCGAAGTAGAGCATGCTGCCCCAGCTCACGGTGGACAGGTCGGCGAGGCCCAGGAACGACAGCCCGGCCTCGGCCAGGATCGCCGCGACCACGGTGGCCAGGAAGCTGGTGGCGATGACGGGCAGCAGCACGGGCAAAATCTCGAAGAAGATGATCCGGAACGCCCCCTCCCCGCTCGCCCGCGCGGCCTGGACGAAGTCGCGGCGCCGTACGGACAGGGTCTGGGCCCGCAGCACCCGCGCGCCCCAGGCCCAGCCGGTGACCGCGATCACCACGGCCACGGACGCGACGCCGCGCTGCGGCAGGTAGCCGGCCAGCACGATGATCAGGGGCAGGGCGGGCAGCACCAGGAAGATGTTGGTGAGCACGGACAACACTTCGTCCACGGCGCCGCCCAGGTAGCCGCCGACCAGGCCGACCGCGACCGCGAACACGTTGGCGATGACCGCCGACAGCAGGCCGACGCCCATCGAGACGCGGGCGCCGTACACGATCTGGGTGAGGATGTCCTGCCCGGTCTGCGTGGTGCCCAGCCAGTGCGCGGCCGACGGGCCCTGGAGCCCGTCGTCGCTGGTCGCTGCGGGGTCGGCGCCGATGAGCAGCGGGCCGAAGACGGCCATCAGCGTGAAGAAGACGAGGATCCCGGCACCGATCTTGATCTTCATTCGGACTCCTGCCTGGTACGCGGGTCGAGCACCACGTACGCCAGGTCGGCCAGGAAGTTGGCGACGAGCACGGCCAGCGAGATGACGAGGAAGATGCCCTGCATGAGCGGGAAGTCCTCGTTCTCGACACCTTTGAGGAGCATCGACCCGATCCCTGGGTACGAGAAGACGATCTCGGTCAGCACGGATCCGCCGACGACGAAGCCGAGCGACAGGGCGAAGCTGGTGATGTTGGGCAGGATCGCGTTGCGGGCCGCGTACGCCCACATGACCCTCCTGGAGGTCAGCCCCTTGGCCTCGGCCATCACCACGTAGTCCTCGCCGAGCGTGGTCACCATGACGTTGCGCATGCCGAGGATCCGGTCCGCCATGGACGCGACCACGATCGTCACCGCGGGCAGCGCCGCGTGGTAGACCACGCTGCCGGCGAACTCGCCGGTGAAGCCGGGCATCACCTCCAGCCCGTACGCCCTGGACACGGGGAACCACTGCAGCGTCACCCCGAAGACGAACACGAGCGCCAGCGCCACCCAGAAGTACGGCACCGCGTGCATGAACGTGGCGGCGGGCAGCACCCCGTCGAGCCAGGTGCCCCGCTTCCACGCCATGAGCACGCCCAGCGAGGTGCCCACCAGGTAGCTGATCAGCGTGGCGACGCCGACGAGCCCGACCGTCCACGGCAGGCTGTCGGCGATGACCGCGGACACCTCGGTGGGGAAGAAGGTGATCGAGCGGCCCAGCTCCCCTTGTGCGAGATTGCCCAGGTAGTCCAGGTACTGCTGCCACAGGTTGGCGTCGCTGATGCCGAACGCCCGCCGCATCGCGTCGATGGCAGCCGGGTCGACGTTGCCTTTCATGCGGGCCACCAGCAGCTCCACCGGGTCCCCCGGCATGAGCCGGGGGATCAGGAAGTTGAGCGTGATGGCGGCCCAGGCGGTCAGCAGGTAGAAGCCGAGCCGCCGGGCCAGGAACCTCACTTGGTGGCCGGCTTCAGGTGCAGCAGCACCACGGCCGCGTCGGGCGAGGTGTACGGCGACGGCATCGCGTACGGGTCCTGCTCGGACGGCCAGCCGACGTACTTGTTGGTCCGGTACTGCGCCCACGACGGGCTGTAGAACAGCGGCAGCGCAGGCTGCTTCTCGACCATGATCTTGGCGAGCCCCTGCGTGGCCTGCCGCTGCTCGGCCAGGTCCTCGGTGGCGGCGTACGCGTCGATCAGCCGGTCGGTCTCGGCGTCCTTCCACCGCTCGTAGTTGCCGGTCGCGGCCTCACCGACGGGCTTGGCCAGGCCGCCGAAGAGCATCTGGCGCATCTGGAAGTACGGGGTCGGGCCCGAGGGGGTGGCCCTGATCGACAGGTCGTAGTTCCCCTTGCCGACCTTCGACACCCAGTCCTGGAAGGCCACGCCCCTGGTCTCGACCGTGATGCCGACCTTGGCCAGGTCCTCCCTGATGAGCTGGGCGGCGTTCACCCAGTCGGTGAACGGCGACGGCACCAGCAGCGTGAACTTCAGCTGGGCCGGATCGACGCCCTTGAGCAGCTCCTTGGCCTTCTCGACGTCCACCTTGAACGCGGCGTCCTTGTACTCCGGCGGCACGTACGCCTCGCCGCCCGGCATCGGCACGCCGGTCGGGTGCGCGACCTTGGTGTAGCCGCGCTCGGCCACCTTCACGATCTTGTCCCGGTCGACGGCGAGGCTGATGGCCTGCCGTACCTCCGGCTTGGCCAGGACGGGGTTGGTCAGGTTGGGCAGCAGCGTCACGACGCCCTCTGGCGGGAAGAAGAACTTGTTCTGCTCCGGCTTGCCCTGCACGAAGATCTTCTGGATGTCCGGCACGAACGCGCCCGCCCAGTCCACCTCGCCCTGCTGGAGCGCCGTCTGCAGGGCATTGGCCGTGTATGCGGGGAAGCGCAGCAGCGGCACCTCCGGCTTGCCCGGCTGCCAGTAGGACGGGTTCTTCTCCATCTCGTAGAGCTGCGCCGAGAACTTCGACAACTTGTACGGTCCGGTGCCGACCGGCTTGGAGTTGGTGAACGTCACCGGGTCCTGCTGCTTCTCCCACAGGTGCTTGGGCACGATGGGCGAGCCGCCGGCGATGTTGTAGAGCTTGGCGTACGAGGTGCTCTTGAAGTCGACGCGCACCTTGTCCGGAGCCAGCGCCCGCGCGTCCTTGATCTCCAGCGCGGACGTGTTGAGCTGCGCGTGGTCCTTCAGCATCTGGAACGTGAAGGCCACGTCGTCGGCGGTGAACGGCTGCCCGTCGGTCCACTTCACCCCCTGGCGGAGCGTGAACGTGAGCGACTTGCCCTTGTCAGCCCATTCGTACTTCAGAGCCAGCCATGGGGTGATCTCTCCGGGCTTGAGCTTGTTGAAGTACATGAGGGTCTCGTGGATCATCCCGCTCGTGCCGAAGTTCACGCCTTCGAGGTGGTACGGGTTGAAGTCCTCCTGGAAGATGCCGGCATCGATGGCGTGGATCACCAGCGGCGGCGCGCTCGTGCCGTTCTTGGCGGGAGAGCCGCCGCTCGAACAACCGGCGACGGCCAAGGCGGCGAGTACTGCGAGAATGCGTTTCATTGGGGGGTGGCCTTTCCGAAATACTTCGTCCGGAGGTCGCGCGAGCCCTTCGGGGCGGCGAAGGCCTGGGCACGGCCGAATCCGGCTGGTGCGCCGCGCACGATCGTCAGCGCGCGGTAGTAGTCGACGTACGGGAAGCCGTAGGTCTCGCCCCGGGCGTAGGCGTACCCGGTGATCGCCTGTGACCAGAGCTCGTACGCCTCCTCCGTCAGCTCGACGAACACGTCGGGGACGAACCCCTCCGCGTCCTCCCAGTTGTCGGCGTAGTAGAGCTCGCCCGCCCAGTGGGCGGGCAGCTCGCGTTCGAGCGTCTTGAGCCCGCCGTAGAAGCGGGCGTCCTCGACGATCCGGTGGGTACGGGCGTGATCCTTGTGGATGGACGCGCTCCAATGGGTCAGGATGACGTCCGGACGCAGCTCCCTGATGAGGTCGCCGACCCGCATCTTGACCTCTTCGTCCTCGGGCAGCAGGCCGTCCTCGTAGTCCAGGAAGCGCACGCCCGCTCCGATCCTGCCGGCGAACGTCTCAGCTTCCTCGCGCTTCTGCTTGGCGTAGTCGGCGACCGGCATGCGGGGGTGGCCGCGTTCGCCGAGGGTGAGGTGGAGGAGCGTGGCCTTGTCTCCGCGCAGGACGTGCTGGGCGAGCACCGCGCCCGCCGTCAGGTCGAGGTCGCCCGCGTGGGCGCCGATGGCCAGGACGTGCGTCATGCCGATCGCCTCATCACGTGGAACCGCCTGGTGACCGCGTAGCCGGCCTTGGTGTAGAGGCGACCGGCGGGGCTGGCCTCGCCGGTCCAGAGGAACCACGACGAGTGGAGCCCTTCGGCGCGCATCATGGTCATGGTGAGGTGGAGGAGGATCTTGCCGAGGCCGGTGCCGCGCTGGTCGGGGTCGACGCCGAAGGGGCCGAAGCGCTCGGGGATGCCGCGGTAGGCCGCGTACAGGGCGAACCCCACTATTCGATCTGTTTTCGCGATGACGATGCGCTTGGGGTCTCGGTGCCGGCGAATCGCCTCGCCCCAGTCGGGATTGAAGGCGTCGGCCGCGAAGCGGATCAGCTCGGGCAGCTCTCCGTCGGCGGGGCTGCGGAAGGCGTACCCCTCCTGCTCGCGCTTGGCACGCAGCTCGTGCACCTCGTCGGGGGTCACGTAGCCGACGAGCGTCCTGTCCATGGCGACCGGCGAGTAGAGCGTCCGGAAGCCGAGCCCGGTCAGCAGCCGGTAGCCGTCGGGGTAGAGCTCGGCGTCCGCGCCCGGGAGCACATAGTTCGGCGTGTACGACGAAAAATCCACCTTCGTCCGCCCGTGGCCCTCAAGGAATGCCAGCGCCTCTCCCAGCAGGCCCCTCCCCAGCCCACCGCCGCGATGCTCGGGGGCGACGAAGAAGAACGGGATCCACCCGGTGTCCGGCTCCAGGTCGGTCCCCGGGGCCAGGGGCGTCAGCCTGCGGACGCCGTACGCGCAGCCGACCACCCGCCCGTCGGAGACGGCCACCCGTAAGCCCTCGGGGTCGAAGTTCGGATCGAGCAGCACGCAGTCGCGGAACCAGCCGGGGGTCGTGGGGTCGGCTGGCATGCTGCGGTTCCAGGCCTCGACCAGGGAGGCCTCGTCACCGGACGCGAAGGCGCGGACTGTGACCATGAGGGTCCTTTCACCTTTGGCTCTCCTGCCACAGCTTTCCCATCGTCAACGGCCAAGGTCAAGAAGATTCGGGAATTAATTTTCTCTCTAGCCGCATCATCAGAAAATTTCTTTTGCGCTGGGACGAGTCGAAACTTTCATGGGATCGCCGTCCTGTCATTGCGCTCCACCGCAGGTCATCCCCCTCCTGCCAGAGGCATCGACCAGCCATGATTGCGTTGCTGAAAGTTTCGTCTCAGACTCGCAATGTTTCAGGCGAACGAGAGGAACCCGATGGACATCAGAGCTCGGATAGCGGGTGCCCTGATCACCGCCGTGACACTCGTCGTCGCGGGGCTGGCCATGGCGCCACCGGCTGCGTCGGCGCAGCTGACGGAGGTGACCGGTTTCGGTACGAACCCGACCAATCTGCGCATGCACCTGTACGTCCCGGACGGCGTCGGGTCCCGCCCGCCCCTCCTGGTGGCGGTGCACTACTGCACGGGATCGGGCCCGGCCTTCTACTCAGGCACGGAGTTCGCCTCGCTGGCCGACAGGTACAAGTTCATCGTGATCTATCCGTCGGCGACCAGGAGCGGCTCCTGCTTCGACGTCTCCTCGCCGCAGGCGCTGCGGCACGACGGCGGCAGCGACCCTGTGGGCATCGTCTCCATGGTCAGGTATGTGCAGCAACGCTACTCCACCGACCCCGACCGCACGTTCGTGACCGGTGCCTCGTCGGGCGCCATGATGACGAACGTCCTGCTGGGTGACTATCCCGACGTCTTCAAGGCCGGAGCCGCGTTCGCGGGCGTGCCGTTCGCCTGCTTCGCCACCACGGACGGGTCGATGTGGAACAGCGCCTGCGCCAACGGCCAGGTCGCCAAGACGCCGCAGCAGTGGGGCGACCTGGTACGCGGCGCGTACCCCGGCTACACCGGCGCCCGGCCGCGCATGCAGGTGTGGCACGGCACGGAGGACTCCACGCTGCGTTACCCGAACTTCCAGGAGCAGATCAAGCAGTGGACGAACGTCCACGGCCTGAGCCAGACGCCGAGCAGCACCGACCAGCCGCAGTCCGGCTGGACCAGGACCAGGTACGGCGGCACCGGCACGATGGCTCCGGTCGAGGCCATCAGCCTGCAGGGCGTCGGCCACAACCTCCCGATGAGCGGGATGGCCGCCCGCGTGATCGCGTTCTTCGGGCTTGACCAGGGCGGCGGGACTCCGACGACGCCGCCGCAGACCCCGACGCCGCCGCCCGGCGGGGCGTGCAGCGTCACGTACACGACGAACACCTGGAACACCGGCTTCACGGCCGCCGTCACGGTCAAGAACACCGGCACCACCCAGCTCTCCTCCTGGGCGCTGACCTTCACGCTCCCCGCGGGCCAGACGGTCACCTCCGTGTGGAACGCCACGATCTCCCCCGCGAGCGGCCAGGTCACCGCCAGGAACGTGAGCTACAACGGCACGGTCGCCCCGGGCGCGTCCGCCTCGTTCGGCTTCCAGGCCACCCACACCGGGAACACCGCCAAGCCGGCGGCCTTCACCCTCAACGGCGCCACCTGCTCGTGACCGACGGCTCGCTTCACCGGGCTCAGAACCGCTGAGCCCGGTGAGGTTCACCTTGAAGAACACGTTTTGATCATGTGATGGATACTTGGCCCTCTCGGAGAGTTGGGAGCGCTCCCGAAAGCGCTCCTGTTATGACCGAAAGGGCATCTCTTGTCCAAATTTCACACGCGGTTATCGGCGGTGTTATCGGGCTCGGCGCTCGTACTCACCGCCGTTGTCGTGCCGCCCCACCAGGCGGCGTCCGCGGCCACCGAGCCCGCTGAGATCCAGCCGGCACGTGTCACCCTCACCCTCGTCACCGGCGACGTCGTCGAGTACGCGCCGTCGCGGGGCGGCGTCCCCTCCGTGGCCATCAAGCCGGCGCCCAGGCCCGACGGCGCCGGAGTCACGTTCGCCACGCTGCCCAGCAGGGACGGCGGCTATCTCGTCCTGCCCTCCGACGCGGCTTCCATGGTCGCCGCGGGGACCCTGGACGAGGAGCTGTTCGACGTCGAGACGCTGGCACAGGACCAGCGCGCCGAGGCGATCCCGCTGCTCGTCACCTACCAGGGCGACCCGGCCCCGTCCGCGCTCGCGAGCGCGGCCCGGGCCCTGCCGGCCGGCGAGAACGTGCGGGTGCTCGACAGCGTCAACGGCGCCGCGGTCACGGTACGCGCCGAGCAGGCGGACGACTTCTGGGCCGGGCTCCGTACCGGCGACAAGCTGAGCGGCGGCGGGATCGCCAAGATCTGGCTGGACCGCAAGACCAAGGCCTCGCTCGACAAGAGCGTGCCGCTCATCGGCGCGCCGGCCGGATGGGAGCGCGGGTTCGACGGCAAGGGTGTCAAGGTCGCCGTTCTCGACACCGGGATCGACGCCGATCACCCGGACTTCGCCGGACGCGTCATCGCCACCGAGAACTTCTCCGACTCCGCCGGCATCGCCGACAAGGTGGGGCACGGCACGCATGTCGCCTCGACGATCGCGGGCGCGGGATCGACGTACAAGGGCGTGGCACCCGCCGCGTCGCTGCTGGTCGGCAAGGTGCTCGCGGACAACGGCCGGGGTGACTGGTCGTGGGCCATCGCCGGCATGGAGTGGGCCGCCGCGCAGGGCGCCGACGTGGTGAACATGAGCCTGGGCTCCTGCTGCGGCAACGGCACCGATCCGATGAGCCGGGCGCTGAACGAGCTCACCAAGAAGCACGGGACGCTGTTCGTGACGGCGGCGGGCAACGAGTCGGACCCGCTCACGGTGAGCGTGCCCGCCGCGGCCGACGAGGCGCTGGCCGTGGGCGCGGTGGACAAGGAGACGGGCACGACGCTGGCCGGCTTCTCCAGCAAGGGCCCGCGGCTGGACGACGCCGCGGTCAAGCCGAACATCGTCGCCCCCGGCGTGGACATCGTCGCCGCCCGCTCGGCCGCCTCCTCGCTGCCGGGCATTCCCGGCGACGACAAGTACACGGCGTTCAGCGGCACCTCCATGGCGACCCCGCACGTGGCGGGAGCGGCGGCGATCCTGGCCCAGCAGCACCCCGGCTGGCGAGCCGGTGAGCTCCGCGACGCGCTGACCTCGACGGCGCAGCGCAACGACGGGCACAACTGGTTCGAACAGGGCAGCGGCCGGGTGGACGTGGCCCGCGCGGTCACCCAGAGCGTGTTCGCCAGCTCCGTGGTCGACTTCCGGCTCCTCGGCAAGCCCGCCACGAGGCAGGTCACGTACCGGAACACCGGCACTCAGCCGGTCACGCTGGCCGTCTCGCTCGTCACGCGCGGCTGGAGCGGCAAGCCCGCCCCGGACAGCGCGATCAAGCTGGGCGCGCAGAGTGTCACCGTGCCCGCGAACGGCACCGCCGCCGTCTCCCTCACCGTCGATCCCGCTGCCGGCCCGATCGGCGCCTACGGCGGCTGGGTGACGGCGAGCTCCGGTGACGTGCGGCTGGTGACGCCGTTCAGCTATTACACCGGTCCAGCCACGCACCGGCTCGGGGTGTCGCTGGTCAACTCGTACGGGACCAAGGAGTTCTTCCCCGGTTACCAGGCCGAGCCGATCGTGTACGCGGTCCCGCTCAAGCGGGCGAACAGCCCTGAAGACCCGTTCAACCCGTACGGGTACTACTTCGTGCACACCGACTATTCGGGCAACGGCGAGTTCTACCTTCCCGCCGGTGACTACGAGGTGATCGGGGTCGCCAACGAGAGCCGGATCAGCAACCGGACGAGCTGGGTGATCGAGACGGTCCGGCTCGACGGGGACAAGACGGTCACCCTGGACGCGCGCAAAACGGCGCCGGTCCGGCCGCACACACCGAAGGCGCTGGACGGGGACGGGAGCGCGTACTACGTGCGCACTTTCACCGACCGCGCCAAGCCGGTCTCGCTGTGGGGCGGGGTGCTGGGCGGGCAGCAGCTGTTCGTCACGCCGGTGTCCTCGGTGAAGGCGGGCAAGATGCGGCTGTCGCACCAGTGGAATCTGGAGCCTCCGGTGCTCGCCTCGGCCACCGCGGGCTCTCTGGCCTTGCGTCCCGCGTACGACATGGAGGCGATGCGCCGGCTGACGAGCACAGCGACTTATCCCATTATTTCGGTTGGAAGAGGGAGACCTGAGGATTTTTCGGGTGTTGAGGTCTCCGGGAAGGTCGTCCTGGTCGGGATCCCGGTCGAGGGCCGCTACGTCAACGCGGGCGTCCAGATGGACGACGCCGGCCGTGAGGCTTTGATGCGCGGTGCGGCGGGCGTCATCGGCTTCCTCGACGTGGACGGCGGGCGGGCTCGGGTGCCACTGGGCCCGTCCGTGCGGCTGGGGTTGAGCGCCGCCGAGGGGCGTTCCCTGCGGTCGGCGCTGGCTGCGGGGCCGGTGTCGCTGCGGCTGGAGCCGTACACCGGGCCGGACTCGGTCTACCACCTCCGTTTCGACTGGCGCGGGCGGGTGCCTTCGCGGCCCGCGCGAGTCGGCATGAGGGACCTGGTACGGATCAACACCGCCTACCATGCCGACACACCGGGCACCAGCGGCTGGGAGTACGGCGAGTCGACGACCGGCGAGGAGCCGGGGCGCCTGACGTACGGCGGGTCGTTGCCGATGCCGGTCACCCGCACCGAGTACTTCGGGCCCGTCTCCGACGACGTGGTGTGGTCGCGCACGATCACGAACTCCGGGCTGATCCTGCACTCTGACGACCGGTTCACCGGGGACGACCGGCGGATTTCCGAGCAGTGGTTCAAGGCGCCGCTGGTCCCCGGGGCCGCCGACGTGCCCTCGGGGTATCCGGTGCCGGTGCCGTGCGCGTCATGCCGGGACTCGGATCGTTTCGTGCCGTTCGAGCAGTGGCTGGACTCCGATCCCCGGCACTACACCGACCTGAGCCCTGTCACGTCGAAGCCGCGGCTGCTCGCAGGAGGTCAGGAAGTGGCCGCGCAAGGGTGGCGGCCTCGGTACTTCCCGGTGCCCGGGACGGCCGGACCGTACCGGGTGGAGGCCGTGGACACTCCCGGGCGTTCCCTGTCCCGGACGGTGACGACGACCGCGCAGTTCGCCTCCTCCCCGCCGCCCTCCTCCGGGGCGCCTCGAGGGTATTCGTGCTCGTTCGGGGCGGGGTGCGCGTTCCAGCCCGCCATCCAGCTCAGGTACGACCTGCCCCTCGACCTGCTGAACCGGGCGCCGGCCGGGGAGTCGTTCGCGTTCGACCTGTGGGCGGGGGCGCACTCGGCGGTCCGGCGGGCGCCTGTCGTGGACCGGGTACGGGTGGAGTACTCGGTCGATGACGGGACGACCTGGCAGGCCGCGACTCGCGTCAAGAAGCGGGGCGACGGGCGGTTCCGGGTCGAGGTGGCGCATCCTGCGCTGGCACAGATCAGCGGGTTCGTGTCGCTGCGGGTCACGGCGTCGGACACGGCGGGCGGCTCGACCACCCAGACCATCGACAGGGCTTATGCCCTGAGATAGCAGCGGCGGCGGCCAAGGAGCTCATGCTCCTTGGCCGCCATCGCCTTCGGTTGTCCACAGGCAGAGCCGGCCACCGCCCCTCCATCCCCAGAACCCCATTCCAACCCTCCACACCCCCACCCCGCCAGGCATCCTCGTTCCCACATCGCCCAACCCACCCATCCACCCGCTCAGAAGGGAACCGCAGGATGCCCGGAGGCCCGCCCACACTCGGATTCAGCCTGGTCATCTACGCCACGGTCGGCCTGGTGACCCTGGTCGCGCTCAAGCTGGGGAGGCGCAGGTGACCCAGAAGACCCTCACGGTCATCGTCCCCGCACACGACGAGGAAGACGGCCTGCCCGCCACGCTCCGCTCCATCCAGGCCCAGTCGATCCCACCCGAAAAGATCATCGTGGTGGACGACGGCTCCACCGACCGCACCGGCGAGGTGGCCGCGGCGCATGGCGTAACGGTCCTGCGCCCACCCCGCAACCTCGGCAGCAAGGCCAAGGCCCAGAACCACGCGCTCCCCCACTGCGACACGGACCTGGTCCTGGCCGTCGACGCCGACACGGTGCTGGCCCCCGACTACATCGAGCGCGTCAAGCCCGTCTTCGACGACCCCGCCGTGGACGTGGCCGCCGGCAACGTGCAAACCCGCTTCGCCCGCACCCCATGGGAGCGTGGCAGATCGACCGAATACCTCTTCGGCTTCCACTGGCACCGCCCGATCCAGCAGCTGGCCAACAGCCCCATGGTCTGCTCGGGCTGCTGCTCGGTGTTCCGGCGCACGACCCTGACCGCGTTCGGCGGCTTCCCCGAACGCACGATCGTCGAAGACATGGACTTCACCTGGAGCCGACAGCTCGAAGGCCGCAAGGCGGTCTACGTATCCGACGCCATGGCCTGGGCCGCCGACCCCGAAACCCTCACCTACCTCCGCAAGCAGGTGTGGCGCTGGATGGCGGGCTTCATGCAGAACGTCCGCCTCCACCTCCCCCGCCTGCTCACCCGCAAGCCCATGCTGGCGACGTGGATCATCGTGGCCCTGCTGGAGATCCTCCTGGCCCCGTTGTGGTGGGCCGGCCCGCTGATCCTCACGCTCGGCATGCACGCACCGGTGACCGGCACGCTGGCGTGGTGGGCAGGCGGCGAGCTGCTCCTGACCGTCCCCGCCCTCCTGTACGCGGCCAGACGCCGCCGCCTACCTGTCCACCAGGTGCTCTTCAACCTCCCGTTCGTCTACCTGAACAAGGCGGTCAACCTGTACTACGCCTGGAAAGCCCTGGTGATCGAGCTCATCATGGTCCCGCTACACCTGTCACGTGGCCTGCTCGTCTACGAGAAGGGCCGCTAGCCAGCCGCATTCATCGACCCGCGAGGGAAGGCGAACCCCGAGCTCACACCCCACAGAGTGGCCACCAGGTCCGCTCCCCTCCACCAAGCGCACCCGCACCGAGCATCCTGCGAATTCAGTAGAGGGCAACCCGGTCACATTCCGATATGCAGTTTGTCGGCCACCAGGGCAGGCGAAGGCAGCCCCGCCATTTCGGCGGCCAGTTCCGTCGCGCGTTTCCGGAAACCGGGCTCTGACAGCAGCCGTACCGCGTGCGCGGCGACCACGTCAGGCGCGGCTTCCTCCGGAGTGAGACTCAGCGCGGCGCCCGAAGAGGCGAGGGTCTCGGCAGTGACGAACTGGTCGGTCGCCTGCGGAACGATGAGCTGCGGCACCCCTGACACCAGAGCGGCCATGGTGGTGCCCGAGCCGCCGTGGTGGATCACCAGGTCGCAGTGGGGCAGCGCGAGGTTGAGCGTCACCCAGCCGGCGTGCAGCACGTGCTCGGGCCACGGGCGCAGACTCGCCGCCAGCCCCTCGTCCAGCCCGAGCACCAGCTCGAAGCCCGCCTCGGTCAGGCTCTCCACCAGCTCGGTGACGAGTTTGCGGGGGTCGATGTGGGCGCGGTCGAGCAGCAGGCTCCCGAACGTGACCAGCGCCCTCGGCCTGCCCTGGCCCTTCCGGTGCCATCGCTGCAACCGCGCCGGGCCGTTGTACGGGACGTAGCGCATCGCGATGGCGTCGAGGTCTTCGGTGAGGCTCGGCGGGCAGGGGTGGATGATCGCCCTAGGCGCCGGCAGCGCCGCTCCAGCAGTGGCACCGTCGAGGGCGGTCCGGGCGGCGGCCGCGTAGGCGGGCAGACCGGGAAGTGCCCAGCTGTGCTCGATCCAGGGAATGTCGCGCTCGTACGCCGCCAGACGGCCCGCGTACTCGCATGGCTCGCTGATCACCAGGTCCGGCCGGAAGTCGTCGGCCAGTTCCCCCATCCCCGCCAAGATACGGCCCGACAAGGCGCCCCAGGCCCGGCCGCTTTCCTCGATGGCCGTCGCCAGCTGCTCGCCCGCGCCTTCCACGGCGCTGGCCTGGGCGTACTCGTCGGGGCCTATGCCCGCGTCGATGAGCCCGACGGGGAGTCCAGTGGAGGTGACGGCGGTGCTGAACCTCTCGGTGGGGCAGGCGACCAGGACGTCGTCGCCCCGGCTCCTCAATGCCCACGCCAGGGGGACCATAGGGAAGAGATGCCCGACCAGGGGCACGGAGGTGAACAATACGCGCATGCTTCCGCATCCTCTCAGCGGAATGGTGGTGTCGGGGAAGGCCACGCTCAGGCGGGGAAAGCGGAGTGGGTGACGTCGGGGGCGCTGTTCCCGGTGGCCCCCCCGAGCCGAGTACGCCGAGTACCCGGCTGCTGTCCATCTCGGGTCCTCCCGTTCGTCGTGTTGGTGTCACAGCACATCACGAAGCGCTCTCAGCGGGCGCTCAATGGGAGGGCTCGTCATGCCTGATCTGCTCGCCGCCACCTACGCTCTGCGTCCGCGCAACGAACTGGCCCGCTCCGCGCTGCCCGGCGCCCCGGTCGCGCCCGTCAAGCGGCGGTGGACCAGAACGCTCCGGCTGCTGCCTTTCGCCCGCGTGCGCGTCCGGCGTACAGTCGCGTCGGTCAGCCGGTCAACTAGCTCGGTCAACTAGCTCGGTCAAGGTGGAGGAACCGTGCGGTACGTCATGTTCGTCTGCGACAACGAATCCGTCGGGGTGCCCGAGGAGGACGCCGACCCCGCCTCCTGGGTGCGGGAGATGGACGGCCGGGGAGTACGGCTGCAAGGTGCGCGCCTGCGGCCGGGCAGTGACGCCACGACCGTCCGGGTGCGTGACGGGGAGGTGCTGCTGTCCGACGGGCCGTTCGCCGAGACGAAGGAGCAGATCGGCGGCTTCGACCTGATCGAGTGCGACAACCTCGACGAGGCGATCGAGGTCGCGTCCAGGCATCCGTCCGCCAGGTTCGGCTGGGTCGAGGTGCGGCCGCTTTGGGAGGATTGACCGCCGAGGTCGAGGCGGCGGTCGCCGAGGCGTTCCGCCAGGAATGGGGGCGCGTCGTCGCGACCCTGATCCGGGTGACCGGCGACTGGGATCTGGCCGAGGAGTGCGCGCAGGAGGCCTTCGCGCTGGCGCTGGAGCGCTGGCCGCGCGACGGCCTCCCGCGCCGCCCCGGCGCCTGGCTCACCACGGCGGCGCGCAACCGCGCGGTGGACCGGTTGCGCCGCCGTTCGACGGAGGCGGCCAAGCTGCGGGAGGTGGCCACGATGACCGCCAATGACCGGGAGGTGGCCGCGACGGCCGCCAATGACGACGCCTTCGACTCCGGCGACGACAGTGGTGTCCCCGACGACCGGCTACGGCTGATCTTCACCTGCTGCCACCCGGCGCTGCCGCTGGAGGCCCGGGTGGCGCTGACGCTGCGCACCCTGACCGGCATGACGACCGCCGAGATCGCCCGGGCCTTCCTGGTCACCGAGGCGACGATGGCCAAGCGCCTGGTCCGGGCCAAGAGCAAGATCAGCAATGCGCGCATTCCGTACCGGGTGCCGCCCGCTCACCTGTTGCCGGAGCGGACCGGCTCGGTGCTCGCCGTGCTGTACCTGCTGTTCAACGAGGGCTATTCCGCCAGCGCGGGCGCCGACCTGGTGCGGCGGGACCTGTGCGCCGAGGCCATCCGTCTCGCCCGCCTGCTCACGCGGCTGATGCCGGACGAGCCCGAGGCGTACGGCCTGCTCGCGCTCATGTTGCTCCACCACGCCCGCCGCGCGACCCGTGTCGACGCCGCCGGCGACCTGGTGACCCTGGAGCGCCAGGACCGCACCCGGTGGGACCGCGGCGAGATCGACGAGGGTGTCGCCGTCCTGGAGACGGCCCTTCGACATGACCGGCCCGGGCCCTACCGGCTGCAGGCCGCCATCGCCGCCTGCCACGCCACCGCCGCCGACGCTGCCGACACCGACTGGGCACAGATCGCCGAACTCTACGGACAACTGGTACAGGTCGTACCGTCCCCGGTGGTGAAGCTGAACCAGGCGGTCGCGGTGGCGATGGCCGACGGCCCCGCAGCCGGACTCGCGCTGGTGGAAGACCTGCACGCCGCGGGCGAGCTGAACGGCTACTACCTGCTCCCCGCCACCCGCGCCGACCTGCTCCGCCGCCTCAACCGCCGCACGGAGGCCGCCGCCGCCTACCGCGAGGCGCTCGACCTGGCCCGTACCGAGGCCGAGCGACGCTACCTGGCCGACCGGCTCGCCGAGATCACCGCCGACGGCGAAAGCTGATCATTGTTTGGCTCCGGGGAGGAACGGAGCACCGTCGCGGCGGCGGTTCAAGCGCTCTTGCAGGCTCGTGACCAAGGCGAACGCTGCCAGGCCGTTGAGGTAGGCCAGAGCGAACATGGCGACGTACATGGCGGCTTCGGCCCAGTCGATGCTCTGGAACTCGGTGAGCGCCAGCCAGACAGCAGCGCCAAGGCCGATGAGGGCGAAGGGCTGGAGCGGCAGGATCAGCACGGCGACGAGGATGCGGTGGCGGCCGAGGAAGCTCCGGACCGGACGCAGCGCCATGAGCGCAAACCACATCAGCGCGACGGCAGCCACCAGCACCAGCGTCGAAAGGCTCATCAGCGGCTCCTGGGGTTTCCACGTTGCTCGTCGCCCGATGAGGGTCGGCGCGGTCGCGTGAGTCGGAGCCCGACGGTCACGGCGGTGACGACTACGAGCAGTGCTGCGAAGGGCCAGAAAGCAGGTGTCCCCTGTGCGCCCGACTCGTCGGGACCAGCGCTGGCCAGCAGCGTGATCAGTGTCGCGACCCCCACGACGAACTGGGCGAGGCTGGCGGCTATGAAGGGCCGGGGGCGGTCCAGGTGTCGATCTCGCGGGGGCGTGGCCGGCACCGCGCCGGAACGGCCTAAGCCGGCCGATTCGCCGGTGAGGTGGCGCAGCACGTCAGCAGCGGTCGGGCGGTGCTCCGGCTGCTTGACCAGACACGCGTCGAGGACGCCGGCCAGCTCTCGCGGAACCCCGGACAGATCAGGCCTCTCGCTGAAGATGGCGTGCATCACGGCCGCGGGTGTGTCACCGCGGAAGGCGCGCCTGCCTGTCGCGGCGAGCACCATGGTGGCGGCCCAGGCGAAGACATCCGAGGCGGCGCTGGCGGGAACGCCGTTCAACTGCTCCGGCGCCATGTAGGCCGGAGTGCCTATCAGTCCTGAACGGGTGGTGGACTGCTCAGCCATGCGCGCGATGCCGAAATCGATCACGACCGGGCCTTCCGGACCGAGGAGCACGTTGCCGGGCTTGAAATCGCGGTGCACGATGCCCGCGCGATGAATCGCGGAGAGCGCGGTCAGCGTCGTGACGGCCAGTCGGTCCAGGCTGCTCCCGCTGCGCGGCCCCTCCGTGTTGACCAGCGTCTCAAGCGAGACGCCGGACACGTATTCACTGACGATGTAGGCCCGGCCGTCGAGGACTCCGGCATCCAGCACCCTGGCCGTGCAGAAGGGCGCCACTCGCTGCGCCAGCTCGGCTTCACGCAGGAACCGGCGGCGTGACTGCTCGTCCAGGACCATGCCCGGATGAAGGACCTTGACGGCGACTCGTGCCCCCTGGGGAGCCTCGGCCAAGTAGACCTTGCCCTGACCGCCCTCGCCCAGCACCCGGATGAGCCGGTAGCGGCCCAACCACTCAGGCTCTGACAATGCGGATCACCCCGACGCAAGAGCCGTGTCCGAGTAAACACCTGGGGGTGGAGCTATGGGGATTCGAACCCCAGACCTCCTCCATGCCATGGAGGCGCGCTACCAACTGCGCTATAGCCCCTGGTCACCGCTCCGAGTCCACCCGTTGCGGCGCTCCGAGAGCATATAGCCATCCGCGCCGATTCGCCTAATCGCGCCCGTCCCCCGCCAGGAGCAGGCGGCAGTCGTACGGCCCCCGAGCCGTACGAGCTTATGCCTCGGCGTCCGGCCGGTCGTCGCTGTGGACGGGCTCCGGCAGGGTCCCGGCGTTGTGCTCGAGCAGCCGCCACCCCTTGCGGCCCTCCTGCAGCACGGACCAGGAGCAGTTGCCCAGACCGCCCAGCGCCGGCCATAGCGGCTCGGGCAGCCCGAGCAGCTCGCAGATCCCGAGCCGGAGCGCGGCCCCGTGGGAGGCCACGACCAGCAGCCCGTCGCCGTCGAGCTTGGCCGCCCAGCGCCGCATGGCGGCGGCCACCCTGGTGGCCACGTCGGTGACGGGCTCGCCGCCCGGCGCCTCCCAGGCCGCGTACTCCTCGGGCCAGCGCGCGGCGATCTCCTCGCGCGTCAGCCCTTCCCATTGACCGCCGCCGCGCTCGCGGAGGTCCTTGTCCACCGCCACGTCGAGCCCCACGACCCGCCCGAGCGCCAGCGCGGTGTCGTTGGCGCGCTGCAGGTCGGAGGAGACGATCAGGGTGGGCCGCAGCGAGGCGAGCAGCGACGCGGCCCGCGCGGCCTGCGCCACGCCGGTCTCGTCGAGGGGGATGTCGGAATGCCCCTGGAATCGCTGCTCGACATTCCACAGGGTCTGCCCGTGCCGCAGACAGACGATCCGCTTACTCATGCGGGGTCCTCACGGGGCGAGCTGGGAAGCGAGATGAGAGATACCAGTCCGGTCACGCGCGCGCCCGCTGGAGGTTGGCCTGCATGACGCTCTCCGGCAGCGAGATGGCCGGGCAGTCCTTCCAGAGGCGCTCGAGCGCGTAGAACGTACGGTCTTCCTCGTGCTGGACGTGCACGACGATGTCGATGAAGTCGAGCAGCACCCAGCGGCCCTCGCGCTCGCCCTCCCGGCGCACGGGCTTGACGTCTGCCTCGGTACGCAGCCGCTCCTCGATCTCGTCGACGATGGCGCGTACCTGACGGTCGTTGGTGGCGGAGCAGAGCAGGAAGGCGTCGGTGATGACGAGCTGATCGCTCACGTCGTATGCGAGGATGTCATCGGCCAGCTTGTCGGCCGCGGCCTCCGCGGCGATGCGCACGAGCTGGACGGATCTGTCAGATGCGGTCACGATGCGGGTCTGTCCTCCTGTGTCGGCAGCATGCCCTTATGTTGAGGGTACCCTTCCAGGCCGAAAGCCCTCACCTATGGCACGAGAGCTTCATCCCTCGCCGTAATACAGCCCCCGCTTGTTGATGTACTGGACGATGCCGTCGGGCACCAAGTACCAAATCGGCTCTCCCTTAGCCACGCGTTGCCGGCACTCGGACGACGAGATGGCCAGCGCGGGAATTTCCAGCAAAGTCACCCGGCCCGCCGGCAGCCCGGGATCGTGCAGCGTGTGGCCCGGGCGGGTGCAGCCCACGAAGTGCGCCAGCTCGAACAGCTCGTCCGCGTTCTGCCAGCCCAGGATGGCGCCGAGGGCGTCGGCGCCGGTGATGAAGTACAGGTCAACCTCAGGACCGTAAATTTCCGAAATATCACGCAAAGTGTCGATGGTGAAGGTCGGCCCGGGTCGATCCACGTCCACCCGGCTCACCGAGAAGCGCGGATTGGACGCGGTCGCGATGACCGTCATGAGATAGCGGTCCTCCGCCGCCGACACTTCGCGCTCCGACTTCTGGTACGGCCGCCCGGTCGGCACGAAGACGACTTCATCCAAGTCGAAATGGTGAGCCACCTCGCTGGCGGCGACCAGGTGACCGTGGTGGATGGGGTCAAAGGTCCCACCCATCACGCCAACTCGCCGCTTCCCCTGCACACCAGGAGCATTCATCATGAAACGGACCTTACGCGGACGTCATACCACAACATGATGGCACCCCCCTTGGTGATGACCGCGCACCACTTCCGTTGCGGACGTAGCATGCCGGGCATGACGACCACCCCGGACCGCAACCGCGTCCAACTGCCCGGCATCTCGTCCCGAGCCTACGAACACCCCGCAGACCGGTCCGCCCTGGTCGCTCTGCGTAAGTTGAGTGGGTTCGACACGGTTCTCAAGCAGATGTCCGGCCTCATTAGCGAGCGCCGGTTGCGCCTGATGTACCTGGCGTCGGCCGTGCGCGTGAGCGAGACGCAGTTCCGCTCCATCTACGACATGGGCCGCGACGCCGCCTACACGCTCGACCTGCACCGGATCCCCGAGATCTACATCCAGCAGGATCCGCAGGTCCAGGCGAAGGCCATCGGCTTCGACGACCCGTTCATCGTCGTGACCACCGGTCTGCTCAACCTCATGAACGAGGAGGAGCAGCGCTTCGTCATCGGCCACGAGACCTCGCACATCCTGTCGGGGCACGCGGTCTACCGGACGATGCTCGACATCCTGACCCGCCTCGCCACCCGCGTCGCCTGGATCCCGCTCGGCTACATCGGCCTGCGCGCGATCGTCGCGGGCCTGGAGGAGTGGTACCGCAAGTCCGAGCTCTCGTCCGACCGCGGCGGCCTGCTCACGGGGCAGAACCCCGAGGCGGCCAAGCGCGCGCTGATGAAGCTCGCCGGCGGCGACTACACCCACGAGATGAACATCGAGGCGTTCCTGGAGCAGTACCAGGAATACGACACCGCGGGCGACCTTCGCGACGGCTTCCTCAAGGTGCTCAACCTGCTCGGCACCACCCACCCGTTCGCGGTGGTGCGCGTGGCCGAGCTGGACAAGTGGCAGCGCAGCGGCGACTACGACCGCATCCTGGGCGGGGACTACCCGCGCAGGGAGGACGATCCCAACGCACGAGTGACCGACGAGATCAAGGCGGCGGCCGAGTCCTACCGCGCGTCCTGGTCGCAGTCGCAGGACCCGTTCATCGGCGTGCTGCGCGACGTGGCCGAGGGCGCCGTCAACGCGGGCGAGCGCATCTTCAACCGCTTCTCGCGCCGCGACGGCGGCCAGGGCTGACCTGCCGCACCGCCGTTCGCGGCCGATCGGCTTGATCGGCCGCGAAGACCCGCCGCAAGACTCGCCGTGGAGAGGCGACGGGTCAGACCTGCCGGCCCGCTGCATGATCGGCGGCGGGTCAGAGCAGCAGGGCGATGGCGCGCACGGCGGCCGCGCACAGGGCGACGAACCCGCCCAGCACGGCCAGTGCGCGCAACCCTTCCCTGCGCAGATCGGGCAGCCGATGCCCGATCCGCTCGATCTCGCGACCGGCGAAACCGCCGCACAGCATCCCGAACACCACGCCCGCCACCGTCACGGGCCCTACCTGCTGCCACCAGTCGGTGGCGATCACTCCTCCGCCGGTCACCCAGAGCGCGCCGCCCGCGGCCAGCGCGACGGGCACACCCGGCCACACGGCGGCGGTCGCGGCGGATCCCACCACGGCGAACGGGAAGAGCAGCACGCGCAGCGTCACCCGCATACGCCGTGAGCTGCGGTTCCTGACCATCCAGTGGCTCATCCAGAGCGTCCGGGTCAGCACCACGAAGACCGTGGTGATGGCGATGGAGGCGATCGGCCAGATCACCGAGGTCACCACGCACGGCACGGCCAGCACGGCGAGCAGCAGCAGCGCGCCGTTGCCTGCGGGCAGCGTGGTGGCCGACTCGGCCCGCAGGCCGGTCTTGCCGCGCACCTGCGGCCTGCTCCTGACGGCCGCCGCCGTGCGCTGGCGTGCCGCGGGCATCTTGGAGCGCGTGACAGCGGCCTTCCCGTCCGTGCTCGCCCGGCCGCGCGGCGGCGGCACCTCGGCCCGGCTCCGGACCGCCGCGCCCTTCCCATCGCTTCCGGTACGGCCCCGGGCCGCGGCCCCGTCCGCCCCGGTACGGCTCCGCGCCCCGGCGGTCTTCCCGTCCGTGCCCGAGGTGCGAGTGGCCGCGCCCTTCCCGTCGGTGTTCGACCGGGAACGCGGCGCAGGAACCTTGCTGTCCGTGTTCGCCCTGCTACGTGCGGACTTGCTCTCCTCCGTAACGGCACGGCCCGCCTTGCCCTCATCGGGTGCGGGCTCGGGATCGGCGCCGCTGGTGGCTCTGGCCAGCCGCGACAGCCGGTCGGCCAGCAACGCCGCCGTGGGCCGCTTGCCGGGCTCCCTGTTGAGCGCGGCGCGTACGAGCGGCAGCAGCTCCACGGGCACGCCCTTGAGGTCGGCCTGCCCGTTCAGCACCGCATACATCTGCGCCTCGGCCGTCCCCCGCCCGAACGTCGGCCGCCCCGTCGCCGCGAACGCCACCGTCGCCGCCCAGGCGTGCACGTCGGCGGGCGAGTCGACCTGCTCGTCGGCGAAGATCTCCGGCGCGGTGTAGCCGGGCGTGCCGAGGAACGTCCCCGTCATGGTGAGCCGGGTCGCGTCGAGCACCTGCGCGATGCCGAAGTCGATGAGCACCGGCCCTTGGGTGCCCATGATGATGTTGCCCGGCTTTAGGTCACGATGCACGACCCCGGCGGCGTGGATGATCGCGAGGGCCGCGGCGATGCCCTGCGCCAGGTCCACGAGCTGGGAGACGTCGAGCGGCCCGCTCTGGCGTACGCGATCGAGCAGCGTGACGCCCTCGATGTGCTCCATGACCAGGTAGGGGCGGGCGCAGTTGAGGTCGGCGTCGAGCACCTTGGCCACGTACGGGCTCTCGACCCTGCGCAGCGCTCGGACCTCCCGCTCCAGCCTGATGCGGGAGGTCTCATCTTCTGCCAGGTCGTGGAGGACCTTCAGCGCGACGCGCTCGCCACGGCGAGTATGGGCGAGGTAGACCTCACCCATGCCGCCCCGGCCGAGCCGTTCGACCAGGGTGTACGGCCCGACCTTGCCGAGCTTAGTCACCGTCCCTCCCGCCCGGCGCGCCCATAAGGGACACAACCCTAGCGCTGGGACCCGAGTCGCCGCTTGAGGCACGCCGAAGGATTATCGGCGAGTGTGCTCGGAGAGCATGCTGTCGAGCCGGACGGTGGGCTCTTCCGCCAGCTGCCTGCGCCCCTTTCTGCGCCAGTTGACGTGACCCCGGCTCTCCAGCCAGAGCAGCAACCGGTCGGCGCCGAGCAGCACGGCCGCCGAGAAGACAAGGGCGACGACAATCTCCATGCCTCTCAGTCAACCCGCGCTCCACGGCGCCGGTCAGGCCGACACGCCGGCTAACCGGCCACCACCGTGCCCTCTGACGTGCGCAAATGCCCCTCACCGGTATAGACCCACTTGGTGGAGGTGAGCTCGGGGAGCCCCATCGGGCCGCGGGCGTGCAGCTTCTGCGTGGAGATGCCGATCTCGGCCCCGAACCCGAACTCCCCGCCGTCGGTGAACCTGGTCGAGGCGTTGACCGCCACGGCTGCCGAGTCGACCAGCGCGACGAACCTGCGCGCCGCCCGCTGCGACCTGGTGACGATCGCGTCGGTGTGGGCGGAGCCGTACTTCCTGATGTGGGCCACCGCCTCCTCCAGCGAGCCGACGACCGCGGCGGCGATGTCGAGCGAGAGGTATTCGGCGTAGAAGTCGTCCTCGGTGACGGGCACGACGCCGGAGCCGTAGCCGGCGATGCGCTCGTCGCCGTGCACGGTCACGCCCGCCTCCGCGAGCGCCGACAGCGCCCGCGGCACGAAGGCGTCGGCGATGTCCGCGTGCACGAGGAACGTCTCGGCCGTGTTGCACACCGACGGCCGCTGCGCCTTGGCGTTGACCAGGATCTGCACGGCCAGGTCGAGGTCGGCCTCGGCGTCGACGTACACGTGGCAGTTGCCGACGCCGGTCTCGATGACCGGCACCGTCGACTCCTCGACCACCGAGTTGATCAGCGACGCGCCGCCGCGCGGGATCAGGACGTCCACCAGGCCGCGGGCCCGCATGAGCTCCTTGACCGAGTCGCGGGTCTGCCCCGGCACGAGCTGGACGGCCCCCGCGGGCACCTCGGTGCCTTCCAGCGCGTCCTGCATGACCTTCACCAGGGCCGTGTTGGAGGAGTAGGCGCTGGATGAGCCCCTGAGCAGCACCGCGTTGCCACTCTTGAGGCAGAGGGCGGCGGCGTCGACGGTGACGTTGGGCCGGCCCTCGTAGATGATGCCGATGACGCCGAGGGGCACCCTGAGCTGGCGCAGCTCGAGACCGTTGGGCAGGGTGGTGCCGCGGACGACCTCGCCGATCGGATCGGGCAGGTCGGCCACCTGGCGCACGGCCTCGGCGATGGCGGCGATCCTGGCCTCGTCGAGCCGCAGCCGGTCGACCATCGCCTCGGACGTGCCCTGCGCCCTGGCCTGCTCGACGTCCTTGGCGTTGGCCTCGACGATCTCCGCCGCGTGCGCGACCAGGGCGTCGGCGACGGCACGTAGCGCCCGGTCCTTCGGCGCCCGCGGCAGCGGGGCCAGCTCTGCGGCGGCCTCTCGTGCCGCGTGGGCAACCTTCAAGAACTCTGTGCTCATTGCTCCGCTCCGCTCCGCCGTTCGGGGCTCTCCAAGCCCCGCTCTTCCCTCGTCACTCCGGTCGCTCCGCTCCCTGCGTTCCTCAGTCCAGAGCGGGGCGAGCCCCTCACGCTCATGGCTACGCTCCGTGCTTTCCTGCTAGTTGTGAGCTTCCAGTATGACGATGTCGTCGCGGTGGATCAGCTCGCGTTCATATTCCGGACCGAGCGCGCTCGCCAGCTCCCTCGTGGAGCGCCCGAGCAACTCGGGGATCTCGGTGGCGTCGAAGTTCACCAGGCCGCGAGCCACCACGAGCCCCTGAGGCCCGCACAGGTCCACCGGATCGCCCGCCGCGAACTCACCCTCCACCGACGTCACCCCGGCCGGCAGCAGGGACTTGCGCCGCCCCACGATGGCCTCCACCGCCCCCTGGTCGAGATGGAGACGGCCGCGCCCGGTGGTGGCGTGCGCGAGCCACAGCAGGCGGGTGCCGGGATGACGGCCGCCGGGGTGGAAGTAGGTGCCGACGTCGGCTCCGCTGAGCGCCTGGGCCGCGTGAGCGGCCGCGGTGAGCACCACAGGCACCCCCGCCCCCGTGGCGATCCTGGCGGCCTGAACCTTGGTCACCATGCCGCCGGTGCCGACCGCCGCACCGTTCTTGCCCAGCTCGACGCCGGCCAGGTCTTCGGGCCCGCGAATCTCCGCCAGGCGCCGGGTGCCGCTGCGGCTCGGCGGGCCGTCGTAGAGCGCGTCCACGTCCGACAGCAGCACGAGGGCGTCCGCGTGGATCAGGTGTGACACCAGCGCCGCGAGCCGGTCATTGTCGCCGAAGCGGATCTCGTCGGTGGCCACGGTGTCGTTCTCGTTGACGATCGGCACGATGCCCAGCTCGAGCAGCCGCGTCAGCGTGCGCTGGGCGTTGGCGTGGTGGGCGCGCCGCATCATGTCGTCGGCGGTCAGCAGCACCTGACCCACGCGCAGGGAGTAGCGGGCGAAGGAGGAGGTGTAGCGGGCGACGAGCACGCCCTGCCCGACGGACGCGGCCGCCTGCTGGGTGGCCAGGTCACGCGGTCGCGCGGTCAGCCCGAGCGGGCCGAGGCCCGCCGCGATCGCCCCGGAGGAGACCAGGACGATCTGCGTCCCGGTACGGCGCCGCGCCGCCAGCACGTCCACAAGGGCGTCGACACGATCGACGTCGATCATGCCCTGAGGGGTGGTGAGCGAGGAGGAGCCGACCTTGACAACGACCTTTGACGCTGAGCTGATCTGTTCCCGCACGTCTCGCAGCCTATCCGAGGCCCAAGGGCCCATTTGCCGCCAGGGCGGCGCTCGCGGCGGCCCTGCGCATGGCGGCGGCGACCTCCTCGACTAGATCACCCCTGCGCATGGCGGCGGCGACCTCCTCGGGTAGATCACCCCTGCGCGGCGCGTACGCCGCGGCCGCCCTCACGGCGCCCGTCGAGGCCGGCCGGGGGCACGTCGTCCACCCGTCGAGCAAGCTCACGCTCAACCGGCGGCTCCACCGCGCCACCGTCGGCCCCGGCCGGGCGGACGCCGGCACCCCCTCAACGCCGTGCCGGATCCGCTACGCCGACGGAGGCGCCGAAGCGACCCTCCGCCCGTGAGGCCTCAGCCGAGCCGGGTGTCGGACCCTCGCGGACCCTGCCGCATGGACTCGGCGTTGAGCGTGGGCTGCCAGTCGAAGACGTAGCCGCCCTCCATCGGCCCGATGACCACCTCAGCGCCCGCGGTGGCCCCGGCCTTGGCCAGTTCCACCTCCACGCCGAGCCGTTCGAGCCGGTCGGCGAGGTAGCCCACGGCCTCGTCGTTGCTGAAGTCGGTCTGCCTGATCCACCGCTCCGGCTTCTCGCCGGTGATCTGGAACAGGTTCTCGTTGACCCGCCGCACCCGGAACCCGGCGTCGCCGAGCTGCTTGGGCCTGATGACCAGCCGGGTGGGCTCCTCGATCGGCTTGTTGGCCCGTGCCGCCGCGACCCACTCGCCCATCGCGTACGTGAGGTCCTTCAGCCCTTCATGTGTGGCGGCCGAGATCGTGAACACCCGCAGCCCCCGGGCCTCGAACTCGGGCGTGACCAGCTCGGCCAGCTCCCGCGCGTCGGGCACGTCGGCCTTGTTCAGCACGACCAGCCGGGGCCGGTCCTCGAGCTTCCCGTACGCGTGCAGCTCGGCCTCGATCGCCTCGTAGTCCGTGATCGGGTCCCGCCCCGTCTCCATGGTGGCGCAGTCGATGACGTGCACGAGCATGTCGCACCGCTCGACGTGCCGCAGGAACTCGTGCCCGAGGCCCTTGCCCTGCGAGGCCCCGGGAATCAACCCGGGCACGTCGGCGACGGTGAACACGGTCTCCCCTGCGGTCGCCACCCCCAGGTTGGGGATCAGGGTGGTGAACGGGTAGTCCGCGATCTTGGGCTTGGCCGCGCTCAGCGCGGCGATCAGCGAGGACTTCCCGGCGCTCGGGAACCCGACCAGCGCCACGTCCGCGACGCTCTTGAGCTCCAGCATGACGTCCAGCGCGTCCCCGGGCTCCCCGAGCAGCGCGAACCCGGGCGCCTTGCGCTTGGTCGTGGCCAGGGCGGCGTTGCCCAGCCCGCCGTGCCCGCCCTCGGCGATCACGTAGCGCGTACCGGCGCCGACGAGATCGACCAGCACCTCACCCGTGGCGGCGTCCTTGACCACGGTCCCGTTGGGCACGGACAGGATCACATCCGCCCCGTTCGCCCCGTCCCGGTTCGAGCCCTGCCCCTGCTTGCCGTTGTCGGCCTTGCGATGCGGCCGGCGGTGGTATTCGAGCAGCGTCGCCGTGTTGGGGTCGACCTCGAGAATGACGTCACCGCCCCGCCCGCCGTTCCCGCCGTCGGGACCGCCGAGCGGCTTGAACTTCTCCCGGTGGATGGAGGCGCACCCGTTCCCCCCGTCACCGGCACTGATATGAAGGACCACCTGGTCCACAAAGTCCGGCATTCCGCACTCCTCCACCCCCTTCGCAGGGGCCTCTCATCCCAATACATCCGCCCCGCCCCCGGCGTGACGGCGGCCAGCCAAAAGCAAAGGGGCGGATCGACAGCGCGATCCACCCCTAAAGCAACAGACCCAAGGTCAACGAAGAGGAGAGAACCCTACTCCGCGACGGGGACGATGCTCACGGCCCGCCGGCCGCGCTTGACACCGAACTGCACGTGCCCGGCCGCCAGCGCGAACAGCGTGTCGTCGCCGCCACGCCCCACGTTGTCGCCGGGGTGGAAGTGGGTGCCGCGCTGGCGGACGATGATCTCGCCCGCGTTGACCAGCTGGCCGCCGAAGCGCTTGACGCCCAGACGCTGGGCGTTGGAGTCACGGCCGTTCCGGGTGGACGACGCGCCCTTCTTGTGTGCCATCTCTCAAACTCCCGATCAGGCCTGCTCGATACCGGTGATCTTCACCTGGGTGTACCGCTGGCGGTGACCCTGGCGCTTCTTGTAACCGGTCTTGTTCTTGTACTTGAGAATGCGGATCTTCGGGCCCTTGGTCTCGCCGAGAATCTCGGCGCTGACCATGAACTTGCCCGCCTCGGTGGTCACGTCGCCGTCGTTGACGACGAGCACCGTCGGCAGCGAAACCGAAGAGCCGACCTCGCCGGCGACCTTGTCCACCTCGAGGACGTCACCGACGGAGACCTTCTGCTGCCTGCCGCCGCAACGAACGATCGCGTACACCGCGGAACCCTTCTACTGACTCACTGTTGTCTCGTACATCAGCCACCTCAACAAGAGGCGGCCGCCGAATGCTGCGCCTGTCATTCGGCCTGTCTCAAACCGACGAACCGAGTAAGCGCGCCAACAGGGCACGTCACCTGACGCACCGATTGTCTAGGGTACCGGATCAGTGGTCCCTAGGCGAACCGGACGGAACGTCGGAAGCCCGCCGAGGCTACTCGGCAGACTTGGCTCGGCGGGAGCGTCGCCGCCCTCTGCCGGAAGTCTGGCTGGCCTGGTCGTCCTCAGCAGGGACGTCTTCAAGCGCACCGGTCACGGTATCACGGCCGGAGGTGTCCTTGGCCGCGGACACCTTGTCGGAGACCGCCTTCTCGATGGCCATCTTCCCCTGCGTGCCGCGCGGCTCCGGCTTGGCCTCGACCGGCTCTGTGGAGACGAGCAGACCGCGGCCGTTGCAGCACTCACACGGCGTCGAGAACGCCTCAAGCAGCCCCTGACCGACCCGCTTACGCGTCATCTGGACCAGACCCAGCGAGGTCACCTCGGCCACCTGGTGCTTGGTCCTGTCGCGGGCCAGGCACTCCAGCAGCCGCCGAAGCACCAGGTCGCGGTTGGACTCCAGCACCATGTCGATGAAGTCGATGACGATGATGCCGCCGATGTCGCGCAGCCTGAGCTGGCGCACGATCTCCTCGGCCGCCTCGAGGTTGTTCCTGGTGACGGTCTCCTCGAGGTTGCCGCCCTGACCGGTGAACTTGCCGGTGTTGACGTCGACCACGGTCATGGCCTCCGTACGGTCGATCACCAGCGAGCCGCCGCTGGGCAGCCACACCTTGCGGTCGAGCGCCTTGCCGAGTTGCTCGTCGATCCGGTACGACTCGAACACGTCGCCCTGGTCGCCGCCGTCCCACTTCGACAGGCGCTCGGCCAGGTGCGGCGCGACGTACTTGACGTAATCGTCCACCGTGTCCCAGGCGTCGTCGCCCTGCACGACCAGCGAGGTGAAGTCTTCGTTGAAGACGTCGCGCACGACCCTGATCGTCAGGTCGGGCTCGGCGGACAGCAGCTCGGGCGGGCTCGCCGACTTGGCCTTCTTCTGGATGTTCTCCCACTGCGCGGACAGCCGGGCCACGTCACGGGCCAGCTCGTCCTCGGAGGCGCCCTCGGCGGCGGTACGCACGATCACGCCCGCGTTCTCCGGCATGACCTTCTTCAGGATGCTCTTGAGCCGCGTGCGCTCCTTGTCGGGCAGCTTGCGGCTGATGCCGGTCATCGACCCGTCGGGCACGTAGACCAGGTAACGCCCGGGCAGGCTGATCTGCGACGTGAGCCGGGCGCCCTTGTGGCCGATCGGGTCCTTCGTGACCTGCACGAGCACCGACTGGCCCGACTTCAGCGCCGACTCGATGCGCTTGGGCTGGCCCTCCAGCCCGGCGGTGTCGAAGTTGACCTCGCCGGCGTACAGGACGGCGTTCCTGCCCTTGCCGATGTCCACGAACGCCGCCTCCATCGAGGGCAGCACGTTCTGGACCTTGCCGAGGTAGACGTTGCCGACGTAGGACTGGCTGGCCTCGCGGTTGACGTAGTGCTCGACGAGCACGCCGTCCTCGAGGACCGCGATCTGCGTGCGGTCGCCCTGGCGGCGCACGACCATCATCCGGTCGACGGACTCGCGGCGGGCCAGGAACTCCGACTCCGTGATGATCGGCGGGCGCCTGCGCCCCAGCTCGCGCCCCTCGCGGCGGCGCTGCTTCTTGGCCTCCAGCCGGGTGGATCCACGCACGCTCTGCACGCCGTCCGTCGCGGTGTCGAGAGACGTCGTACGGCCGGCGCGCGGCGCGCGGATGCGGACCACCGTGTTCGGCGGGTCGTCGCTGGACGGCTCCGTGTCCGCGTCCGAACCCCGGCGGCGGCGACGACGGCGGCGGCGCGAGGTCGAGGCATCCTCGTCCTGGGCGCTCTCCTCGGCCGGTTCCTCCTCGGCCTCCTCTTCCGGCTCCTCGCCGTCCTCGGCCTCGTCACGCTCGCGCGACTTGCCGCGGCCCCGGCCACCGCGCCTGCGGCGCCGGCGCCGACCGGCGCCTTCCTCCTCCTGCTCGTCGGAGGTGTCGACGTCGGCCTCGTCCTCGGTCACGGACTCGTCGACCGGCTCCTCGATCTCCTCGGGCTCGGGCGCGGGCTGCGGCGGCTCGGCCCGCCGGGTGGCGGCAGGTTTGGCCTTGCTGGGATCGGGTGCCTGGAACAGCGGCGCGAAGATCGCCGCCGGCCGCTGGAACATGGTGCCGGGCTCATCCTGCGTGCGCGCGGTCAGCCCGAACGGGTCGGCGAGCAGGCTCGGGCGCACGGAGTCCTCGTCGAGGTCCTCGCCCGCGGGCTCGTCGTCGAGCGGCTCGTCCTCGGGCAGGGCCTCCAGGATGTCCTCATCCTCGCCACCCGGCTCGGCCTCGACGTCAGCGGCGCGCGCCGCCTCGGGCGCGGTCACGACCTCGGCGGCCGGGATCTCGGCGCCTTCCTTGGCGGTCACCGCTCCTGCGGCACCGTCACCGACGCCGGCCACGGCCTCGGCGGGCTCGACAGGCGCCACGGCCTCTTCCGGCTCCACCTTCTTGCGGGTCCTGCGCCGCTTCACGGGCTCGGCGGGCTCGGCGGGCGTCTCGCCCTCCTGGGACGCTCCCGCGGCTTCCGCCTCGGCCTTCTTCGTCGTGGTACGGCGCCGCGTAGTCGTGGCGGTGGACCGGGTCCGCGTGGCTCGCTTGGGCTTGTCGGCAACCGCGTCGGCGGCCGCCTCCGCCACGGCCGCCTCGACCGGGCTCTCGGTGGCGGCAGGCGCACCGGCATCAACCGCACCGGAAACGACGCCGCCATCGGCTTCCGCCACACCGGCGGGAGCCGTACCAGCGGGAGCCGTACCAGCGGGCGCTGTACCGGCACCGGCACCGGCGTCGGCGGCGAGAAGCTCGGGCGCAGGCTCCCCCGCCGCGCGTTGCACGGCCTTGGTCTGCACCGCTTGCACATCCGCCACGGACGGCGCGGTCTGCGCGGCGGTGACGGTGACCGGAACGGAGGCCGGCTCCTCGGGCAGCTCCGGCGGGGGACCCGCGGGGCGGCTGGCGGAGCGGCGACGTGGGGTCACCTCGGGCTGTTCAGTTGTCTCCCCGTCAGGGCCAATGGCCCCGGCGTTGGGCTCGTTCTCGAGCATGCGGGCGCTCTCCCGTCAGCTCCCGGGCGCGTCGCCGCGCCGCGCAGGAGCCCTCGTGTCTCGTTGTCCGCCGGCACCCCCGATGAAGGGGCGCCGACGCCAAGTCCTGTCAGCGGTCGTGCCCCGCTCGCGCAGGGCACCTCCTTAACCGGCGACGTGCTCACCCGCCGGTCCCGCCTCGCCGCCGCGCGTCATATCGCGGTCCAGGTCGAGCGGGTCGGCAAGCGCACCGGTGCTGACGTCGAGCGGCCCCTGCGCCAGCCTGGTCACCTCGGGGGGAACCGGCGGCGCGAAGTCGGCCACAAGGCGCAGCCCTGTGAGCACATCGTCGGGTCGAACGGCAGGCGTCATGTGCCGAACAACCATGCGCAGTATGACACACGGTTCTCCATGCACCTGAGCTGCGATTCTGTCTGTTCCCTCGGACACCGTGAGCCCCAGGACGGCCTCGCGCGCGTCGAAGCGGCGCAGACCCTTCTTGGTGAGGCGCTCGACCTCCACGGTGCCCTCCGCGAGGAACTTGTCCGCCGCCACCTCGGCGAGCTCGCGATCGGCACCGGGCAGCCACACCTCCCACTCGGAGACCTCCAAGCGGTCGGCCAGCGCCCCCGGACCCGCCTCCACAACGTCGAGCACGTCGAGCCCAGGCGGCAGCGACGCATCGAGGCCCCGCTTGACCTGCTCGGGGTCGCATGGCGTCGTGACGCCGATCTCGAGGTATTCGGCTTCGCTGGCGACACCGGTCGGCGCCGCGCCCGCGTAGGAGATCTTCGGGTGGGGCGAGAAGCCCGCGCTGTAGGCCACCGGAATGCCGGCACGGCGGACCGCTCTCTCAACGGCCCGCGAGATGTCGCGGTGGCTGGTGAAGCGCAGGCGGCCGCGCTTGGCGTAGCGCACGCGAAGGCGCTGCACCGTGGGCGCGGGCGGAGGCCCTTCGGGAACAGGTTTCAGAGCTTGTCGTCCTTCCCTTGTAAGAGTTCTTTCGTCTCAGGATAAGCCGCCCCGGTGCGTGTACGTGTACGCCGAGGCACGGGCTGCCCACTGAGCGCGCTAGACCACCGTCAGAGGAAGGAGTTTCCGCCCTGTGGGACCGATTTGAATTTCCGTGCCCATGGTCGGGCAGACGCCGCAGTCGTAGCACGGGGTCCAGCGGCAGTCTTCGACCTCACCGCCGGAAACGGCCTCCTGCCAGTCCTGCCAGAGCCATTCGCGGTCGAGCCCGGCGTCGAGGTGGTCCCACGGCAGGACCTCGTTCTCCTCCCGCTCACGCGTGGTGTACCAGTCGACGTCGACGCCGGCCTTCTCGGCCGCCGCCATCCAGCGCTCGTAGGAGAAGTGCTCGCTCCAGCCGTCGAACCTGCCGCCGTCCTCCCAGACGGCGCGGATCACGGCGCCGACCCGGCGGTCGCCGCGCGAGAGCAGGCCCTCCACGATCGAGGGCTTGCCGTCGTGGTAGCGGTAGCCGATGGCCCTGCCGTACTCCTTGTCACCTCTGAGCGCCTCACGCAGCGCCTTGAGCCGCCGGTCGACGGTCTCGTGGTCGGCCTGACCCGCCCACTGGAACGGCGTGTGCGGCTTCGGCACGAAACCGCCGATCGAGACCGTGCAGCGGATGTCGCGGCTGCCGGTCGCCTCGCGGCCCGCCTTGATGACCTTCTTGGCCAGGTCGGCGATGCCGAGCACGTCCTCGTCCATCTCGGTGGGCAGCCCGCACATGAAGTAGAGCTTGACCTGGCGCCACCCCTGCGAGTAGGCCGTGGTGACGGTGCGGATCAGGTCTTCCTCGGTGACCATCTTGTTGATCACCTTGCGCATGCGCTCGGAGCCGCCCTCGGGCGCGAACGTCAGGCCCGAACGCCTGCCGTTCCTGGAGAACTCGTTGGCCAGGTCGATGTTGAACGCGTCAACCCTGGTCGACGGCAGCGACAGCGAGGTGTTGGTGCCTTCGTAGCGGTCGGCCAGGCCCTTGGCGACGTCGCCGATCTCGGAGTGGTCGGCCGACGACAGCGACAACAGGCCGACCTCGTTGAAGCCGGACTCCTTGATGCCGTTTTCGACCATGGCCCCGATCGTGGTGATCGAGCGCTCCCGCACCGGACGCGTGATCATGCCGGCCTGGCAGAACCGGCAGCCTCGGGTGCAGCCGCGGAAGATCTCCACGCTGAACCGCTCGTGCACCGTCTCGGCCAGCGGGACCAGCGGCTTCTTCGGGTAGGGCCACTCGTCGAGGTCCATCACGGTGTGCTTGTGCACCCGCCACGGCACGTCGGCCTTGTTGGGTGCGACGCGCTTGATGCGACCGTCCGGGTGGTAGTCGACATCGTAGAACTTCGGGATATAAACCCCGCCGGACTCGGCGAGCCGCATCAGCAGCTCGTCGCGGCCGCCCGGCTTACCCTCGGCCTTCCACTCGCGGATGACCTCGCTGATCGCGATGGAGATCTGCTCGCCGTCGCCGAGCACGGCCGCGTCGAGGAAGTCGGCGATCGGCTCGGGGTTGAAGGCCGCGTGGCCGCCGGCGAGCACGATCGGGTCGTCCTCGCCCCGCTCCGCGGCGAGCAGCGGAATGCCCGCCAGGTCGAGCGCGGTCAGCATGTTGGTGTAGCCGAGCTCGGTCGAGAACGACACCCCGAGCACGTCGAAGGCGCGCACCGGCCGGTGCGCGTCGACGGTGAACTGCGGGACGCCCTCGGCCCGCATGAGCGCCTCAAGATCCGGCCAGACCGCGTAGGTGCGCTCGGCCAGCGTGCCGGGCAGCTCGTTGAGGATCTCGTAGAGGATCGCCACACCCTGGTTGGGCAGCCCGACCTCGTAGGCGTCCGGGTACATCAGCGCCCACCGCACGTCGGCGGAGTCCCAGTCCTTGACGGTCGAGTTGAGCTCACCTCCGACGTACTGGATGGGCTTCTGCACCTTCGGCAGCAGCGCTTCCAGGCGGTGGAATATCGACTCGACAGGCATACCGTCCAGGGTAGCGGCGCTCAGACGGTGACAGGTCCGGGGATCTCAGACGGTGGCGGGTCCGGGGACATCGATGTCGTTTCCGCTGAGCAAGAACATGTCGCTAATTGAACGACTGTCTTCGCACCCTGATGGCTTGGAGAAGCCCGATCGCAATCAGGTTCGCGAACGTGGCGGTGCCGCCATACGAGACGAACGGCAGCGGCAGCCCCGTGATGGGCATGATCCCGATCGTCATCCCCACATTGATGAACGTCTGGAACGCGAACCAGCACACGATCATCCCCGCGACCAGCGTCCCGAACCTGTCATCGCACTGCCTGGCGATCTTCAGCCCGCGCAGCAGCACGACCCCGAGCAGCAGCACGACCGTCACGGACCCGAGGAACCCGAACTCCTCCCCCGCCACCGTGAAGATGAAGTCGGTGTGCTGCTCGGGCACGAACCTGCCGGTCGTCTGCCCGCCGCCCAGCAGGCCCTTGCCCAGGAGCTGCCCGGAGCCGATCGCGATCATCGACTGCGTGCTGTTGTAGCCGACACCGCGCGGATCGACGCTCGGATCGACGAACGCCGTGAACCGCGCCACCTGGTAGGGCTCGAGCAACTGGAAGTAGAACACCGAGAACACCCCGGCCGCCGCCACCACCGACAGCGCCGCGATCCACCGCTTGCGCACTCCTCCGATGATCAGCCCGGCGGCCGTGATCACCGCCAGCACCAGCGCCGTCCCGAGGTCGGGCTGGAGCATCACCAGCCCCATCGTGACCATCGCGGCGATGAGCGCCAGCCACACGTCCAACCCCCGTGGCCGATCGCTGCCCTCGGCTGGCTGCGCCAGCAGCATCGCGATGATCAGCAGCAGCCCGACCTTGGCGAACTCGGACGGCTGCACCGCGAACCCCCCGCCGAGCAGGATCCACGAGTGCGACCCGTTGATCGTCGCACCCAACGGCGTGATCACCAGGCCCAGCCCGATCAGCGACATCACGTACACCAGCGGCGCGTACGCCCGCATCGCCCGATGATCGACCATCGCCACGACCGCGCACAGCACCACCCCGATGACCTCGTTGAACATGTGCTTCTTGACCAGGCCCGTGGATCCCGGCGCCCAGGTCCTGGTGGACGACCAGACCAGCAGCGTGCCGATCACGCAAAGCCCGGCCACCGCGACCAGCATCAGCCCGTCGAGCCTGCGCACCGTCGAGTTGTCAGCGGTCACCCGCCGCAGCAGCGAGGGCCGCCGGACGGCCGCCATACGATCGATCACCCCCGGCCCCCTGTCCCATCAGCCGTCCGGCCGACCAGCCAGCCGACCGCGCACCCGATCACCCATCCGGCCACGCACCCCGCCACCCACCGGCCAACCCCACGCCCAGGCAACCGCCAGGCCACCCACCGGCCAACCCCGCGTCCAGGCAAGTGCCAGGCCGCCCCACGGCCCGCCATCCGCCGGCCGCGGCCACGATCGCCTGCCTCCGAGCCCCCTTCACGGCCCCCCACGGCCACCGCTCGGCCACCGCTGGGGAAGCCCGTCGTCAAGGCAGGAGCGCTCATTCTCCGGCCACCGTTCCGTCGGGCGAGAACCGGGGCAGTCTCGTCGTGAGCTTCCCACCGGGCACGGCCGGGGGCCGCTTGATGCCGTAAATCCCCTCATAGATCTCCCGCACGGCAGGCGCCGCCGTCTGCGCCCCCATCCCGCCCTGCGAGACCATGACCACGACCACGTACTGCGGGTTCTTCGTCGGCGCGAACGAGGCGAACCACGAGGTGTCCTTCTTGCCCCACACCTCCGCGGTGCCGGTCTTGCCGCCGATGCGCACCTTGTTCATCGGGAACCCGGCAAAGGCTCCCGCCGCGGTGCCGTCGGCGGGGACGTCGCTCAGCGCGTTCTTGATGTAGAGACGCTCCTTCTCGGAGATCGGCAGCTTGCCCACCACCGGCACGGGGATGGTCTTGACCACCGTGCCGTCGGGCCGCACCTGCGCCCACCCGATGCGCGGGCTGCGCACCTTCCCGTCGCTCACCAGCGCCATGTACGCCCGGGCGAGCTGCATCGGCGTCACCAGCACGTCGCCTTGGCCGATGGAGAAGTTGGCCGAGTCACCCGGGCGCAGCAGGAATCCCTCGGTGCAGTTCTCCAGCGCCAGCCGCTTGAGAAACTCGGCCCGCGCCCGGTCCTTGACCTCCGGATACCCCTTGCGGGACCGCTCGCAGGTCACGGCGTTGGTCCGGTTCCACAGGTCCTTCTTCCACGCCCGGTCGGGGATGCGCCCTGAGGACTCGCCGGGCAGGTCCACCCCGGTCGGGCTGCCGAACCCGAACGCCCTGGCGGTGTTGGCGAACACCTCCTTCGTCGGCTTCTTCGGGCTGCGCCCGCCGTCCTTCAGGTACTGCTCGTACGAGGCCCGGTAGAAGATCGTGTCGCATGACTTGACCAGCGCGGTGTGCAGACTCATCGAGCCCAGTCCGATGCCGCGGAAGTTGTTGAAGGCGCGGTCGCCCACCATGTAGGAGCCGGGGCAGTCGTAGGTGCCGCTCAGCGGGTATCCGGCGCGCAGCATCGCCGCCACCGACGAGATCTTGAACGTCGAACCGGGCGCGAACTGGCCGTTGATCGCCCGCGACACGAGCGGTATGCCGGACTTGTCCGAGAGCAGCCACTGGTATCCGCGCGTCGAGATCCCGCCCGCCCAGATCGCCGGGTCGTACCCGGGCGCGCTGGCCAGCGCCACCACCCGTCCCGTGCGCGCGTCGAGCACCACCGCCGCGCCACCGTCGGCCGCCGGCGCGGACTTCATCGCCTTGGCCAGCGCCTTCTCCACCACCTCCTGCACCCGCGAGTCGATGCTGGTCACCAGATGGTCACCGGGAATCGGGGTGATCTGCTCCTCGACCCCGAGCGCCTTGCCCATCCTGTCGACCTGCACCCTGCGCAGCCCCGACTTGCCGCGCAGCGCGTCGTCGTAGACGTACTCGAGGCCGTCCCGCCCGGCCAGGTCCACCCCGGAGAAGCTGGCCTTCAGCCCTTCGCGCTTCTCCAGCTCGGCCTCGGTGACCGGCTGCAGGTAGCCGAGCATCTGCGCCCCGGCCCGCCCGCCGGGGTATTGCCTGACGGAGTGGATCTCCGCCGTCACCCCGGGAAACTCCTCCTGCCGCTCGAGGATCTGCAGCGCCTCCCGGGTGTCCACCTTCTCGTCCAGCGGGACCGGCTGGTAGGGCGACCCCGTCCAGCACGGCTTGGACACCCCCGGCCCGCACGGCGTGATGCGCTGCTGCAGGTCCGAGACCGGCCTGCCGAGCACGGCCGACAGCTTGCGCAGCACCGTGAGGCCGCCGTCGGGCATTCTGGTCAGCCTGGTCCTGTCCACGGACACGACCAGCGCGGTCTTGTTGCGGACCAGCGGCCGCCCGTGCGAGTCGAGGATCTGCCCGCGCACCGCCGGCACGATCACGGCCCGCGTCCTGGTCTCCGTCGCCCGCGTCACGAACTCGCGCCCGCGTACGACCTGCACCTGCCAGAGCCGCACGGCCAGCACGACCAGCATCATCACCACGAGCACGTGCAACACCAGCAGCCTGGCCCGCATCCTGATCATGTCGAGAACCTCGCCTCCCTGCCCCGCGTGGTCAGCCAGATCACGATGGGGGAAACGAGCAGTGTGTAGACGACGGTGGTGGGCACCCCGTCGGTCAACGTCGACATCGTCACCCGGGGATCGGAGACGAGCCCGACGACGAAGGCCGCCAGCAGCGGCGCCATCAGTACGCACAACACGACGGTCGTCACCGGCCCGCCCGCGCCGCGCCCGGCGACGTAGCCGGTGACCGCCAGCACGAACGCGTACTGCCCCACGAGGTGAGCGGTCGGCGGCATGATGTCGACGAGCAACCCGGCGCAGAACCCGAGCACCGCTCCGTACTGCGCCCCCCGGCCCAGCGCCGCGCCGATCACCGCCAGCAGCACCAGATCGGGAGCGCCCCCGCCCGGCAAGGGCACCCGGTTGACCAGCATGACCTGAGCCAGCAAGGCCACCAACACGGACAACCCGCCGATCACCGCGCCCCCTCCCGGGAAGTCCGCACCATCCGGCGCCCCGGCGCGCACGCGGCCGGCCGACGCTGCGCCCAGGGGCACAGGAACGCCTGCCGGCGCCCGATGAACCGTCCAGCCATACAGGCACGGCCTGAGCCGGACGCGCGGTCCGGACCCGCCGGTCTCCAGTGCCCCCGCACCGACGACCGCTCGCTGCCGAGCCCGGCCGCCCAGCACCCTCCAGACGCCGCCACAACCCCTCTCACGCAGGCGGCATACGCCAACCCGCTGGAACGCTCCACCACACCCCTGCACTCACCCAGAGGGCCGCCACAGCTCCAGGCAGCGGCACCAGGAGCATCCGGCGGCAGGCGCCGCGAGCCGGGCCGCCTCCAGATCATCGTGATCCCTCCTTGGCCGGCTGCACCGCGTCACGGGTGCCCCGCTTCGGCGCCTCCACCACCACGCCGACCACGTCGAGCGCCGTCAGGTCCGCGTACGGCCGGGCGTACGCGATGCGCGTCAGCTCCCCCGGCGTCAGCTCCACCCGCTCGATCACCCCGATCGGCACGCCGGGCACGTAGGGGCTGCCGTTCTGTGAGCCGAAGCTGACGATCCGCGAACCCCTGGTCAACGAGGCCGTCGAGTCGAGGAGCCGGAACTGGACGAGCCGCCCGTTCTCCCCCACCCCGTGCACCACACCGATCTCCTTGCCGCCCTCCAGCCGCGCCCCGGCGGCCGAGGCGGGATCGCTCAGCAGCACCACCGTGGAGGTGTGCGGTGAGGCGCGCAGGACCCGCCCGACCAGCCCGTCGCCGTTGAGCACGGTCATCTCGGACCGGATCCCGTCACTCGTGCCCGCGTCGATCTGGACGGCGTCCTCGAAGCCCGGCAGCCCGCGCCTGGCGACCACGTTTGCCGGGACCACCTTGAACCCGGCCGTCCCCGCCAGACCGAGCAGCTGCTTGAGCTCCTTGGACCGGGTCGCGTCGAGCCTGCTGGCCACCAGCTCGGACCGCAGCCGGGCGTTCTCCGCCTTGAGGGCGTTGATGCGCTCCTGGGCGCTCGGCGCCCCCGCGATGGCGCGTACGAACCCTCCGACGGGCCGCACCAGCCCGCCACCGAGCTGCTCAGCCGTGCCGAACACCGAGGCCGCGGCGGCCTTCAGCGGCCTCAGTGGCGAGCTGTCGCCGGCGCGGTGGTCGACGGTCAGGATGATCAGGGCCGCCATCAGCAGCCCTCCGAGGATCAGCCGGGCACGGCGCGAGTCCCTCATCAGTGTCGCGACTCCGGCACCAAGACCTGCTGGAGCGCTTCGAACTCCTCAGCACACTTGCCGGAACCGATGGCGACCGAGTCGAGGGCGTTTTCGACGAGGTGCACAGGCATGCCCGTCTCGGCCTTGACCCGCTCGTCCAGCCCCTTGAGCAGGGCGCCCCCGCCGGTGAGCGCGATGCCGCGGTCCATGATGTCGCCGGACAGCTCGGGCGGGCACTTGTCGAGCGTGGTCTTGACGGCGTCGATGATCGCGTTGACCGGCTCCTCGATCGCCTTCCTGACCTCCTCGCTCGACACGACGATGGTCTTGGGCAGCCCGCTGACCAGGTCACGCCCGCGGATCTCCGCGTGCGACTCCTCACCGCCCGCGCAGGCCGAGCCGATGGCGATCTTGATCTCCTCGGCGGTGCGCTCGCCGAGCATCAGGGAGAACTCCTTCTTGGCGAACGTGATCACCGCCTGGTCGAGCTCGTCCCCGCCGATCCTGATGGACTGGCTGGTGACCACGCCGCCCATCGAGATGATCGCCACCTCGGTGGTGCCCCCGCCGACGTCGACCACCATGTTTCCAGTGGGCTCGTGCACCGGCAGACCGGCCCCGATGGCGGCCGCCATCGGCTCCTCGACGATGTAGACCTTCCTGGCACCCGCCTGGTAGCCCGCCTCCTTGACCGCGCGCTGCTCGACGCTGGTGATGCCGCTGGGCACGGCGATGATGATGCGCGGCTTGGCGAGATGCCGGCGCCGGTGCACCCGTTGAATGAAATATCGCAGCATTCGTTCGGTGACGTCGAAATCAGCGATCACGCCGTCCTTGAGCGGGCGGACGGCGACGATGTTGCCAGGCGTACGACCGATCATCCGCTTGGCCTCGATGCCAACCGCCACGATCTTGCCGGTGGCGGTGTTGATCGCTACGACTGACGGCTCGTTGAGGACGATGCCCCGGCCGCGCACGTAGACCAGCGTGTTGGCGGTGCCCAGGTCGACCGCCATGTCACGGCCGAGAAACGCGAGCTTGCTGCCCATGGGGAACGGAGCCCTCCGTAACGTCGTCGCGAATGACTACGGATTGAATTCGAATCGTAACGTGACGTACCCACCGAGGGGCGCAATGAGCCTTCGCGCCCCACAAAAATCTCCAGCCGCTACCTCAACCGCAATTTTGCCCGGATTGCACCACAACACCCGACCGCCTGCTGGAACGCTCCAAAACGCCCACTCCCACGATTATCTCTCTTCCCACTTCACGTGCAGACTCTGCCAACCATACGGAGAACAGCCGACAAAACCGTGGCCCAGCTTTGCCCACGAATCAGCGCCCGCGCACCAAGACACCGCCAACATACGGCGGGCGGCCGACAAAAAACGCGCGCCCGCGCAGCGGGAAGCTGCACGGGCGCGAAAGCGGGAACCGGGGTCGCCTAGAACCGGTCAGGGAAGAAGATCTTGATCTCCCTGGCGGCCGACTCAGGCGAGTCGGAGCCGTGGACGACGTTTTCGCCGATCTCGAGCGCGTGGTCGCCGCGGATCGTGCCGGGCGCCGACTTGACCGGGTCGGTGGCGCCGGCCAGCGCGCGGAACGCCTCGACGGCGCGCGGGCCCTCGAGCACCATGGCGACGAGCGGCCCCGAGGTGATGAACTCGACGAGCTCGCCGAAGAACGGCCGCTCGGAGTGCTCGGCGTAGTGGGCCTTGGCGGTGTCGGCGTCGAGGGTGCGCAGGTCCATCGCCACGACCTTGAGGCCCTTGCGCTCCACGCGCGAGATCACGTCACCGATGAGGCCGCGCTTAACCCCGTCGGGCTTGATCAGGACAAGAGTGCGCTCGGACACTTGGAGTTCTCCTTCGAACAGACTGAGGGTGGCGGTCACGGGCTCCCCGCCCGGCCGCGTGGATGCTTCGCGGGGGACGGGCCCACGCGTCGCCGTGGCTCGGGCCTCAGCTTACCGTCCCGCGCAGGCGCCCTCGTTTCGCACAGGAACTCAGGCAGCCACCCTCGTTCCGCTTCGGGACTCAGGAGGAGGCGGTGCCCTCGTTCCACCTGGGACTCAGGAAGAGGCGGCATCCTCGGGCGAATGGCCCTGCGGCGGCACGGCAGGCACCGGATCGGCCTCGCCGTCCTTCCGCCGCTCCGCCTCGTCGAAGGCGCCCCCTGGCGGCACCGGCACCGGCTCCGGCGCACTCGCCTCCGCAGGCTGGCCTTCATCGACCTCCTCAACGACCGGCACACCCGGACCGGCGCACGGCACATGAGGAACATTCTTCGCACCCCGCCGAGCGGTCACCGCGGTCAGCACGATGACCACGACCACGAGGAAGCCGCCGACCAGGGCCCACGAATGCAGGGCGCCGACGAAGCTGTCGACCAGTTCCTGAGCCGAAGAAACCCCGCTCAGCATCGCCATCTGCACACCCGTACCGAGCAGGAAGCCCGCCAGCACTCCCGCGAGACCAAGCGACAGCCCGAACACGGCCGCCCCGACCCCCACCTCCTGCAGCGCCGAGGTCAGCGCCACCGCCGCCCCCACAGCGAGCAGCGAGAACGGCACGACCAGCACCAGCCCGTCAGCGGACGGCACCATGAGCCGCACCGAGCACAGCCCCACGACCATCGCCAGCAGCCCCAGAGGGGCCAGCCACCGCCCGGGGGCCCGTGCCGGCCGCCGCACCGCGACAGAAGCGCCCACGGCGAGCACCCCTGCCACGCCGTAAGGAAGCCACAGCCCCTTCAGCCCGGGCCCGCCGAGCCCGCCCATCTCCACCAGCGTCACCTGGGCCGCGCTGGGGAGCAGCACGACGCCGACCGCCACCATCGAGTACGCCAGCGTGCGGCTCTCGGCCGTGCCGATCGAGGCCAGCGCCAGCAGCCCGGCGACCGCCAGCGCCGCCAGCAGGATCACCGGCAGGGCCCGCCATCCCTCTGTCGCGGTGCTGATCCCCACGACCGCGATGCCCGCCGCGGGCACGGCGGCCAGCAGCAGCCGGGTCCGCTCCCCGTCGTCGAGCCCTGGTCCGTCAGGCCGCCCGAGCAGAATCCAGACGAGAACGTACGCGCCCGCCAGCGCCAGGGCGACCCCCGTCAGCATCGGATACGGCTGCAGCGTGACCTTCCAGCTGCTCGCCTTGTCGAGCGGCCAGAGCGCCAGCGCCTGGGCCGCGAGCAGGCTCAGGCTGAACACGCCCACCCACAACGCCCGTAGCATCGAACCGCGGGCCCAGACCGCGGCCAGCGTGGCGGGAACGACCAGGCCAGCGCCCACGCCGCGCAGCACCCGCACCGCTCCGACGACGAGCTCCGAACCCGCATAGCCACCGGCGGCGTCGGACAGGGCCACCAGCGCCAGCCCGCCGAGCAGCACGTGAACGACCGGCGCCCGCCGCAGCGCCACGGCCGCGAGCGGCACGGTCAGCATCAGAGCGGGCAGAGCGAGCCCGTGCGTGCGCATCAGGCCGACCTGGTCGATGTCGCCCGGCAGCAGCTTGGCGACGACGGAGAGCGTGTTGGGGATCGTGACGATGGCCAGCGGCAGCGCGGCCACGACGAGCAGCCCGAGCGTCACGTCGAGCAGCCACGGCGACCTGAGGCCGGCCGACCGCTGGATCGGGGGGACGGTCATGCGCCGACTTTAGCGGGAAGTAGCGCCCTCGACACGGCGAGCGACGATAATCGCCGTAATCCACAGCGCCGTGAAGATCGCGCCAAGGAAGAACATGATCGGAACGAGGAACCCCGTGCAGATCGCCAGCACCTGTACGACGCTGCCGAGAACGTAACCGAAAGGCCTCTTCAGCAGGCCCGCCGCGACCACGCACAGCACCGCGAGACCGATGCCGGCGGTCACGGCCAGCCCCGGCGCGACGCCGCCCACGGTGATCGCCACGGGCGTGATCAGCCCCGCCACGATCGCCTCCATGCCGAGCACACTGGCGCCCAATCTGCGCATGCCCGGAGTGACCTGGAAACTCATCGCGGACCATCCGCCTTGAGCAGCCGCCGCGCGTCGCCCGCCGTGACGACGGACCCGGTGATGAGCACGCCCGTGCCGCTGAACTCGCCCTCGGCGTCGGCGATGCCGATGCCCTTGTCGATGGCCTCGTCGAGCCGGTCCACGATGTGTACGCGGTCCTCGCCGAACAGCGGCTCAGCCAGGGACGCCAGCTCCTCCGGCGACATCGACCTGGGCGAGGAGTTACGCGTGACGACGATCTCGTCGAGAACGGGCTCGAGCAGCTCGAGCAGCGCGTCGACGTCCTTGTCACGCATGACCGCGACGATCCCGATGACCTTGGCGAAATCGAATGCCTCGTGCAGCCCTTCCAGGGTCGCCTGCATGCCGCCCGGGTTGTGCGCCGCGTCGATCACCACCGTCGGCGTGCGCCGCACGATCTCCATCCGCCCGGGCGAGGAGGCCCGCGCGAACGCCTGACGTACGAGATCGACGTCGAGCGGGTCGTCGCCGCCGGTCAGCGCCTCGACGGCGGCCAGCGCGCAGGCGGCGTTGCTCGCCTGATGCGCGCCGTAGAGCGGCAGGTAGACCTCGTCGTAGACGCCCTTGAGCCCGCGCAGCGTGAGCAGCTGCCCGCCGATCGCCACCTCACGGCTGAGCACGCCGAACTCGAGGCCCTCACGGGCCACGACGGCCCCGACGTCCGCGGCGCGCCGCATGAGCACCTCCGCTGCGGCCAGCTCCTGCTGGGCGAGGACGGTGGTCGTGCCGGGCTTGATGATGCCTGCCTTCTCGGACGCGATGCTGGGGATGTCAGGTCCGAGCCGGTCCATGTGGTCCAGCGAGATGGGCGTGATCACGGAGATGGTGCCGTCGGCCACGTTCGTCGCGTCCCATGACCCGCCCATGCCGGCCTCGATCACGGCCACGTCGACCGGCGTGTCGGCGAACGCGGCGAACGCCATGGCGGTCAGCAACTCGAAGAACTGGATGCGCCGCCGCCCCTGGCTGTCGGTCAGCTCGACGTACGGCATGATCTCTTCGTAGACCTCGGCGAACCGCTCCTCGCTCAGCGGCTCCCCGTCCACGGTGATCCGCTCGCGCACCGACACCAGATGAGGGCTGGTGAACCGCCCCACCCGCAGGTTGCGCTCCTTGAGCAGCGCCTCGGTGAGCCGCGCCGTGCTCGTCTTTCCGTTGGTGCCGGCGATGTGTATGACCGGGTACGCCCGCTGCGGCGAGCCGAGCAGGTCCAGCAGGGCCGCGATCCTGTCGAGCGTCGGCTCGAAATCCCACTCGACGCCGCGCTCCATGATTGCGCGTTCGACCGCACGATAATCCACCCCTCAACCCTACTGACTGCCGGTAGCGCTCCTGTCCCGGGCATCGCCGAACCTCGGCGGCCTCCGCCCCATCCAACTCCATGGGGAGGATGACATGAGGAGAGCAATCACGATCTCCGTCCTGGCGACCGGGGCCCTCACGGTGCTGCTGATCGCCCTGATTCCACGAGACCCGGCCGGAACGGCACAGCCCGCCGACCGCGCTCGCCCTTCTCAGGGGCCGGCCGCGTACGCGTACCTCTGCGAGAGCGCGGCCGCCGAAGGCCCACAGGAGGAGTGCGCCAACTGGCGGGTGGTGACCCGCGGGGGAAAGACCTGGGAGCTCACGGACGCCGATGGCGGCAACCCGGTCGACGTGAGCGCCGACGGCCGCCTCATCGCCTACGAGCGGGCCTCCGACCATCAGATCGTCATCCGCGACCTCGTCAGCGGCACCGTACGCCCCGTACTCGAGAGCCTGCCCGCGTAGGCCATGGCGGATTTCACCGCTTCGCCGAGGCTGCTGGACAACGGCCGGTGGCTGTACGTCGAGTTCGAGGCCGACGACGGGGACGACGATGAGAACTCCATGCCGGCCCCCTTCATCGCGACGGTGGCCGACGGACGGACGATCTGGCGGTTGCCGCGCGACGCCAGCCTGATCCGCCTCGACAGGGCGGGTGAGCGGTTGATGTTCCAGAACCAGAAATCGTTTTCTCATATGGACAGGTCAGGCACCACCAAGATCCCCTTGCCGGGCCGGCTCGGTGTCATCCAAGCCACCGGCCTCCTGACCTTCGACGGGAAGCGGCAGGCCACGGGAGTCGTGTCCAGAAACTTCCCCGCGGGCGGCGCCGACATCCGCCCCGCCCGGCTGGTCACCATCGACACCGCGAACGGGAAGGTCCGCCACGACGTACGCCTCTCCCTCCTGCTGCCTGACAAAGCCGGCATCTGCCACGCGAGTCAATGGCTGAACGCCTCGGAGGTGCTCCTGAGATGCGGTACGGGCGATCTGCATCGGGAGCTCACGTTCCGGGTGAACATACGAACTGGCGATCACACGATGCTCCGGGAGATAAAGCCGCCGAAGCCAAAGCTCTTCGAACTCGTATGGGCGGAGGACTGACCCTCGCCAACGCAAAAGAGGGCCACCCCGAAGGGTGGCCCTCTCTCACAAGAATTGTGCGGCGATGACCTACTCTCCCACACCCTCCCGAGTGCAGTACCATCGGCG